>CAZNCQ010000030.1:0-39860 GCA_964571275.1 uncultured Myxococcales bacterium
ACGCCAACAACCGCGACCGCGAGCTCTACCGATTCCTGCGCACCATGGAGACCTATCGCGCCACGATCGACAAGGACAGCTGGTTGATCATGTCGACCGACGCCGACGTCTTTCGCTACCTGCAATCATCGCGGGCGATGACCGCGGGCCCGGGGGCCGCGCGGCCGGGAGCCAGATAGGAGCCATCTCGTTCGAGATCGCTTCGTCTCGTCACCCCGGAGACGATGCCGGCGGGCAGGTCAGGTACAATCCGGTCAATGCAGAACACCCGGAACCTGAGGGTCGAGAGCGTGCATCCCTTGATGTCGCCCGCGATCCTCCTCGAGGAGATCCCGCTGTCTCCCGCGGCGGCCGACACCGTGGTCGGCTTCCGGCAGCAGGTCGCCGCGATCCTCTCCGGAACCGACGACCGCCTGCTGCTGGTGGTGGGACCCTGCTCGATCCACGACCCCGCAGCCGCCGAGGAGTACGCCGGCCTCCTGCAACCAGTCGCCGCGCGACTCGCGCCGGACCTGTGCATGATCATGCGCGTCTACTTCGAGAAGCCGCGCAGCACGGTCGGCTGGAAAGGGCTCATCAACGATCCCGATCTGGATGGGACGTTCAAGATCAACAAAGGGCTGCGCGCCGCGCGCGGGTTGCTGGCCCGGCTCACCGACCGTGGCGTTCCGTGCGGCGGCGAATTTCTCGATCCCATCTCGCCGGCGTTCGTCGCCGACGCCATCAGCTGGGGCGCGATCGGCGCGCGCACCGTCGAGAGCCAGGTGCATCGCGAGCTGGCCTCCGGCCTGTCGATGCCGATCGGGTTCAAGAACGGCACGTACGGCACGATTCAGATCGCCGTCGATGCCGTGACCGCCAGCGCGCAGGCGCACCGCTTTCTCGGCGTGACCGAGCAGGGGCTGGCCGGCATCGTCACCACGCTCGGCAACCCGCATTGCCACGTCATTCTGCGTGGCGGTACGGCCGGACCGAACTTCGACGCCGCCAGCGTCGGCGCTGCGGCCGCGGCCATGCGCGACGCCGGGTTGCGCCCGACGATCATGGTCGACTGCAGCCACGGCAACAGCCAGAAGGACTATCGCCGTCAACCCACGGTGGCTCGCGCGGTGGCGGCGCAGGTCGCGCTCGGCAACGCCGACCTCATGGGTGTGATGATCGAGAGCAACCTCGTCGCGGGGCGCCAGGATCTGAAGCCGGGCGGCGCCCTCACCCGCGGTCAGAGCATCACCGACGGGTGCCTGGGATGGGACGCGACCGTGCCGTTGCTCGACGAGCTGGCCGCCGCCGTGCGAGCCCGCCGCCAGTCCCGCTCGCTGCCGTGACCGACGACGGAAAAGACGTTCCTCGATCAATCAACCAATCGACCACTCATCATCATCAAGGCACGGTGGAGGGCGGCTGACCGCTGCCGGTGCTGGTGGCTTTCGGCGTCTGCGGAGACGATGCGGCGGCTGCCGGCGACGAAGCGAGCCTGGCCGCCGTCTCGTAGTGCGCGCGCAGCGTCGGCAAGAGCCCATTCAGTAGCGCGCGAAGCTCGGGACTGGATACCTGGGGCACCGTGGTCTGCACCAGCGTGATCACCTGCGCGTGGCCGTCGCGCATCGTTTGGGCGAACTCCTGGTCGAATCTCTGCCCCGTCAATGGGCGGAGGTGTTCCACTTTGGCGTGTTCCGCCTCCATCTTGCTCGCGATGTCCTGTGGCATCGCGTTCGGATCGATGCCCGCTTTCTTCGCGTACGCGAGCAACGTCTGGTCCGCCGCCTGATGATCGCTGACCAGGGTCGCCCCGAAGTCGCGCACCGCCTGGGCGTATCCGTTCGTCTCAGCCATCTTTCCGGCAGAGATCTCCTCCTGATTGATCGCGTGCAGCCTCGCGACGATTCGACCGTCCGAGGGCGCCAGCACGGAACGCGGCACATCGCCGGGTGACGCCGGCTGTCCGCTCGCTCGAGTCACCAGGCCCGACCCAACCACGAGCGCAACGACCCCGCACAGACTCCCCAGGAACCTTCGCTTGAGCGACACCGTCATCATTTCTTCACTCCCCTGATGTTCAACGTGTGACGGAGGCCAGGGCAGTCAATGCGACATCTGAGACCTCGTCCGGGCCGGCCGGTCGAGGTACCAGGGCGTGGTCAGCACGGCCAGTCTCGCCAGGTCTCGCCCGCCGATCCCTTCGAAATCAGGATCAATTGCCATCGCCCGGGTGCAGCCCCGAACGCAGGTTGTCTGCGCGCGGCGAAAGGACGGGTCGTCATGGCGTCGAAGATCGAGGACTACGGGCTGATCGGGAACAGCCACACCTGCGCGCTGGTGTCGCGTAGCGGGTCGATTGACTGGCTGTGCGCGCCGCGCTTCGATTCGGACGCCTGTTTCGCGGCCCTGGTCGGCTACGACGAGCACGGCCGCTGGTCGCTCTGTCCCGCGGCGGGGCTGCGCGAGAAGCGCCAGCGCTATCGCGACGACAGCATGGTGCTCGAGACCGAGCTCGTCTGCGACTGTGGCGTGGTTCGCATCATCGACTTCATGCCGATGGGCACCCGCTGCGACGTCGTCCGGATCGTCGAAGGTATCGAGGGTGAGGTGCCGATCGAGATGCGGCTCGACGTCTGCTTCGGATTCGGCGCCGACGTGCCGCTGATCGAGATGACCCGCGACGGGACGCGCTTCCTGGCCGGACCGGACGCGCTGATCCTGCGCGGGCCCCTGGCATTGACGCAGCAAGGGGCGTGCGTGTCGGCGCAGCTCCAGGTCCGGAAGGGCGATCGGATCCCCATGCAGCTCACCTGGTATCCGTCGCACGAGCCGCCGCCGGCGGGCGCCGATGCGGATGAGCGGCTCGCGTCGACGGACGCGTTCTGGCGGACCTGGGCGGGCCGTTGCACCTACCAGGGGCGCTGGCGCGACGCCGTCGTGCGTTCGCTGCTCACGCTCAAGGCGCTGACCTACGCGCCGACCGGCGGCGTCGTGGCGGCGCCGACGACGTCGCTGCCCGAGGAGATCGGCGGCGTTCGCAACTGGGACTACCGCTTCTGCTGGCTGCGCGACGCGAGCCTGACGCTGGATGCGTTCATGATCGGCGGATACCTCGACGAGGCGCTCGCGTTCCGCGACTGGCTGCTGCGCGCCGTCGCGGGCGATCCGGCGGACTTGCAGATCGTGTACGCCGTCGACGGCTTCCGGCGCCTCACCGAGATCGAGCTCCCGTGGCTGCCCGGCTACGAGGCGTCCAAACCCGTCCGCATCGGCAACGCCGCCTCCAAGCAGTTCCAGCTCGATGTCTACGGCGAGGTGCTGTCCTGTATCTACGCGGCGTACCAGCAGGGCATGCACGGGACCGAGCAGGGGTGGAAGTCGGGCGCAGACGTGCTGGGGTTCGTCGAGAAGGCCTGGCAGCAGCCGGACGACGGCATCTGGGAGATGCGCGGCGGGCGGCGCCACTTCACGCATTCGAAGGTGATGGCCTGGGTCGCCATCGATCGCATCGCCCGGGCGATCGCCGAGTTCGGCGCGGGTGGCGACGAGGGGCGCAAGCTCTTGCCCCACCTGCGCGCGCTGGCCGAGCGGATTCACACCGAGGTCTGCGAGCGCGGCTTCAACCCACGAGTCGGCGCGTTCACGCAGTACTATGGCTCCACCGAGCTCGACGCGAGCGTGCTCGTCATTCCCCACTTCGGGTTTCTGCCGGGCAGCGACCCGCGCGTGCAGGGGACCGTGGCCGCGATCGAGAAGACGCTCGTGCGCGACGGCTTCGTGCTTCGCTACGGCACCGAGCACGGCACCGACGGGCTGCCCGGATCGGAAGGCGCGTTCCTGGCGTGCAGCTTCTGGCTGGCGGACAACTATGCCTTTGCGGGCCGGCTGCGCGAGGCCGAAGCCCTGTTCGAGCGCCTGCTGTCGCTGCGCAACCATCTCGGCCTGCTGTCCGAGGAGTACGACCCGAAGCTGCGGCGCCAGATCGGCAACTTCCCGCAGGCGTTCTCGCACCTGGCGCTGATCGTGACCGCGCAGGTCATCGACGCCGTCTCCCAGAAACGGGAGTGGTCGCGCTTCGCCGTCTCCGCCCAAGCAGATACATAGCGAATGCTTCCTTCCGGATCGAGCGCGCAAACCGGTTCCAGGTGCGCATCCGCCTCCTCGACCGCGACAGCGAGCACCCGTTTCGGATGGGCACGACGGCCGTGGTCACGGTTCGCGGGGTTCCGTAACGGCTTCTCGACGCTCCTCCACTCGTGCGCGCAGCTGGCGGTAGGCGGTCCCGGGGGCGTCTCCCCAGAAGATCGCGCTTCCGGCCACGAGCAGGTCGGCGCCGGCGCGCCTGACCGCCGCGATGTTGGCGTGGTGGATGCCACCGTCGACCTCGATGATGCCGGAGGGCAGGAGCTTGCGGAGCCGGCGGATCCGCCCGCAGGCATCGGGCAGGAACGACTGGCCGGAAAGGCCGGGGTGAATGCTCATGCACAGCGCAAAGTCGCCGGACTCGGCGGCAGCCGCAGCTTTCTCGACGGGGGTCTCAGGGTTGAACGCAACGCCGACGCTGAGACCGAGCGCGCGCGCGAGCTGGATGGCGGCGGCCGGGTCGGCGCATGCTTCGAGATGGAAGCTGACACTGTCCGCCCCGGCGGCCTTCAGATGGGCGAACTGCCGCTCGGGCTCGGCCACCATCAAGTGACAGCCGATGACGCCGTGGCGCTCGTGGATGAGGGGCGCGATTGATCTGAGGACCACCGGACCGATGGTGATGTCCTCGATGAACTGCCCGTCGCCGACGTCGAAATGAAAGATCCGCGCCCCGGCCTCGAGCAGTGAGACCAGCTGCGCTCCCAGCTTCGAGAAGTCGGCGGCGTAGATCGAAGGAGCCACGTCGACCCCGCAAAACCACTCCGGCCGTAACGGAGTCTTTGTCACCTTCCGCTCCCAAACCTAGATTAAGACCATGGACATCCCACGCAAGCACGGCGTCGCCGCGATGAGCATCGAGCACGAGAAGCGGCTCGCCGCGGAGGCTGCCGCCGAGCTCGTCGAGCCTGGCATGACCATCGGCCTCGGCACGGGCTCGACGGCCGCCTTTCTGCTGCCGGCGCTGGCCCGGCGGTCACTGTCCCTGCGTTGTGTCGCCTCGTCCGTGAGGACGGAGCAGGCAGCGCGCCGGCTGGGCCTCCACGTCGAGGCGTTCGATCGACTCGACCGGCTCGACATCGTCATAGACGGCGCCGATCAGGTCGCCCCCGATGGTTGGTTGGTCAAGGGTGGCGGGGCCGCGCATACGCGCGAAAAGATCGTCGCGGCTGCGGGCGATCGGTTCGTCGTCATCGGCGATTCGAGCAAACCGGTGCCGTCGCTTCACGGCCCCATTCCACTGGAGTTGCTCGCGTTCGGGTTGCCTGCGACGCTGCGCCGCCTGCAGCCCACCATCCTGCGCGACGTACCGCAAAGCCCCGACGGAGGCGTCATCGCCGACTATCACGGGCCGTTCGATGATCCGGCGGCCTTGGCGGCATGGCTCGACGCCACCCCGGGCGTCGTCGCGCACGGCCTCTTTCCGCCGGCGCTGGTCAGCGAGGTGCTCATCGCGCGCGGTGACTCGGTCGAGCGACGGGTGTTCAAGCCGCGGCGTTGAATCCGCCTGCGCCCCGCGCGCTAACCCTTGCTCCTGAGGCTGCGGTAGCGCCGGATCAGCGCGTTCGTGGACGCGTCGTGCGCGAGCTTGGGCTCGGTCTTGCTCTGGAGCTCGGGGATGATCCGTTTCGCCAGCACCTTGCCGAGCTCGACGCCCCACTGGTCGAAGGAGTCGACGCCCCAGATGGTGCCCTGGGTGAAGACGCTGTGCTCGTAGAGCGCGACCAGGGCACCCAGCGTGTGCGGGGTCAGCTTCTGGGCCAGGATGACGTTGGTCGGCCGGTTGCCCTCCATCACCCGATGCGGCGCGACCGCGGGCGGCGTGCCCTCGGCCCGCACCTCGTCCTCGGTTTTGCCGAAGGCCAACGCCTCGGCCTGGGCGAACACGTTCGACATGAGGATATCGTGGTGATCGCCGAGTGGGTTGAGCGCCTGGCCAAAGCCGATGAGGTCGAGCGGGATGAGCTTTGTGCCCTGGTGAATGAGTTGATAGAAGCTGTGCTGGCCGTTGGTTCCCGGCTCTCCCCAGTAGACGGCCCCGGTCTGATAGTCGACGACGGCCCCATCCAGCGTCACGTGCTTGCCGTTCGACTCCATCGTCAGTTGCTGCAAGTACGCCGGGAACCGCTTCAGGTATTGCTCGTAGGGCATCACGCCGTTGCTCTGCGCCCCGAAGAAGTCGCCGTACCACACCGCGAGCAGCCCCATCAGAACAGGCAGGTTCTGCGCAAACGGGGCGGTGCGGAAGTGCTCATCGAGCGCGTGGAAGCCGGCCAGCATGTCGCGGAAGTGATCGGGGCCGATGGCCAGCATCGTCGACAACCCGATCGCGGAATCCATCGAGTAGCGTCCGCCGACCCAGTCCCAGAAGCCGAACATGTTGGCCGGGTCGATGCCGAACTCCGACACCCGCTGGGCGTTGGTCGACACCGCGACGAAGTGCTTGGCGATCGCCGATTCACTTCCGAGCTTGGCGATGGCCCACTGCCGCGCCGATCGAGCGTTGGTCATGGTCTCGAGGGTCCCGAACGTCTTCGACGACACGATGAACAACGTCTCTTCCGGCTCGAGGTCGCGCGTGGCCTCGACCAGATCGGTCGAATCGATGTTGGAGACGAATCGGAAGGTCATGTCGCGCCGGCTGTAGGCGCGCAACGCCTCGTACGCCATCACGGGTCCGAGGTCCGACCCGCCGATCCCGATGTTGACCACGCTTCGGATGGGCTTACCGGTGTGACCCTTCCACTCGCCCGAGCTCACGCGCTCGGAGAACGCGCGCATCCGGCCGAGCACCTCGTGGACCTGCTTGACGACGTCTGTGCCGTTGACGAGGAGCGACGCCTTCGCGGGCATGCGCAACGCGACGTGGAGCACCGGGCGGTTCTCGGAGACGTTGATCCGGTCGCCGCGAAACATCGCGTCGATGTGCGCGCGCAGCCCGCTCTCGTCCGCGAGCTGCAGAAGCAACCGGATGGTCTCGTCGGTGATCCGGTTCTTCGAGTAGTCGAGCTCTAGCCCGGCCGCTTCGCAGGTAAAGCGCTCTGCGCGCGCGGGGTCGGACGCGAACAGGTCGCGCAGATGGCGGCCGGCCAGCGCGCTGTGATGTTGTTCGAGAGCTTTCCAGGCGGGACGCTGCCGGAGTGTGACGCTCATGATTTCACCTGTTGATCGATGTGTTGGAGAAGATCTTTCCACGAGGCGTCGAACGCCTCGGCGGCTTCGTCCTGGAGCTGCGCAGCGAGGGCGCCGACATCCACGCCGGCGGCCGCAAACTGGGCCAGCACCAGATCGCAGTCGCCGCCATCGGGAGGCATCTGCTCACCGACCTCGCCGTGCTCGAAGAACGCGACGAGGGTCTTGTCGGGCATGGTGTCGACGGTGAAGGGTGCGGAGAGACCGTGCACATAAAAGGTGTCCGGCGCGCTCGGGTCCTTGGTGCTGGTGCTGGCCCACAGCAACCGCTGCATGCGGGCGCCGCCGTTCTCCAATCGCTGCCATCGTTCCGACTCCATGAGCTGCCGATACGCGCGGTAAATGTCGCGGCCGACGGCCAGCGCGAGACGATTCTTCAGCTGCACAGGCACCCGCGGATTGGCGGCTTTGTCCCAGCGTGACATGAACACGGACGCAACCGAGCCCACCCGAGGATTGAGCCCGGCCGCGATCCGGCGTTCGATGCCGCGCAAATAGGCATCGGCGGCACCTCGATACTGATCGGCCGAAAACAGCAGGGTCACGTTGATCGGGACGCCGGCGGCGATGCACTCCTCGATCGCGACGCGCCCCTCGGCGGTGCCGGGAATCTTGATGAACAGGTTGGGGCGACCGGCTCGCTCGTGCAACGCCTTGGCCGCCTCGACGGTGCTCTCGGCGTCGTGGGCCAGCAATGGGGAGACCTCCAGCGAAACCCAACCGTCCACGCCATCGGTGCGCTCGTGAACGGGAAGGAACAGGTCGGCCGCGCGCCGCAGGTCTTCGATCGCGAGGTCGAAGAACAATTCCTCCCCCGCAATACCGCGCGCGGCCTTGTCTCGAATCTCGGCGTCGTAGTCTCCCGATTCGATCGCCTTGTCGAAGATGGAAGGATTCGACGTCAGTCCCGTCACCGAGTACTGCTCGGCGTAACGCGAGATCTGGCCCGAATCGAGCATCTTGCGTGTGATGTTGTCGAGCCAGAGACTCTGGCCATCATTGCGCAGCTTTTCTGTTGCTCTCATCGTGTCCTCAAAGGAAACAATGGGCATGCCGATGGCGCTTACCAAGCTCTGATCGCAAGGTCAGCGATAGGGGGGTGCTGCATGGGCGAGGTCCAAACATTTCCTGACAAGAGCGCGCTGGTTCGCGCGCAGGCAGAGCGGATCACGAAGCTGGCGGCCGAGGCGATCGGTGCTCGTGGCCGGTGCCTGCTCGCCTTGTCGGGCGGATCGACGCCGCAGCCGCTCTACCAGTTGCTGGCGAGCGCGCCCCATGCCTCCGCTATCGAGTGGTCGCGGATGCACCTCTTCTGGGGTGACGAGCGGTGCGTTCCGCCCGATCATCCTGACTCGAACTACCGGATGACCCGGGAAGCGCTGATCGACCGGGTGCCGCTGCCCCCGGAGAACGTGCACCGCATCCGTGGTGAAGACCGGCCCGAGCAGGCGGCCGAGGCCTACGAGCGCGAGCTCCGGAAGTTCTTCGGTCCCGGTGATAAGCCCACCCGCAGCTTCGACCTCGCACTGCTCGGGCTCGGTCCCGATGGTCACACGGCGTCGATCTTCCCCGGGACCGCGGCGACCACCGAGGCGAGCCGCTGGGCCATGGCGGTGCACGTCCAGCACCCGCGGGACATGTGGCGCGTGACCCTGACGACGATCGTGCTCAACGCCAGCGCGGACGTGACGTTCCTGGTGGCCGGCGCCGATAAGGCCGCGCGCCTCCGCGAAGTGCTGCGGGAGGGTGATGCGCGCGGTCCATTGCTGCCGGCGCAGCTGATAAGGCCCGGCAGCGGCAAGTTGCACTGGATGGTGGATGCCGCCGCCGCCGTCGAGCTCGACGGTGCTCGTCCTCTACCCAAGTAGCCGAAGCTGATCGCGAACACGTTGCCGCGGGTCCGTTCGTCATTGAACGCGCCCAACGTGTGATCAGTTTGCAGGTAGATGGGGAGATCGCCGGCTCTGCCTGCCGGCACACTCGAGTGGTGGAGGCCGTGATGAATCAGGAAGAGCTCGATCAACTGTGCGTCAATACACTTCGCTTCCTCGCGGTCGATATGGTGCAAAAAGCGAGATCGGGCCATCCCGGCATGCCGCTCGATGCGGCGCCCATGGCTTACGTGCTGGCGACGCGCTTCATCCGCCGCAACCCCGCCGATCCAGGCTTCATCGATCGTGACCGCTTCGTGCTGTCGTCCGGCCACGCGTCGGCGCTCTTGTATGCGGCGCTCCATCTCACCGGCTACAAAGACATGACCCTCGAGCAGCTCAAGAGCTTCCGCCAGTGGCACAGCCTGACGCCCGGCCATCCCGAGAGCCACCTCACGAGGGGCGTCGAGGCCTCGACCGGGCCGCTTGGCCAGGGTATCTCCAACGCGGTCGGAATGGCGATCGGCGAGGCACACCTCGCCGCGCGCTACAACCGCCCGGGCCACGAGGTATTCAATCACTTCACGTATGTACTCGCCGGCGACGGGGATCTGATGGAAGGCGTCCAGGCCGAGGCGGCTTCACTGGCGGGTCACCTGAACCTCGGCAAGCTCATCGTCCTTTACGATTCGAACGGCGTCACGCTTTCGGGCACCACGTCGCTCGCGTTCACCGAGGACGTGGCGGCGCGCTACCGCGCGTACGGCTGGCACGTGCAAAAGGTCGATGACGGCAATGATCTGCGGGCCATCTCGCGCGCGCTAGAGGCGGCGCAGCAGACCCGCGGGCAACCCTCCCTGATCGTGGTGAAGACGGTGATCGCTTACGGCGCGCCCGATCTCGCCGGCTCGTGGCACGCGCACGGCAACCCACTGGGCGTCGAGGAGGTGAAGAAGACCAAGCGCAACCTGGGCTGGCCCGAGGAGCCGCTCTTCCACATTCCGGCCGAGGCGCTCGCGCACTTTCGCTCCGCCCTGGAGCGCGGCAAGACCCTGCAAGAAGGCTGGGACAGGCGCTTCGCGGCTTATGCGAAGGAGTTCCCCGAGCTGGCGCAGGAGATCACCCGGCGCTTCAGCGCGCAGCTCGAGAGCGGGTGGGACGCCAGGCTGCCCCAGTTTCCCGCCGATCCCAAGGGGTTGGCTACCCGCAAAGCCTCCGAAACGGTGTTGCAGGAGCTGGCCAAGACGGTGCCGGAGCTGGTCGGCGGTTCGGCTGACCTCGATCCTTCGACGTTCACCTGGCTCAAGGAGGATGGCGACTTCGAGTCACCGCTGCGGCCGCGCGAGGGCGTGGAGGGGACCGTCGGCGGCGGCTGGGGTTACGGGGGCCGCAACATCCACTTCGGCGTGCGCGAGCACGCGATGGGTGCGGCCGTCAACGGCCTCGTCTATCACGGAGGCTTCATCCCGTTCGGCGCGACCTTCCTGGTCTTCGCCGACTACATGCGCCCGCCCATCCGGGTGTCGGCCATCGCCGAGCTGCGATCGATCTGGGTCTACACGCACGACAGCATCGCCGTGGGCGAGGACGGGCCGACGCACGAGCCGGTGGAACAGATCGCGAGCCTGCGCGCCATCCCAGGCGTGACCGTGCTCAGACCTTGCGATGCCAATGAGACTCGCGTGGCCTGGAAGATGGCGGTCGAGAACCACGATACTCCGACGGTGCTCTTGCTCTCGCGCCAGCAGACACCCACGCTCGATCGCGGCGTCTTCGCGCCCGCCGAGCAGCTGCGCCAGGGGGCGTACGTGCTCAATCCAGGCGAGAGCGAGCCCCAGCTCATTCTGATCGGCACCGGCACAGAGGTGTCGTTGATCGTCGCCGCCGAGCCGATCCTGCGCCAGCGCGGCGTCCGGACGCGCCTGGTGTCGATGCCGTCCTGGGAGCTCTTCGAGCGGCAGAGCGCGGGGTATCGCGAGAGTGTGCTGCCCAGGACGGTCAAGGCCAGGCTCGCCGTCGAGGCCGCGAGATCGTTCGGCTGGGACCGCTGGGTCGGCTGGGACGGCGATGTTCTCTCCGTCGACCGCTTCGGCGCATCGGCGCCCGGGGAGATCGTGCTGAAGGAATATGGCTTCTCGGTCGACGGCGTGGTGGAGCGGGCGCTCGCGCTCCTGGGGAGAAAGTCATGAAGCCCATCAAGTTGCTCATCGCCGACGTCGACGGAACGCTCATCACCCAGGACAGAGTCCTCACCGATCGAGCGTGCCAGGCCGTCGATCGACTGCGAGCCGCCGGCATCCAGTTCGCGATCACCAGCGGACGGCCACCGCGCGGGATGGCGATGCTGGTCGGGCGGCTGAAGCTCACCACGCCGATCGCCGCGTTCAACGGCGGCATGTTCGTCAAGCCCGACCTCACGACCGTGATGGACCAGCGGACGCTTCCTCTCGCTGTCGCGAGAGAGATCGTGGACTACCTGCTGCAGGCGGGGCTCGGCGTCTTCGTGTACCGTGGAGCCGACTGGTTCATCCGCGACCCCCGCGGGCCCCACGTCGCGCGCGAGCAGGCGACCGTGGAGTTCGAGCCGACCGTGATTCCGGATCTGCGCAGCGTGCTCGATGGCGCCGTCAAGATCGTCGGCGTGAGCGACGATCTGCCGCTGGTGGCGCGCGCCGAAACCGAGCTGCGCCGGCGCGTGGGCGCGCATGCATCTGCCGCGCGTTCGCAGCCGTACTACCTCGACGTCACCCACCCCGATGCCAACAAGGGCATGGTCGTGCGCCTGGCCTCGCGCTTCCTCGACGTCCCTCTGGAGCAGATCGCAACCATCGGCGACATGCCCAATGACGTCCTCATGTTCGGCGTCGCGGGCATGAGCATCGCCATGGGCAACGCCAGCCTCGAGGTCAAGCGTACGGCACGGTATGTGACGACCTCCAACGACGAAGAAGGTTTCGCCAATGCCGTCGATTCCTTCGTCCTCGGAAAATGACCGTGCTACCCGGGCTTCGTGGCGGACAACCGGCGGGTTCGCTCGCGCCGCAACCGTTCCCTCAAGCTGAACAGGAAGACGCCCAGCGCCGGCAGCGCCAGAGTGAACGCGTGCTCCGGCAGGCGCGGCGCCTCGCGCTCGACGGGGAGATCGCAGGTCACCATCGCCGAAGCCTGGTGGTGCCGCACCACGGTCGTGAGCCGCCATCGACCGGGGGAGGGAAGCGCGAGGAGCGCGGCGTGCAGGAGGCCCGTGCTGGCCTGTGCGCGCGAGGCCGGCTGCGCGGCGAGGGTGCCGTCAGGGGCGCGCGTTCGCAGCTCGACGCTCGCGTCGAGCAGCACGGCGCCCCCCGCGCGGCTTTGCACCAGCACGCTGACGTCGGCGGTCCCCACGCGCAGCGGCGCGGGTGCCGTGAAGACGCTGATCACAAAGGGACCCTCGGCCTGCGAGAGGCGCAGCGTTCCTCCGTCGGCGTGGCCGGGCGCGGGGACGAGCATGGCGGCGAGGACGAGCACGAGAGGGCAGCGCATCAGGAGAGTGTTCCGCGCATCGGCATGGGCTGCAGGAGGATCCACACGCCGGCCAGCCAGAGCGTCGCGGCCAACGCAGCGAACGCAGCGAACGACGAGCGAGCGCACGTCCCGGCGATGCGCCAGCCGAGATACAGCGTGAAGAGGAGACCGGCGTCGAGCAGCAGGAGCTCCATGGTCGTGAGCCAGGATGGGGCGTCGCACGCGCAACCGAGCGCCCAGGCGGGCGCAGAGGCGGCGAGCGCGCGCTGAATGACCGGCCACAGGGCCCGGCCGCCCGTCACGAGGTGGAAGAGCAGATGCGCGCCCCACAGGGCCGAGCCGAGCGGCACCAGGGCGAGCGAGAGCCGGCAGGCGAGCGCGCCTCCGCGCCTGATCGTAGCCGCGGCCAGGAACGCGGCCGCGACGGCAAGCCCCAGGAGAAGGAGGCGCCCGCGTTCGGTCGGGATCACCATCGCCGCGGCGACGGCGAAGGCCGAGAGCGCGACCACCAGGGCCAGCGCCGCGACGTCGGGCCGGCGCGACCAGCGCCCGATCGAGGCGCCGCGCCGATCGGCGACGATCTCGAGGCCGGGCACGACGGCGACGAGACCGACGTTGTCGTGCGGGCAGGCACGCACGCAATCGAGGCAAAACGTGCAGTCGAGGTTGCCCACTTTGCGGGGCAGATAGAGATCCAGCTCGCAACCGCGCTGCGCGACGTTGCCGCGCAGGCAGTCCTTCGTCTCGCAGCCTTCGCACACGGTTGGCAGTCGAACCTTGACCTCGAGTGGTGAGACGAGCGCGCTCACGAATTGAAACTGCCCGATCGGGCAGACGTACTTGCAGAACCCGGCGCCGCGCACCAGCGCGTCGACCACGAACGCCGTCACGAAGTAGCCGATGACCAGCAAGGCGGTCGCGCGCGGCGCGTCCCACCAGCCGAAGGCCTCCTGCGCGACGAAGAAGCCCGCCAGCAGCGCGACGGCAATCCACTTCGAGCGAAGCGCGCGCGGCCAGGCGCGCCGCGCGCCCCCGAGCCGTGTTCCGAGCCGTTTTCCCAGCTCGCGCGGCAGCATGAACGGACACGCCATGCAGAAGAAGTTGCCTGCCGCCAGCAGCGACAGCACGGTGAGCGCGCGCCACCACGTCCAGGGCAGCACGCCCGCCAGATTCATCGGCGCCATGTTCGGGCCGCGGAGGCCGTCGACCACGACCGCGAGGGCGAGCACGAAGCAAACGGTCTGCAGGCCGCGGCGTCCGTGGCGGGACCGGAGGAACCGACCGACGAGGGGCACGCGCAGCAGATCGAAGGGACGAGCCGCCGGGGCCGGCACGAGCGCGTGGGACGGGCGCGCGCCGGGGACGCCGGGCGGCGACAGCCAGCGCACGCACAACACCAGGACGGGCGCGAGAAACACCAGCGAGCCGGGGACCCACATGATCACGCCTGCGCTGACCTGGTCGTCCAGCGCCGCGAGCCCAAACAGCCGCGGGCCGGCCGCATAGGACGGATAGACCACGTGATCGGAGAACACCAGCCAGGCCGAGAGCGCGGTGTTTTGTAGATCGGCCAGCAGGAGGCAGGGGATGAGCGCCCAGCGTGGCCGGCGCGCGCTCGCCACCACCGGCGCCCAGAACAGCGACGCCGTCCCGAAGAAGCAGGCGTGCTCGACCCGGTGCCACGCGGGCGCGCGGAGCGCCAGCTCGTAGGCGGCCGGGACGTGCCAGACCCAGATCGCGGCCGAGAGAGCCAGGACACCGACGACCGGCCGCGCGAGCGCCCGGCGCAAGCGCGCCAGTGCCGGCCACGCGAGAAAGGGTCCGAGCGCCTCGCGAGACACGGCGAGCGGCAGCCCGCGCAGCAGTGCGCGGGCGGGCGCGGCCAGCAAGAGCAGCGGCGGGGCCGCCGCCAGCAACAGGAGGTGCTGCACCATGTGCGCGGTCAGCAGGAAGGCGGCCAGGCCATCGATCGGCGACGCGACGGCGACCACCAGCGTGCCGAGCCCCGCCGCGAAGGTGTAGAGCCGCCAGGGCGCGAGTCGCAGGCGCCGCCATCCCCGTACGTAGAAGAGGGCCAGCAGGGCGAGGCCGGCGAGGAACGCCGGCGAGAGCGTCCAGGAGGCGAGCAGCGCGCGGCCGACCTCCGACATGCGCGGCGCCGTTTCAGCGCGCGGCCGACGACGCAGTCGGAATGGGTCCGCTCGGCGCCGGGTCGCGCGCGGGGGGCAGGTCGCCGCCGCGCAGGGTTTCGAGGAACGAGACCAGCGCCGTCACCTGCGGTGGGCTCAGGTTCTTGGCGTAGGCGGGCATGTTGCCGCCCCCTTGCAAGACCTGGCGGATGAGATCGTCGCGGGTGAGCCGGGTGGCCACGGCGTCGAGCGGCGGACCCCGGTGACCGCCGAGGTCGTCGAGCGAGTGGCAGTTTCGGCACTGCTTGTTTTGCAGCACGAGCACGCCCTGTCGCTCGCGCGGCGATCGATGCGCCAGCGCACGCGCCCCGGGCGGGGCTTCGCTCCAGGCCTGCATATTCGGCGACCAGGGAGCCGTCGCGCCGAGCCCGGTCAGCGAGACGAAGGCGACGCCCGCGAACAGC
This sequence comes from uncultured Myxococcales bacterium, assembly GCA_964571275.1. Lineage (GTDB taxonomy): Bacteria > Myxococcota_A > Polyangia > Fen-1088 > Fen-1088 > DASRQZ01. The sequence continues at coordinate 15,283 of CAZNCQ010000030.1, forward strand.
ACGAGCAGGACCGAGAGCGGCCGTCGGCGCCAGCTCTTCTCGCCGAAGCCCGACAGCAAGGGCAACGCCAGGAGAAGGACGATGCCGACCGGGGGCGCGATCAGCAGGAGGGGTGTCTCCATCCCGGACGGCATCAGCGACAGGACGGCGTAGATCCAGAGGAAGAAGAAGTCGGGGCGCGGGACGGTCTGGATGATTGTGGGGTCGGGTGGTCCCGAAGGACCGAACGGCCCGAAGGCGGCGGCGCAGGCGATCACCGCCAGCACCGCCAGACCGGCCGCGGTCAGATCGCGCTTGAAGGCGTCGGGCACGAACGGCACGCCGTCCTCGCGGACCAGCGCCTCGTACTCGTTCACGTATCGATCGCGGGTCACGATCCGACCCGGCATCGGCCATTCGTTGATGCCGAGCTTGATCACCATCAGCACGTGCAAACCCACGAACCCGATCAGCAACCCCGGGATCACGAACACGTGCAGGGCGAAGAACCGTGACAGGGTGTCGCCGGCGATGATGGGGCCGCCGAGGAGCAGGTCCACCAGGCGCGCGCCCAGCAGTGGGACGCGTCCCATGATCGAGGCGCCGATGCCGAGGCCCCAGTAGGCGTCCTGATCGAAGCGCATCACCTGGCCGGTGAAGGCCATGCCGAGCGTGAGCAACAAGAGGAGGACGCCCAGGATCCAGGTCAGCTCGCGCGGGTACTTGAACGCGCCGAACAGGAACACCTGCGCCATGTGGACCAGCACCAGGCCGACCATGAAGGTCGAGCCCCAGCCGTGCATCGCGCGTAGGAACCAGCCGATCGACTGTCGCGCGTCGAGCGCGTGGAGGCTGTTCCAGGCCTCGGCGCCGGAGGGTACGTACGCGAAGGCCAGGCAGATACCGGTGGCGATCTGAATCAGGAACAGGGTGAAGCTGACGCTGCCAAAGACGTAGAACCAGCTCGCGGTCGCGCGCGGTATGCGGTGCTTGACCACGCCGCGGATGGTGTCGGCGATTTGCAGCCGGCGATCGAGCCAGCCGCCGAGCGCGCGGATCACACGCATGGCAAGCGCTTTTGCGATGGTGACAACGGCGCCGGCGATGCCGGTAGCGGCGGTGGTGAATTGCACGCCGACCGCGCGAGCGTCGGCAGGCGCCCTGCGAGGATCGCGAGCGAGCCACCCTCGACCTTGTGTCGGTGCTCGAACAGCCCGCGCGGCGGGGGCCCCGCCGCAGGCGAGCCGTCCTCGTAGTAGGCCCCTCCGTGACAGGGGCACAGAAAGAGCGAGGATTGAGGAAACCAGCGCACCGGACATCCGAGGTGCGCGCAATTGATCGCGAAGACCTGGAAGGTGCCGCCCCGGATGTGGCGAACCCAGCAGGGAATGTCGGCGGTGGTGCCGTCCCACGCCTCATTGAACGGGCTTCGGTAGCGTGCGAGGCGGGTCTCCCCTTCGGGGAAGGAGCTGAGCGATCCCAGGGTGACCCAGGCCAGGTCCGCGTCGGCCGCCTGCTTTCGCGCCGGCCCGAAGAAATAGCGCAGCACGGGCACCCCGATGAGGAGAGCCGCCAGGCTGTTGAGCGCCACTCCGAGGAAGGTGAGGAACCCGCGCCTCCCCGACGTCTTGGCGAGCGGGGCGGCGGCGGGAGCGTCGGTCGGGGGATCGTTGGTCGGTGGGGACGGGGACATGGCGGTGGTCTCCTTTCGCCTGCGTGTCAGGGCGCCGGCGACGTCGACGAGTACGGTTGTCCAGGAAACTCGGGGCGTCGCGACAGCATCCAGGCGACCACGTCCGCGATCTGTTGCGACGACAACGGAGCGCCCCGCCGGTCGTTGCGCCAGTCGGGGTGACCCAGGTCCGGGCGCCCGGCGATGATGGTCGTCCGCAGTCCTTGCGGGCTCACCAATGCGAGGAACGAGCCGTCGAGGATCGAAGTGTCGCTTGCCGCGGCACCGCCGCTGCCGTGGCAGGACGCGCAATGGCTCTGGTAGACCACCGCGCCGCGGGCCACGTCGCCGGGCGGACCCGCATACGGTGGCGGCGTCACACCTCCGGTCGGGTGGCTCCAGCGCGCGCGGATCCCCCGCGCGATCACGTCGACCTGACGATCGGTGAGCATGCCGCCCTCGGCGCTGGCGAACGCGGGCATGGATGTCCCCGGAACGCCCGCGGCGGTGATCCGGTGCAAGGTCGCGTCGTCGACCATCGCCAGGTAGATCGGGTTCGACAGCCCCAGGGCCGGACCGCCTCGTCCCTCCTCACCATGGCAGCCCGCGCATTGCGTACGAAAGAGCGCGGCGAAGTCTTCGATCTTGGCGGGCTGCCCCTCGTCGAGCGCGCTCGGCCGCCTGGCCGGCGGATCGCACGCGACGCAAAGGACAAGCGCGACGGTGGCGAAAGGAGCTCTGTTCATGGTTTGGGCCCGTCACCCTCTTCGAGGCCCAGGCGCTCGTCCAGCGATGCGCTCTGCCACGTGCGGATGCGGAGGCTGCGAGACACCACCCATCCGGCCACGAGCCCGAACGCGACCTGCGATGCGATGAACCAGCCCCAGTTGATTCGCCGCTCCAGGACCGGGTTGATGATCCCGATCGTGGGATAGAGAAGCGCCGTCCACAGAAGCGGCGCGCCGACGCCCGCCACCAGGATCGGCCGCCGGGGCGCGATCGGCAGCAACACGCCGTAGAGCGTTCCCACCAGCACCGAGGCCACGCCGTGGATCAGCAGCGCCATGAGCAGCGCGTCCGCGTGGAAGGCGGTGAGCTCCGCGGTGGTCGCCTCGAGCATCGACGCGAACACACCGGCCGCCAGCAGGTTGATCGGGTACCAGACGCTTCGGTGAGACAGAAGGCCATAAGCAATCGCCAGCGCCGCCATGACCACGCTGCCGAGGAGGCCGCCCTTCACGCCAGCGGAGATCGGATAGACCTCGAGGGGCAGTCGGGCGCGATGGCGGGCCTCCGCGATCCGGGGGTGCGTGGTGGGCGCGCGCGGTAGCGTGATGGGCGCGACCTCGCCCTCGACACGGACCGAGACGGTATGCTCGCGCGGCAACACCTCCCGGAACCAGCCCACCGCGCCGCCCAGCATCAGCGCCGCGCCGAGCAGGCTGAGCGGCGGCGCCGTGATCAGCCCGGCCGCCAGCAAGGTGATGCCGAACGACATGGCCAGCGGCCACGCCGTGGGCGCGGGCACCTCGATGTCGCGCGTCCGTGTCATTGACGACTGGTCTTCGTCGAACGTCATTCGGCTACCGTCCGATCACGTAGACCGTCGTGAAGACCACCACCCAGACGGCGTCCACGAAGTGCCAGTAGAGAGCCAGCGCGTCGACGCGGCCGGCCTGGTCTCTGGAAACGGCCCCGACGAGCGCGAACACGAGGACCGTCGTCAGAAGAATCAGCCCCACGGTGACGTGGAGCGCGTGCAACCCGACCAGCGCGTAGTAGGTCGTGCCGAACAGATTGGTCGCGGGCGTGAGCTTCTCCTCGACGATGAGCCGCGACCATTCGCGGCCGGTTCCCACCATGAACACGACGCCGAGTCCGATGGTGGCCGCCCACGCCGCCGCGAATGCCCGGATCGATCCTCGGCGGAGCGCCCGCACGGCGACGGCGATCGTCGCGCTCGACGAGAGCAGGCACACCGTGCCCAGGATCGGCATCGTGAGCACCTGCTGCGGCGTCGGCCCGCTGGCGCTCTTGCCGAGATAGAAGAGGTACGCCACCACGAAGATGATGAACATCGCGCTCTCGGCGGCGATGAGGCAGGCGACGCCCACGCGCTCCCGCGGCGGCAAGAGCCAGACGTCCGCTGCTGTCGCGTCCGCGCTCACTCGTGCACCGAATCGGGATCCTCGGGGTGCTTGCGATCCCAGAGGGGGCGACGGCTCGTCACCGTCGGCAGGGTGGCGAAGTTGTAGTCCGGCGGCGGCGACGAGGTCGACCACTCCAGCGTCCAGGCGTCCCACGGATCGGGTCCCGCGAGCTTGCCCCTCCCGAGGCTGCGTACCAGGTTGCCGACGAACACCAGGACGCCGGCCGCCTGCAGGCCGACGCCCGCTGTGCTGATGAGGTTGTAGATCTCCCAGCCTCGCCCCGGCTCGTACGTGTAGATCCGACGTGGCATCCCCAGCAGACCGGGGATGTGCATGGTGAGGAAGGTCATCTCGAACCCGAGCATGAACAGCCAGAAGTGCCACTTCCCCAGCCGCTCATCGAGCATTCGACCCGTCACCTTCGGGAACCAGTAATAGAACGCGGCGAAGAGCGTGAAGAACAGCGAGCCCACCAGCATGAAATGGAAGTGGGCGACCACGAAGGTCGAGTCCGACAGCTGCCAGTTGAACGGCACCATGGCCAGCATGATCCCGGTGAGGCCGGCCAGGAGAAACTGGCACAAGAAGCCGATGCAGAAGAGCATCGGCGTGGCGAAGCGGATCCGTCCGCCCCACAGGGTGCCGATCCAGTTGAAGATCTTGATGCCGGTGGGGATCGCGACCACGAGCGTCGACACCATGAAGAAGGTGTTGGCCTTGCTGGGCAGGCCCACGGTGAACATGTGGTGCGCCCAGACGCTCACCGACACGAAGCCGATCGCCAGCGTCGCGCCGACCATCACCGCGTAGCCGAAGATGCTCTTGCGCGCGAAGACCGGGATGATCTCGGAGGCGAACGCCCACCCCGGTATCATCAGGATGTAGACCTCCGGGTGGCCGAAGAGCCAGAAGAAGTGTTGCCAGAGAACGGCCGAGCCGCCCGCTTGCGTGTCGAAGAAGTGCGTGCCGAGAAAACGGTCGCCGAGAAGCATGAACTGCGCCGCGGTGAGGGGCGGGAGGGCCAGCAACACCATCCCGCTCATCACCAGATTGAGCCAGCAGAAGAGGGGCATCTTGCCGAGCGTCATCCCGGGGCAGCGGCAGCAAAGGATGGTGGTGACGATATTGGCCGCGGTGCCGATCGATCCCACGCCCGACACCAGCAGCGAGAGGATCCAGTAGTCCGTCGTGTGGCCGCGCGAGAACGCACGCCCCGTGAGGGGGGCGTAGGCGAACCAGCCCACGTCGGGCGCGCTGCCGTCGCCGTAAAGTCCGCTCGCGCCGACGTAGCTGTAATAGAGCAGGAGCCCGCCGAAGGCGCTCATCCAGAAGCTGAACGCGTTGAGGCGCGGGAACGCGATGTCGCGTGCTCCGACCATCAAAGGCACCAGGTAGTTGGCGAAGCCGAACAGCATCGGCATGCCGACGAAGAACACCATCGTCGTGCCGTGGAGCGTGAACAGGCGGTTGAAGGTTTGTGGCGAGACGAAATTGTTCCGAGGCACCGCCAGCTGCAGCCGGATCAAGCTGGCCTCGATCCCCGCGACGACGAAGAACGCCAGCGCGTAGAGGATGTACATGACCCCGAGCCGCTTGTGGTCGACCGTCACGACCCACTCGTGGAGCCGGCCGAAGGCTCGCGAGGTGGTCTCCCGCGCAGAGACTGGCATCACGTCCAGGGCGGTCCTCTTTGTCTGCGCTTCCATCCGATGCGTCTCCTGTTCCCTCACTGGAGCGTCAGCAGGTACGCGACCAGCTGATCGAGATCCTGATCGCCGAGCTGCATCGCGGGCATGTGCGCCCCCGGCTTGACGGCGTCCGGTTGCTGGAGCCACTGCCGCAGGTTCGCCGGCGTGTTGGGCACGATCCCGGAGGCCAGCGTGTCGCGGCTCATGAGGTGCGTGAGGTCGGGCGCGTACCGGCCGTTGGCAATGGTTCCACCGAGGGCGTGGCAGTTGACGCATCCGTTGCTCTCGAAGACGCGCCTCCCTGGTGTCATGGCTGACGGCGGGCGCGGCTCCGACTGGGCCTTCACCCACCGGTCGAAGTCCTCGCGAGAGTGCGCGTACACGCGCAGCAACATCTTGGCGTGCTGGGTGCCGCAGAACTCGGCGCACTGGCCGAGGTACAGTCCGGGCGCGTCGGGCGCGATCCAGGCGTGGTTGGTGCGGTTGGGGATGAGGTCGGTCTTGCCGGCCAGCCGGGGCACCCAGAAGCTGTGGACCACGTCGGCCGACGTCAGCTCGAGCCATGTGGGCGTCGGCGAGGCCGCCCGCGGATCGCTCACCGGGACGTGGAGCTCGTTCGCGGTCACGATGCCCAGGCTGGGATATCGGATCTCCCACCACCACTGGTGTCCGACGATGGTGACGTCGAGGGCGCCGGCGGGCCGCCGCGGGTCCTGCAGGGCTTGAACGACCCGCGCGCCGGTCAGCGCCAGCACCAGCACGATCAACATGGGCACCACTGTCCACGCGGTCTCGAGCCGGTTCGATCCGTAGATCTGCGCGGGCTCCCGCCCTGCATCGCCTCGGCCTTCGCCTTCGCCTTTGCGGCTCCGGAAGCGCACGACAGCGATCGCGATCAGCGAGACGACGACCGCGAAGATCGCGCCCGAGACGCCGAAGACGAAGCTCGCCAGGTGGCGGATCGGCATCGCCGGCCCGGAGGGCAATTCGAAGATATCGGTTGGTGACGCCACCGCGCGGCAACCTGCGTCGCGGCGCTCGAGGCGGCAATGCGTGTTGTCACTGATTTCGGCGGGCCGGTCGGTTGAATGCGGCCAGCTCGGCTCAGTTGGTAGCTCCAGCAGTCGCCAAACCTGGTCGAAAACAAATTGCCACGGGTGCGCTTTGAACGCGTCGAACGTGTGGCCAGGTTCGAAATAGATACGGAGATGGCCGGACGTACTCGCCGGCAGATTCGAGAGGCGTCATGAAGCTGGGATATGAACGCTCGCTCTATCTGATGGCATTCGACCAACGACACTCGTTCTCGAAGGGCCTTTTCGGCGCGACGGAACCACTGGCGCCCGAGATACTGGCCAAGGTCAGCGATACCAAGGCGCTGATCTTCGAAGCGTTCCGGCAGGCCAGCACGCAAGGCGCGCCCCGGAACCTCTGCGGCGTGCTGGTCGACGAACAGTTCGGCTCGGACGTCGCGCGCAAGGCAAAGGCTGATGGGACGCTCCTGGCGATGCCGGTGGAGAAGTCGGGCCAGGCCGAGTTCGAGCTAGAGTACGGCGAGGACTTTGCGCGGCACATCGAGGCCTTCAATCCCGATTTTTCGAAGGTCCTGGTCCGCTACAACCCCGAGGGAGATCGCGAGCTGAACCGGCGTCAGACGCGAAAGCTGGCTCAGCTGTCGGACTGGCTCCATGCGCGCCAGCGGAAGCTCTTGTTCGAGTTGCTGATACCCGCGACCCCCACACAGCTCGAGCGGTGCGGGGGTCAAGAGGGCTTTGATCGCGAGCTGCGCGCGCGGCTGGTCGTCGAGGTGTTGCGCGAGCTCCAGCAGGGCGGCGTGGAACCGGACATCTGGAAGATCGAAGGGCTCGAAAGATCGGCCGATTGCCGCGCGGTGGTCGAGCAAGCGCGGATGAGGCCGGGCCGCGACCAGGTGGTTTGTATCGTCCTTGGACGCGGAGCGACCATCGAGCGCGTCACCACGTGGCTGGCTACCGCAGCGCCGGTGCCGGGCTTCGACGGTTTCGCGGTCGGGCGGACCCTCTGGCAGGACGCCCTCCGGCGGTACGTAGCCGGCACCGAATCACGAGAAAAAGCCAAGGCCGAGATCGCCGACCGTTATTTGCGAATGATCCGCACTTACGTCGAGCACCACCCCGAGTGAATTGCGTGACTCGAGTGAATCGAGCGACTCGAGAGAATCGAGTGAGATTGGAGGCGAAGATGAAACTGGGGATAGTTGGACTCGGTCGAATGGGCGCCAACATGGCGGCACGCCTCCTCGAGGCAGGCCACGCGGTCGTTGCTTTCGATCACCATGCAGACAACGTACAGAAGCTCGTCAGCCAGGGTGCGATCGGCGCGAGCTCGCTCGCGGAGCTGGTGCAAAAGATCGAGCCGCCTCGGGCGGTATGGCTCATGGTGCCGGCGGCGGTCGTCGATGACACCATCGCCGCGCTCGCTCCGCTTCTGGCACGCGACGATGTGATCATCGACGGCGGCAACTCGTACTATCGCGACGACATCCGCCGGTCCAAATCACTGGAGGCCGCGGGCATCCGCTACATCGACGTTGGTACGTCGGGCGGCGTCTGGGGCAAAGAGCGCGGTTACTGCCAGATGATCGGCGGCGACGTCGACGCGGTGGAGCGGCTCGATCCGATCTTCGCCGCGCTGGCCCCACCGGTCGATGCGGCGCCGCGCACGCAGGGGCGAACCGGACCGGCCACGCCCGCCGAGCACGGCTACCTGCACTGCGGGCCGAGCGGCGCGGGCCACTTCGTCAAGATGGTGCACAACGGCATCGAGTACGGGCTCATGGCCGCGTACGCCGAGGGGCTCAACATCCTCCGCCGCGCAAACGCCGGGAAAGAGGCCCGCGCGGTCGACGCCGAGACGGCGCCGCTGACCAACCCCGAGCTCTACCAGTACGACCTCGACCTGCCCGACATCACCGAGGTGTGGCGCCGCGGCAGCGTCATCGCCTCCTGGCTGCTCGATCTGACGGCCGCGGCGCTCACGCGCAACCCCGAGCTGAGCGAGTTCACCGGCCGCGTCTCCGACTCGGGCGAGGGCCGCTGGACGCTCCACGCCGCCATAGACGAGAGCGTGCCGGCGCCGATTCTTTCGACCGCGATCAGCGAACGTTTCACCTCTCGCGGTGAGGCCGAGTTCGCCGACCGCGTGGTGTCGGCGATGCGCCTGGAGTTCGGCGGCCACCAGGAGAAGCACTCATGACCACCCCCGCGCATTCGGATGCTCTGGTCTTCTTCGGTGCTACCGGCGATCTCGCGTACAAGCAGATCTTTCCGGCGCTGCAAGCCATGATCAGGAAGGGCGCCTTGAACGTCCCGATCATCGGCGTCGCCAAGTCGGGGTGGACCACCGAGCAGCTCCGCGCCCGTGCCCGCGACAGCCTCGAGCACCACGGTGGCCTGGATCGTGGCGCCTTCGACAAGATGAGCTCGCTCTTACGTTACGTCGACGGCGACTACGCGGATCTCGCGACCTTCGCAGGCCTGCGCCGCGAGCTCGGCGCGGCCAAGCGCCCGCTCCACTACCTCGCCGTCCCGCCCGGCGCCTTCACCGCGGTGGTCAGCGGCCTCGGCAAATCGGGATGCGCCAGCCAGGCGCGGGTCGCGGTGGAGAAGCCATTTGGGCGCGACCTGGCTTCCGCGCGTGCGCTCAACCAGACGCTTCTTCAGGCCTTCCCCGAGTCCTCGATCTTTCGCATCGACCACTACCTCGGAAAGGAGCCGGTGCTGAATCTGCTCTACTTCCGCTTGAGCAACAGCTTGCTGGAGTCAGCGCTCAACCGCGGTCACGTGGACAGCGTGCAGGTCACGATGGCGGAGAGCTTCGGCGTCCAGGGTCGCGGCAGGTTCTACGAGGAGACAGGCGCGATCCGCGACGTCATCCAGAACCACATGCTGCAAGTGATCGCGATCCTGGCGATGGATCCGCCGGCCGGAGGGGACGTGGAGGCGGTTCGCGACGAGAAGGCGCGCATTTTGAAGGCGATGGCGCCGCTCGACGCCGCGCAGGTCGTGCGCGGCCAGTTTCGCGGCTATCGCGACGAGCCGGGGGTCGCGCGCGACTCGACCGTCGAGACCTTCGCGGCCGTGGAGCTGCACGTCGACAGCGAGCGCTGGGCGGGGGTGCCGTTCTTCATGCGCGCCGGCAAGTGCCTTCCGGTCGATGCCTTCGAAGTGCGCGTCCAATTCAAGCGACCGCCGCGGGACATCTACCGCGAGCACTCTTCGTCGACGGAGCATTTCCGTTTCCGGGTCGGCCCCGAGGTGACCGTCTTGGCGGTCGGGATGCGCGTCAAGCGTCCCGGCCCGGCGATGGAGGGCCGCGACGTCGAGCTCGTGGCATCGGAGGGGCAGGCCCACGACATGCTGCCCTACGAACGGCTGCTCGGCGACGCGATGCTGGGCGACGCCAATCTGTTCGCGCGCCTCGACGCCATCGAGGCACAGTGGCGCATCGTCGAGCCCGTCCTCGACATCCGGACCCCGCCCGATTTGTACGAGCGGGGCACATGGGGACCCGCGCGCGCCGATCGGCTGGTGGCGGCGGCCGGTGGCTGGCACAGACCGATCGATCCGCGGAGGCCGTCATGAAGCACGACGAGTCGACCTCGACGACGGACCGGCCCCGCGTCGTCATTCTCGGAGGAGGGTTTGGCGGGCTTACCGCCGCGCGCGCTCTCAAGCGCGCGCCGGTCGTCGTCACGCTGATCGATCAGAACAACCACCACGTGTTCCAGCCGCTCCTCTACCAGGTCGCCACCTCCGCGCTCGAGTCTACGGATGTCGCTTTTGCCTTCCGCTCACTGCTGCGGCGGCAGAAGAACACCGAGGTCCTGATGGGCGAGGCGGAGTCGATCGATCCCAATGGCCGCGTGGTGCACCTGTCGAACGGGCACGCGGTGCCTTACGACTACCTCGTCGTGGCGACCGGCGCGCAGTCGTTCTACTTCGGTCACCCCGAATACAAGACGCACGCGCCGAGCCTGAAGACCGTTCGGGACGCGCTCGACATCCGGTACCGGGTCCTCATGGCCTTCGAGCAAGCCGAGCAGGAGACTGACCCGGTCGAGCAGCGCGCGCTTCTGACCTTCGTCGTGGTCGGCGGAGGTCCGACCGGGGTCGAGCTGGCCGGCGCGATCGCCGAGCTGGCGGACCACGCGCTCAAGCGAGATTTCCGCCACATCGATCCCACGCGCGCAAAGGTGATGCTCCTCGAACGCGGGCCGCACATCCTGCCGATGTATCCTGCGAATCTGCAGGCCAAAGCCGAAAAGCAGCTAGCGGGCCTCGGCGTCGAGGTGCGGACCTCAATCGGCGTGAACTCGGTCGACGAATTCGGTGTCGTGATCGGGAGCGACCGCATCATGGCGCGGACCGTCCTCTGGGGAGCCGGCACCGTTGGAGCGGCGGTTGCCTGCTCGCTGGGGACGCCGGTCGATCGCCATGGCCGGATCGAGGTCGCGTCCACGCTCAATCCACCCGGCTTGTCGAATGTGTTCGTCATCGGCGATGCCGCCGCGCTGGTCCAGGACGGCGAGCCCGTGCCGGGCATCGCGACGGCCGCGATTCAGGGCGGCCACTATGCGGCTCACGCGATCGTGAAGCGCCTGCAGGGCAAGCCCGTCGAGCCATTCCACTACTGGAACAAGGGCCAGCTCGCCACCATCGGAACATCGAGGGCAGTCGCGATGCTGCCGGCGCGTGTGCACCTGTGGGGGTTTCCGGCCTGGCTCATGTACCTGACCGTTCACCTCGTTTATCTCAGCGGCTTCCGCACGCGCGTGCGCGTCTTCCTGTCGTGGATCTGGTCGTTTCTCACCTGGGCCCGAGGCGCGAGGCTCATCCCGAGCCAGGTGGAAGGGCGCGCCTTCGAAGCAGCCGACGAGGAAGAGGCGCCGCCTCCGCTCGGCGTCGATGAGCACCATCCCGCGCCGCCGTCGCATTGACGACGTCGAGGCTCCGGAAGGTCCCTGATTTCGTGGGACGGTGAGGCCGACCGCTTGCCTGCGCTTCGACCGGCCCCATTTAGATCGGCGCGGTCCGATGAGGTGTCCATCGCTGAATATCTTCGGCACGTTCTTTCCGTCCTGGATGCTTTGTGTGCTCGTTGGAATCGCGGCCGCCATCGCGGCGCACAAGCTCTTCGGCGTGCTGAAAATGGGCGCCGACCTGACCCCGGCGCCGCTGCTTTACCCATCCATCGCGTTGACCGTCACCTTCGTCCTGTGGCTGGTCGTCTTCGGACACTAGAGCGGTGCACGAGTGGCGGTGCGAAGGATCATCGGGCGGATCGTGGTGATGGCTACGGTCGGCCTGGCGGTTGTCCTCGGCGTCCTCGTCTTGCATAGAATCGACGTGCGGCCGCGCACCGACGACGCCGTCGTCACCGCCAACACGATCCAGGTCGCACCCGAGGTCGTGGGGCGGATCGCGACGTTGAACGTCAAGGAGGACGCATTCGTTCGCAAGGGTGAGGTGCTCTACACGATCGACTCCGAGCGGTACGTGCTGACCCTCGCCGAGGCCAGGGCACAAGTGCAGTCGCTCGAGGCGCAGATCAATCTCACCAACCGTCGCGTCTCGTCGGAGGTCACGGCCGTGTCGGTCGCGCGCGCGCAAGCGACAGCGGCGCGCGCGCAGCTGGACGAGGCGACGAAGACGCTCGCTCGTCTGGAGCCGCTGCTGCCGGGACGCTACGTGACCCCGCAACAGATCGATCTCGCCCGCACCTCGAAGGCGACCGCCGCGAGCCAGCTCAGCGGAGCGCTCTCCGCCACGCAGCAACGTCGTGAGTTCGTCGGCGACGCGAGCGCGCTGGTGGCGCAGCTCGAAGGGGCCAGGGCGGCGGTCGGTCAGGCCGAACGGGACCTGCGAAACACCATCGTCCGCGCGCCGTTCGACGGACGCATCGTGGGCGTCACCACCTCGGTCGGTCAGCTGGTCAACCCGACTCGCGCCCTGTTCACGCTCATCGATACCTCCCAGTGGTACATCGTGGCCGACTTCCGCGAGACGGAGCTCGACCAGATCCGCCCCGGAGCCCGGGTGAGCGCCTATGTCATGACCGCGCCGAACATCCACCTGCAGGGGGCCGTCGAGAGCGTGGGCTCCGCCGTCGCGCAGCTCGAGAATCTCAGCATCGCCGGCGTGCCGCCGGTGGCGCGCGACCTCAACTGGGTGCGCATCGCGCAGCGGTTCCCCGTGCGGATCGCCCTCGAGACTCCTCCCGAGACCCTGATGCGCATCGGCGCGTCGGCGGTGGTGATCATTCGAAAATGACACGACGAAACCGGCGGCCGATGATGTCGCGCCGAGGAGGCGGTTCGGCGCGACGGGTGCGCGGTTGACGACCGTCGCGGAGGCCGCGCCGTCGCGCCAGCGCGCGGATTGGTGGCAGCTGCTACGCGACGAGCTGTCGCTGTCGCCGGTGCGCCGCTGGCGAATCGTGAGGATGACGGCGCTGGCTGCGCTGGTCGTCGTGATCTCGATGGCGCTCCGGGTCCCCGAGGTGGCCGTCTCGGCCTACATGATCTTCTTCGTCCTCCAGGCCGATACGCCGACGACCGTTCGCGCGGGCATCGCGCTCTGCGCCGCACTGACCGTGGCGTTGGCCCTGTGCTTTTTTTTCTTCTCGCTGGTGGTTGCCGAGCCGGTGCTGCGGCTGCCGCTCATGACGCTGCTGCTCTTCGTCGGGATGTACCTGATGAGCTCCCTGCGCGGGTCGCCGCTGGCCGCGCTCGGCCTGGTCCTTGGATTCATCACCTCCTACTCCCTCACCTACGCCGATCAAGTGCCCTCGCCCGAGGCGCTGGTCCACGCCCTGCTCTGGCTGTGGGTCGTCATCGCCTATCCGATCGGCCTCATCGTGCTCACGGAGCTCGTGCTCGGCAGCCGCCCCGAGGACATCTACCGCGGCGGTCTCGCCGCGCGACTCGGCGCGGTCGCCGACGTCCTGGGGGCGCGGGCCGAGGAGGATGGTGCCGCGCGAGCGCGCCTCGAGCGCCTCGTGCGCGCGGGCGTCGCCGACCTCGCCCGGTACGTGAAGCGGGGCGAACCGGCCGCGCCCGTGCGAGCGAGCTTGCTCCGTCAGGTCGAGCTGCTGGGGTTTCTGACCCGCGAGCTGCCCGAGGAGGTGAAGGTCGCCCCCGCGGCGAGAGTGGCTCTGTGTCGCGCCAGCGAGGCCTGCCTCGGCGCCCGGCGGGCGCTCCTGGGCCAAGACCGGGGTCGAGACGGCGCCACGCTCGAGCCGTTCTCGCTCGCCGCCGAGCGACGCCAGTCGGCCGCGCTCTCGCCGGCTGCGCTCGCCGTCGTGCTGCCGCTGGTGGTCTGTATCCAGACCGTGACTTTGGGGGTGCACCAGCTGCTCAGCCCGAACCTGACCGGCGCGGCGCGCCCCGCGCCAGAGCGCCCCGCGGCGGTGGGGAAGCGCTCCTCGAACAGAACGGAATCGGTGCAGTTCGGATTGAAGGTCACGCTCGCGGCGATGACCGCCTACCTCATCTACACCGGCCTTGCCTGGTTCAGCATCCACACGGCGATGATCACCTGCTTCTTCGTCGCCGAGGACAGCCTGGGCGCGACGATCCACAAGCTCACGCTCCGGATCACGGGCGCCGTGGTGGGCGTCGCGCTGGGCATGGCCGCCATCATCTTCGTGCTACCGAAGCTGGATTCGATCGGTGGCCTGACGATCCTCGTCGCCGCCGTGACGCTGTTCGCCGCGTGGTTCGCGACGGCGAGCGAACGGATCTCGTATATCGGGTGGCAGATCGCCATCTCGTTCTATCTCGCCGTGCTGCAGGGGTACGCGCGGACCTCGAAGCTCTCCGTCGGGCGGGATCGCGTGATCGGCATCCTGCTCGGCAACGTGCTCATGACGGTCGTCTTCGCCTCCCTGTGGCCGGTGCGCATCAAGCCCGCGCTGCGGCAGGTGCTGTCGCGATCGCTCGAAGCGCTCGCGGCGATGCTGCGCCTCGATCACCCGGCCCGTGACCGGCTGGACGAGCTGGAGGCGGCCTTCGACGCCGACCTCGCCGTGGCCCGCCGGTACGCCCCGCTTGGCCGGTTCGAGGGGCGCGACGAGCCGGCGTCGCGCATCACGGTGGTCGAAGGCTTGCTGATTCCCATCCACGCTGTCGTCGTCGATACCGTCGGTGGCGCCGTGACGGCGGCTCCGCCGGCTGCGCGGCATGCGCTGTCCGCGTTGCGCGAAGGCGCCGCCCGGTGGCTGTCGGCGCTGGCGGCGTCGATCGCGGCGCAGAAGTCGCTGCCGGCGTTTCAGGCCAACGATGAAGCGCTCGCGACCCTCCGGCACGTCGCCGGAGACGCTGCGCTGCCCCCGGAGATGCGGGCGCGCCTTCGCCTGCACCTCGATTGGTTCGAGCTCCTCGAGATGCAGATCGACAAGATCGCCCAGGGAGCGCCGGGATGACCGGTTGCGTTCGTATCGGGCCGCTCGCCGGGTTGTCGCTGCATCTCTTGTGCGGCGGCTGCGCGCTCCTCGGCGGCTGCGCGAGCTCCTACTTGAGCCGCGCGCCAGGGTCGCCCTCTGAGCCGTGGAACCTTCCGGCCGTGCCGGCGCGCTTCGTTCGAGCGACTCGCGAACCGGCGATCAAACCGGGTCATGTCTATAGCTTGCCGGAGTTGATCGATATCGCGGAGTTGGCCAATCCCGACACGCGCATTGGCTGGGAACGCGCGCGTCGGGCCGCGCTGGCGGTGGGCAGCGCGCGGGCCGAGTATTTCCCCATGATCTCGGCCTGGGCCATCGCCGGGTATCAACACTTGTTCTTCCCGGCGCCGGGCAGCTCCGCTTCGAGCCCCGGCCTCAACTCGTCCGAAGGTCCGCCAAGCGTGTCGTTCCCCATCCCGCAACGTCCCGAGCCGTCGGGTTACATCGGCGTCGACACATTCCAGGTCCTGCCCTTCCTCTCCATCCGGTGGCCGCTCCTCGACCTCGGTCGAGGCGACGGCGTGAAGGCGGCCGAGAACCAGTCGGTCGCGGCGAACGCGATGTTCACGGCGGCGCACCAGAAGATGATGTTCGACGTCGCGCGCGCCTACTTCCGTCTCAGCGCGGCGCGCGCGCAGGTTGCCGTCAACCGCGACGCGCTCGAGCGCACCCGGTCCATCGCCCAAGCAGCGGACGCTCGTTACACCCAGGGCGTCGCGACGGTGGTGGAGCTGTCGGAGGCCAAGCGTGAGGTGGCGCAGGCCGAGTACAACCTGGCGCAGGCGGAGGCGGCCGACATCAACGTCTACGCGGTCCTGGTGTCGGCGATGGGTATCGATCCGGACGTCCAGCTCGCCGTCGCCACCAACCCGAGCCTGGAGCTCCCGAGCCGGCTCGACGAGAAGGTCGACCGCTACGTGCAGGCCGCGCTCGCGAAGCGACCGGACCTGTATGCCGCCCGCGCCCGGCTTCCGTCCACGGCCGCGCAGGTGTCCAGGAGCCGGGCCGCCTACTGGCCCCGCGTCACCCTGGTCGGCTCGGGGGGCGCCGCGCTGCTCGGCGCGAAGATCGACGGGCTCGGCGTGCAGACAGTCACTATCCCGAACCTGTCCATCGCCGCGATCGCCGAATGGATGGTCTTCGACGGCGGCTTGCGGGACATCCAGAAGGAAGTCGCCCGCTCTCAGCATAGCGAAGCCGAACAGGAGCTCATCAAGCTTGAGCAACAGGTCGTGCAAGAAGTCACGACGAATTACCACGAATTGAACGCCAATCTGTCTCGTTACAAGGCGGCGTCGGCCCTGCTCGGTACGGCGAGGGTGGCGGACGACGCGGTCACGAAGTCGTACACCAACGGCCTGGCGACGCTGACCGACGCGATGAACGCGCAGAAGGCGCGTTCGTTCGCCCTGGCGGCGAAGGAACAGGCGTTTGCCGATGCGCTCATCGCGGCGGCGTCGCTGGCGTTTTCGTCAGGAGAGCTGGTGTCGGCGGCAACGGTTCCGCGCACGGTGCCATGAAGCTCGTCGATCTGGCGAAGGTCAACCTGCTCCGCTGAGCGCCGGATGGAGATCGGGTGATTCGCGGCCGGTGGCCGCCACGCGCGACGCCGGCTGGTTCCACAACCGGAATCCGCCGACGAACGCGTTGAGGTTGTTCCCCAGTCGGGCGTTGGGCGGCAGGCTCGTCAGCAGCTTGGCGTTGCCACCGCCGAGCACGAGCTCGTCCGCCTGGAGAGCGGCCAGGAGGCGGACCGCGACGTCCTCGACCGCACGCCGCCACTTCTTTTTGCCCAGGCGCTGGAGCCCGCGCAGCCCGACGTAGTCCTCGTAGGTGTGCCCCTTCTTGTAGGGCAGGTGCGCGAGCTCGATCGGCTGCACCGTCCCGTCGACCACGAACGCCGAGCCGAGCCCCGTGCCGAGTCCGAGGAACAGCATGCGCCCGCCCCTGTAGCTGCCGAGCGCTTGCATGGCGGCGTCGTTCATCATCTTCACCGGCTTGCCGAACGCACGCTGAAAGTCGAAGCCCACCCATCCCTTGCCGAGGTTGTGCGGCTCGTGCACCGGCCGCCCGTGCATGACGACGCCCGGATAGCCGATCGTCACCGCATCGTACGGCCACCCCCGCGCGAGGCGATTGACGGTGGTGACCATGCGTCGCGCTGTCATCGTGCGGCCGGACGGAGCCCTGCGCGGCTCGCGGCCGTCGGAGGTGAGGATCTTCACGCTCGTACCGCCGATGTCGATCACGAGGATCCTCATCGAGCGTTCCTCCCGGCGTTGCGTCTGGCGAAGTGAATCACCGACTCCACCACCGCCGTAAACGCCGAGGTACGCAGCGGCCCTGGCACCACAGGAGTGTGTAAGCCAGTGCGAGGCCGTACGGGACGAACTCGACGAGCCTTGCGAGCGACCCGAGGATGGGCGGGGTGATGAGGTAGGAGCTCCCCGCCCAATACAAGATCGCAAACAACATCCCGAGGGCGACGGTCGTCGCATGAGAGCGGCCATGAGCGATGAGGCCGAACAACACGCCAGAGCCGATCGAAAAAACCAGTCGGGACACGATTCCGAGCAAGACGATGGGCGCGTCGAGTCCCGCGTCCAAGGCGCGCTCGCCCACGAACGGGAAGGCGGAGATCTTCAGGGCCACCCAGAGCTCCTCGAACGTGCTGCGCTCGAAGCCTGGGCGCCACGGACCGAAGATCAGCCAGACGATCAGCGACCAGCCAAGGCCGATCAACAGCCGGCAGAGCGTCAACACCATGTTGCTGACGATTCCGGCGACGATGCCACCCAGCACGGCCGCACGAACCCAGCCGTGTTCGATGGGGCTCCTCGCCTTCGCTGCGGCCCTGCCCATCAACCCCCCCGATCAACATTACCACCGACGGAGAGCAGACAACGCCGGTGCTCGTTCCTTGCCGAGCCAGAGAATGGAGAGGCCGTCACCGGCGCGAGATCGACTCCGCCCGGACCGAACGAGCGATGTCGCTGCTGAGCGTCGCCAGGGCCTGTGCGCATGCCACAACCAGCGCGTCGTAGCTGCCGCCTGGGGCCACGGGCGCGCGCGCGATCGATCGCCCCGTGTGGATGGGACGAGTGTCGGTCCAGCGGGCCGCCCACGTGACGTCGATGGCCACGCTATCTCCCATCTTGGCGTCCAGGCGTTGTACGTCGATCGCCACCTCGACGTCGGTGGCCTCGGGGGGCGTTCCCTCCTCGGCGAGCACGACCAGAGCGCCGTCCAGCTCCCGCGCCAGATCGCTGGCGACGGCCCGCGCGATGCCGGTCCGCAGCGGCTCGGCCCACCGATGGCTGTCGTCGATCGCGAGCTCGGTGGCGGAGACGCGCAGGACGAGCTCGGGCCGATCCAGCATCTCGGGCACGGAAGCGGGGCCGACCCGGACCGTGTATCGCTCTTGGTCCGCGCGTGCCGGCCGTGCTGGCGCATCGGCGCTGAGGGTGTAGTAGCGGACCTGCGCCGTGCGAACGCAACCGATGAGGTTCACTGCCGAGACCAGCGCCGCCGCGACGATCCGCGCTTGGCGCCGCGTCACCGAGATCCTCATTTGCGGCCTCTGATCAGCGATTCGGGGTGGCGCTCGAGGCTGTCCGCCAGCGCGCGCAGGGAGCGCGCCGCGCGCGTGACCTGCTGGAAGACCTCGTCGAGATCGGCCTGTCGGGGAGAGGTCGGGCCGAATTGTTTCACCGCGGCGTCCGCATTCGCGAACGCGCTGCCGGCCTTGGCCAGCACCTGGCGCACGTCGCCGATGACGCGATCCAGGGGCAAGCGATCGACCTTCCTCGCCACATCGGCCAGCGACGCGCCGAGGTCGTCGAGCGGGAGCGTCGGGATTTCGCGCGGCTGCAGCGCGGGGTCGACCTTGACCCGGGGTGTGTGGGGAAAGAAATCCAGCGCAACGTACAGCTGTCCAGTGAGCAGGTTTCCGCTGCGCAGCTGCGCCCGCAGACCATGATCGACGAGGCGCTGAAGCCGGGTCTGCACAGACTCCATCGGATCCTCGAGGACCTCGTGACGAAAGCGCGCGCGGAGGCGTCCGGGGTAGATACGCACCTCGACGGGCATCGTGAAGTCGAACCGCGCGGGATCGTATTCCACGCCGATGCGCGTGACCTCGCCGAGCGGCATGCCGCGAAAATCCACCGGCGCCCCCAGGGACAGGCCCCGCACGGACTCTCGAAAGACCAGGGTGCAATCGACGGACTCGGTGTCGGGCAGCTTCATGGCCTCGTCGCGATTCGGGAAGAGAACGAAGCGGTGGTTCGGCGGCGCGGGCGCGGTTTCCTGGCCATCGGGACCCGGCTCGAACGAGATCCCGCCCAGGATCAGCGTCACCAGGGATTCGGTCTCGACCTTCAACCCCGCGGACGTGAGCGAGACGTCGAACCCGCTCGCCTCCCAGAAGCGGGTCCCGGTCGTCACATAGCGATCGTACGGCGCGCGCACGAACACGCTGATCGAAAACCGGCTGCCCCCCGCGTCGAGATCGGACGCCGTGACCTGTCCAACCTGCAAGTGACGGAAGAAGACCGGCGAGCCGAGGCCGATGGATCGCTCGGCGCGCGCGACGAACGCCCGTCCCGGTGTCCCGCCGGTGACGATCGGCATCGCCTCCAGACCCTGGAACGCGCGGCGCTGGCGCTTCGACATCCCGACATCGAGGCCGATGTACGGACCGGAGAGCAGGGTCTCGAGCCCCGAGACTTCGCCGGCGGCGACCCGCGGGCGTACGACCCAGAAGCGCGTATCGTCGACCGTCCACGAGGCGGCCTCGCGAATCAGCTCGGCGGTGATGACGACGGTGGCGCGATCGGGGCTGAAGCCGATGGACCGGACCTCGCCCACGTCGACGTCCCGGTATCTGAGCTTGGTCTTGCCGGCCGCCAGCCCACCTGCGTCTCTGAAGGTGATGGTGATCGTCGGGCCGCGCGACCGGATCGCCTTGACGGCGAGCCAGCCGCCGATGAGCGCGGCCACGATCGGGATGGCCCAGATCAGCTCGGGCAGCAGGCGTGAACGGTGCGCCACCACCGCCTC
Organism: uncultured Myxococcales bacterium; assembly: GCA_964571275.1. Classification (GTDB taxonomy): domain Bacteria; phylum Myxococcota_A; class Polyangia; order Fen-1088; family Fen-1088; genus DASRQZ01. The sequence continues at coordinate 35,316 of CAZNCQ010000030.1, forward strand.
CGGCAGGTCAGGCTCGCGCGTCGTCGGGGGCGCCTCGTCGCTCATCCATCTCCTCGGTCCGGATCCCAGATCAGGCGCGGATCAAACGTCCGGGTGGCGAGCAGCGTGAGGACGACGACCGCGCCGAACGCCACCGCTCCCGGGCCCACCTTGATGGTCGCGACGCCGCGCAGCTGCACCAGCGTGCTCACGATCGCTGCCACGAAGATGTCGGTCATCGACCAGCGGCCGATCCGTTCGACCATGCGGTAGAGCCGCGCGCGCTGGAGGCACGCCCGCCGCCAGCGCCGGTGCACCGAGAAGAGCAGGACTGCCAGCGCGAGCAGCTTCGCGAGGGGGATGAGGATGCTGGCCGAGAAGATCAGCACCGCCAGCGGCCACGCGCCGCTCGTCCACAGGTAGACGACGCCGCTCATGATGGTGTCGCGCTGCGATCCGAACTCCGAGCTGGTCTCCAGGATCGGCAACAGGTTCGCCGGAGCGTAGAGGATGCACGCCGCAAGGAGCAACGCCAGCGAGCGCGAAATGTTGTGCGGTTTGCGCGCATGCACGGCCGACCCGCAACGCGCACAATTGGGATCGCCGGCGGCCGCCGGACCGGGAGCACGTCGGTTGAGGATTCCACAGGACGAGCACGGCAAGAGGTGGGTACGCGCGGCGGTGGGTGCCATCAGGCTCGTCCCATCCTCGTCGGGCGCCAGGTCAGTCGCTCCGCCATCTCGCGGAGGTCGAACGCGTTTGGAATCACGGCCATCATTGCCATGAGCGCGGCAAACGCCCAGAGCCCCGTTCCGAGCTCGACCCGCGCCAACCCGGCCAGCCTGGCCAACGCGGCCAACGTCCCCAGGACCAGCACCTCGATCATGCTCCAGCGGCGCGCCGTCCGGAGAACTCGCAGCGTCACCGGATGGCAGCGCGGGCGAGGCGAGAAGCGCAGCACCGCCAGCAGGTAGAGCGTTAAGGAGATCTCGAGGGCCGGCATCATCAGGGCCGTCGTCATCACCAGCAGTGCCACGCTGGTCAGGCCTTGTTCCCGCAGCGCGAACACCGTCCCGAGCAGCGTCGTCGAGGTGCGGTTGCCCTGTGCCTCCAGCGATACCATCACCGAGACGTTGGCGATCACGAACACGATCGCCGCGGTCGCCGCGTATGCGACCGCTCGCTCGGGACCACCCGGGACCCGGCGGTAGAGGAATGCCCGGCAGCGCGCGCAGTGAACACGCCCCCGCGCGGACAGCGAGGGCTCACGCTGCAGCAGATCGCATTCGGGACAGGCAATGATCGGCGCGGCGGGCATGGTGGCTTCGGACCCGCGCGGCGGCGGCTCCTCCTCCTTCGACGTCCACGAGTCCACTGTGCGGACGCCGCGGGGATGCGGCAATACCTACGAGTGCAGAGCGTCGCTCACTCAGCCGATCTGCCGCCGTCGATTCCACTTCGGTGGCGCCGCCTCCGGCGAGTTGCGCGTCGACGCCGATGGCGGTGCCGTGTTGGGGGGGGCTGCGCGACGCGAACCGGCAGCTTCGAGGCCGTTGGAAGGGCGCTTCAGAGACCTCGCCGACCCGTCCGACCTGACTTAGACTTGCCCCGTGGCAACGCACGGAAGATGGAAAACGTACCTGCTGGTGGTGTCCGGCTTGCTGATCATCGTCGGGCTGCTGGCGGGGATCAAGGGCGCCGAGATCGGGAAGCTGATTGCGATGGGTAAGCAGTATCAGGCGTCGGGCCCGCCGCCCGAGACGGTCAGCACCTCCGTCGCGCAGGCCGAGACCTGGGAGACCACGGTGTCCGCCGTGGGCAGCATCTCCGGCCTGCGCAGCGTCACCGTCAGCAACGAGGTGCCGGGGACCATCAGCAAGATCCGCTTCGAATCGGGGCAGGTCGTGCGCGAGGGCCAGGTGCTCGTCGAGCTGGACTCCGGGGTCGAGCGGGCACAGCTGGCGTCCGCGGACGCGCGGCGCGACCTGGCCGATCGGACGCTCAAGCGCTCCAAGGTCCTGGCAGGCGGAAACGCCATCAGCCCGTCGCAACTCGATGAAGTGGACGCCCAGCTCAAATCGGCGACGACCGATGCGGCGGCGCTGCACGCGCAGGTCGAACGCAAGGTCATCCGTGCGCCGTTCCGCGGTCGGCTCGGCATCCGCGCGGTCAACGTGGGCCAATACCTGAACCCCGGAACGATGGTGACGACCCTGGACTCGATGGGCGGCACGTTCGTGGACTTCTCGCTCCCGCAGGATGACCTGGCGACGATCAAGGTCGGCTTGGCCGTGCGCGTGACGCTGGAGGGGACGCCGGAGCAGCTGACGGGGACGATCAGCGCCATCGACCCGACGATCGACTCCACGACGCGCAACGTGAAGATCCGCGCGGCGATCCCCGAGCCGGCCAACAAGCCGCGCCCGGGCATGTACGTGAACGTGCAGGTCGTCCAGCCGACACGGCAGGCGGTGGTGGCCATACCGGTGACGGCGCTCCTGCACGCGTCGTACGGCGATTCGGTCTTCGTCGTCGAAGACAAGCCGCCGGGAACGCCCGGGGTGGCGCGCACACCGGACGGCAAGACGGTGCAGATCGCGCGCCAGCAATTCGTGCGCACCGGGGCGGCGCGCGGCGACTTCATCGCGATCACCAAGGGGGTCACCGGCGGCCAGCAGGTGGTCAGCGCCGGAGCCTTCAAGTTGCGCAACAACTCGCCGGTGGTCGTCGACAACAGCGTGCAGGCGAAGGCCCAGCTGGCGCTGCAACCCCAGAACCGTTGACGCCATGAAGTTCACCGACGTCTTTCTGCGCCGACCGGTGCTGGCGATCGTCGTCAGCGTGCTGATCATCGTTGCGGGGCTGCAGGCGGTCCGCACACTGAACGTGCGCCAGTACCCGAAGCTGGAGAGCGCGACCGTGAGCGTGAGGACGGTCTACGTCGGCGCCAGCGCCGACCTGGTGCGCGGCTTCATCACCACGCCGCTCGAGCGCGCGATCGCCGCCGCCGACGGCATCGACTACATCGAGTCGCAGAGCGTCCTCGGCCTGTCGACCATCAACGTCCGGCTGAAGTTGAACTTCAACGCCGCCGAGGCGCTGGCCGACATCAGCTCGCGCGTGAACCAGGTGCGCGCCGATCTGCCGCCGGAGGCGCAGGTGCCCGCGATCCAGGTCGAGCCCTCCGACGCGCAAGTCGCCGGGATGTACCTCAGCTTCACCTCGGACGTGCTCGAGGACAACCAGGTCACCGACTACCTGATCCGGGTCGTGCAGCCGCGCCTGTCGGCCATCGCCGGCGTGCAGCGTGCCGAGATCCTGGGCGCGCGCACGTTCGCGCTGCGCGCCTGGCTGAAACCGGATCTCATGGCGGCGCTCAACGTCACGCCGTCCCAGCTGCGGCGCGCGCTGGCCGCCAACAACTACCTGACGGCGGCTGGCACGACCAAGGGCGGGCTCGTGCAGATGAACATCGCGGCGTCGACCGACGTCCGGTCGCTCGAAGACTTCAAGCGCCTGGTCATCCGCGAGCAAAACGGCGCGCTGGTCCGGCTGCAAGACGTCGCCGATGTCGAGCTCGGCGCCGACGACTACGACCAGGACGTGCGCTTCTCGGGCCACAAGGCGGTGTTCATGGGCGTGTGGGTGCTGCCCAGCGCCAGCGCGCTCGACGTCATCGGCGACGTCAACAAGGAGATCGAGCGCGTTCGCGCGGAGCTGCCGACGGGCATGCAGGCCATGGTCGCTTACGATTCGACCGCGTACATCCGCGACGCCATGCGCGAGGTCGTCCACACGCTCAGCGAAACCGTCCTGATCGTCATGCTGGTGATCTTCCTGTTCCTGGGCTCGTTCCGCTCGGCGCTCGTGCCGGTGGTCGCGATCCCGGTGTCGCTGATCGGCGGCGTGTTCTTGATGCAGGCCTTCGGCTTCACGCTGAATCTGCTGACGTTGCTGGCCATCGTCCTGTCGGTCGGCCTGGTGGTCGACGACGCGATCGTCGTGGTCGAGAACGTCGAGCGCCACATCCGCGAGGGCCGCACGCCGTACCACGCGGCGCTGCTGGGCGCGCGCGAGCTGGTCGGACCGGTCGTGGCGATGACCATCACCCTGGCCGCCGTCTACGTCCCGATCGGCATCCAGGGCGGGCTCACCGGCGCGTTGTTCCGCGAGTTCGCGTTCACGCTCGCGGGCGCGGTCTTCATCTCGGGGATTGTGGCGCTGACGCTGTCGCCGGTGATGTCGTCGCGGTTGCTCCGCTCCGAGCACCAGCACCGCTGGTTCGCGCGCAAGGTCGAGAGCGGGTTCGACCGCCTGCGCACGCGCTACACGAAGATGCTGGCGGCGACCCTGCGCTTCCGGCCGGCGGTGTACGCGGTCTGGATCGTGCTGGCGATCGTGCTCGTGCCGCTCTACATGTTCTCGCCGGGCGAGCTGGCGCCGCACGAGGACCAGAGCTTCCTGTTCGGCGCCATCGACGTCCCCGCCAACGCGTCGCTCGAGCAGGTGACGACGTACTCGTCGCTGGTCGGCAAGGCGTTCCAGAGCACGCCCGAGTTCGAGAGC
>CAZNCQ010000031.1:0-39592 GCA_964571275.1 uncultured Myxococcales bacterium
CGTTGTTCGAGCCCGAGAGCGTGACGTTGTTCTTGCTGCGCAGGAACAGCATCTCTTGATAGACGCCGGGCGCGATGTTGATCGTGCGCGCCGTGCTGCCGGGCGGAAACGAATCGATCGCGCCCTGCACGGTCGCGAAGTCGGCGCTGTCGTCGGCGGCGACGTTCAGCGTCGCCGGCAGAGCCGTCTTGGTCGTGAACGACCAGTCGGTGGGTGACGTGATGCCGGCGAACGCCGTCGATCCGATCGTGCCGGTGAGCAAGCCGTTATCGATCGTCACGTAGTACGCCGTACCGTAGGCGAGCTTGTTGTTGTGTGGAACGATGATCGCGGTGTTGCCGCTGATCAGGATCGGGACGTAGTTGACCACGCGGACCTGGTTGCTCCCGGTGTGCAGGCCGCCGATCACGTTCACCTTCGTCGACGTCGTGTTGGTGGTCAGGGCGGCGACGCCCGACGTCCCGTCGTAGATCGCATACGGGTCGTTGATGCGGATGGTGTCGACGATCGAGCCGTCGCTCGCCAGGTGGATGCTGACCGTGCCCGCCGCGCCGAGCGCGGGCGTGCCGTCGAATCCGATGCGCAGCAGGGTGTCGACGGGGACGCCGGTCGCGCCGCGCGCGGGCAACCGCGAGCCCGACGGGACCGCCAGCAGCGTCGACGGCGTCACCGGGACTGTTCGCGGGTTCACGAGCCCGGGCCCCGACGGCGGAGGAGGCGGCGGCACATCGGCAGCGCCCGCGTCGGGAGCGCGATCGACGCCACCGGCATCGCCGGCTCGCACATCGGCCGTCGAGCCGTCCGGGAGGTTCGGCGCACCGGCCGCGCCGGCGTCGGACGTGCCGGCACCTCCGCCGAGCCCGGCGGTCGCGCCGGCAGCGCCGCTATCGACCGGCGCGGCCCCGTCGGTCGGTGCCGGCGAGCCGCCCGAGCCCGACGTGCCCGACGTCCCGGCGAGCCCGGAGGAGCCGCCGCTGCCGGTGGTGCCCCCGCCAGCTTGCACCGCGGTCTGCGACGAAGGGCTGGCGCAGTTGGCGCCGTTCAACGCGAGCAGCGTCCCGACGAACGTCCAGGCGATGGCCGGCCATGCGATCCGATGCGAAGTCGATGTCCGGTTCATGGATGATGTCCTCGCGCTTCCGAAGCGTGAATCTACTGGCCGACTTGGTCGCGAACTCTTACAGCGAATTCGTGGGCCGGTGCGGAAACCGTCGCGCCGCGTGCCGACGGCCGCGCGTGTCGGCGGCCATCGCTCCGCTCCAGTCCTTACAGCTGGAATTCCGTCAGGATCCGGCCCACCAAATGCGTAACGCCGGCCAGCGCGAAAAGCAGCCTGGTTTGGACCGAATGGTGGTACTAAACAGGAAACTCCCCGCCTGTTGCCTGGGCGGAGCCCCCCCACCAGGAGACGCGATGCCCTTCTCTTGCGCCGACAAGTCATGCGACAAGCTCGAAGGGGCTCACAGGACCAGACTGCTTGCGCTGTTGATCCTCGCGCTGCCGATCACGGTGGCGGCCTGTGACAGCCAGCTCGTGGCGGGAGCGGGCGATCTCGGCACCGGCGGATCCTCCGACGGGAACGGTGCAACGGGCTCCGGCGGAAGGGTCGCGCAGCCTACGGGAACGGGCGGAAGCGACATCGTCGGCCCCACTGGCAGCGGCGGCAGCATCGACCCGGGCTCGGTGGGCGGCGCGTCGGGTGTCGCTGGCGCGCCGGGTGGTCTCGCTGGTGCCTCGGGCAGTGTCGGCGGTGCCACCGGCAGCTCCGGCGCGGGAGGCGCGATCGTCACCAGCACGGGTGGCAAGACCGGTTCGGGAGGCTCGACGACGACTGGCGGCGTCGGTGGCGCCACCGGCGCCGGCGGCGCGACCGGCGCTGGCGGAGCGCGCGGGACGGGCGGCGCACCAGGGCTCGGCGGCGCGCCGGGAGTCGGCGGCGCGCCAGGGATCGGAGGCGCACCGGGCGTGGGCGGCGCGACGGGCGCGGGCGGCGCGGTCGTTCCCCCCGACGACAACGGCGGCGGCGACAACAGCGGCAAGGGCAAAGGCGGCGGCAACGACGGCTGAGCGATTGGTCGAGGTTCGCGCCTCGGTCCACACTCTGGCCGCGCGCTCGTTCTTCGGTTCGAGGGTGCATTCCCCGGCTAGACTGCACGTCGGTAAAGTATGACGGCGTCCGCAGGCCTCCTCACGCTCCTGTTGCTGGCAGCTCCGCGCCTGCTGGCGGTGGCGCCGCCACGCTCGGGCGAGCCCTGGGGAGGCGTTCTGCGCTCCGCGAGCACGCGCACCGCGGCGACCGGAGGCGACGAGGCGCCACCCCCGGCTTCCGACGATCGCGATCGCGATCGCATCTTGCGCCTGCAGACCGCGCTGCGCGACATCGTGCACGCCGCGTTCGGCCGGCTCAAGGTCGGCCTGCGCGTGATCGAGGCGCACTCGGGCCGCGTGATCTTCGGCCGCGCGCCGATGACACTAATGGATCCGGCGTCGAACCAAAAGGTGCTCGCGACGACCACGGCGCTCGTGCGCCTCGGCAGCGACTGGACGTTCCGCACCGAGGTCTACGGCGCGCCACCCGACGACGACGGCGTGGTCGAAGGCGATCTCTATCTGCGCGGCAGCGGCGACCCGACGCTGGGCGCACGCGAGCTCGACGAGCTGGCAAACAAGCTGGCAGCGCGCGGGGTCAAGCGCGTCACCGGCGGCATCATCGCCGACCCGCGGCGCATCGGCGACGACGGCCCGGTCACCGTCGACGAGCAGCGCCCGCAGCTGACGATCAACCGCGGACTGGTCGTGGTGCGCGTTCACCCGTCCGAGGCGGGCGAGGCGCCCGCCGTCGTGCTCGATCCGCCACCGCCCCCCGGGCAAATTGGCGTCGCGTCGGACTTCGTGGTCGTCAACCAGGCGCGCACGCTCGACGGGCGGCAGCGCAAGCTGGCCATCGAGGTCAACGCCACGCGCGGCACGCTGCGCATCGGCGTCACGGGACGCATCGGCACCGACAGCCCCGGCGTGCTCTATCGGCGCCGGTTGCCCGACGCCCCGCTCACCACGGCGATCTTCTTCCGCGCCGCGCTCAGCGCCGCGGGCATCTCGGTGGGCGAGCGCGCGATGCTGGGCGCGCTCGGACCGTCGACGGACCTCCTGGTCGCGCACTCGTCGCAACCGCTGTCGGTGATGCTGCGCAAGATCAACAAGGACTCGGACAACTACGAAGCCGAGCGGCTGCTCGAGGCGGTCGGCGCCGAGGTGCTGGGCGGAGCGGCCACGACCGACAAGGGCGTCGCCGTGCTGCGCGACGTGATCAGCGAGTTCGGGCTCGATCCGCGCAGCTACCTGTCCAAGAACGGATCGGGGCTCGGACACGCGAACCGCATCTCGGCGCGGGCGATGACCGACCTGCTGCGCGCGCTGTACCTGGATCCGCGCGTCGGACCCGAGCTTCTGCAATCACTGTCGGTCGGCGGCGTCGACGGCACGACCCGAAATCGCTTTCGCGGCCTGCCCGTCGCACGCCACGTGCGCGCGAAGACCGGCACGCTCAACGGCAAATCGTGCCTGTCGGGCCTGGTGGGCGACGGCGACGACGTGATGGCGTTCTCGATCATGGTGCAGGGCTTCCGATCGCGGCGCGCGCTCAGCGCCGTGCGCGGCGCGCAGGTCGCCGTGGTCAACATGATGATGCGCTACGCGCAGGAGCGCACCGGCACCAAGATCGACGCGCCGCCGATCGACACCGAACCGGGGGTCGACTACGAGACCGGCGGCGACATGGAGCTCGCTTCCGAGGACGACGTCCCCGAGGCGGCGCCGCCCCTGGCCGCGGCGCCCGATCCATCGCGCGCGCCGCCGCCGCCGCGGGTCGTCCCCATGGAGCCGCAACGCGCGCGCGCGCCGATCGCGCGCAAGGTCGCGGCCCGCGCGCCCGAAGAGACGCTGAAGGCGGCGCCGCGCAAGGAGCCCGCGCCGGGCGCCAAGGAGACGCCGGCGGCCGAAGGGGAATCGCCCAAGCGCGAGGGCCCAGAGGACCGCGACGGCGAGCCGCAGGGAGATGACGCGAAAGACGAGACGGCGAGCCAGCCGGGCTGGAACGCGCTCATCGGCGTCGGTGGCGCGGGCGCGATCTCCGGCGGTGACGCCGCGCCGGGCGCGCGCCTGTTCTTCGATATGGGCGGCGCGGATCTCGGCGTCGAGACCTCGCTGTTTGGAACCACGTTCCACAACGTCGCCGGCCCCGGGCCCGGCAACAGCGAGTGGACCCGCCTCGGCGCGTCGGTCGGCCCGCGCTACCGCCTGCGCGCGCAGTCGTTCGCGGTCGACTTCAAGGCGCTGGCCGCGGTGGGCGCGTTCTGGGTCCAGGGGCGCGGCTACGCCAACGACGTGAGCAGCCGCAGCTGGGCCGCGGGCGCCGGCGGCGGCGTGCGGCTGTCGCTGGAGCGCGCGGTGCTGTCGCCCTGGATCGCGCTCGATGCGATGTTCTGGCCCGGCAACCACACCATCGCGGTCGCGATCCCGACTGGCACCGACACGCGCACCATCCCGTCGCTGGATCTGCTCGTGTCGCTCGGCTTCAGCCTGCGCGTCCGCTGAATAGTTGATGGGCGCGGGCCGCGAGGCCCCACGCGACCGACGTGAGCTCGTCGCCGCCGGCCAGCTTGGCGTCGCCGAAGCGTGCGCCCAGACGGCGGCGCACCGCCGGCACCAGCGACGAGCCGCCGGTCGCGAACACCGTGTCGACGTCACCCGCGCCGACGCCGGCGCGCTCGAGCACGCTGCCGACGACCGCGTCGATGCCGTCGAGCTCGGGGGCGATCCAGGTCTCGAATGACGGCCGCTCGACGGCGAGCGCGAGCTCGAGATCGGCGCAAGAGAGCCGCGTGGCATCGCCCGAGGACAGCGCCTGCTTGCTGGCCTCGACCGACTGGTGCAGCGCCAGCCCCAGGTCTTCCTTGACGACGCGCACCAGGCGCTCGATGCGCTCGGGCGCGAGCGCGCCCTGCTCCAGCCGGTCGAGCAGGCGCAGCGTATCGGCGTCCTTGAGGAACGACAGGTGGTGCCAGCGCCGCAGGCGCGCGAACAGCCAGGTCGGCACCGCGGTGACCGCGCCGAAGGCGTCGCGGTAGCTGGTGTCGCGCCCCAGCGCGGGCGCCACCACCGCGTCGATGATGCGCGCGTCGAAGGCGTCGCCGCCGACCGCGAGCCCGCCGGTGCCGAGGATCGCGCTCGGGTCGCCGGGCGCGACGCGGGGGCCGACGCGCACCAGTGAAAAGTCGCTGGTGCCGCCGCCGAAGTCGGCGACCAGCACCAGCTCGTCGTGGTCGAGGCGCGCGGCGTAGCGCAACGCCGCCGCGATCGGCTCGAACTCGAACACCACATCGGTGAAGCCGGCGGCCGCGAGCGCCGCGCGCATTCGCTCGACGGCGCGCGCGTCATCGGCCTCGCCGCTGGCGCCCCAGTAGCGCACGGGTCGGCCCACCACCGCGCGCCGCGCGTCGGGCACGCCGGCGGCGGCGCGCAAGCCGCGCAGGAACCGGGCGATCAAGGATTCGAGCGTCCAGGTCTTGCCGCCGATCATGGTGCGCGTGAACGCCGCGCTCGACAGGTGCGACTTGATCGACTGGATGAGGCGGCCTTCGCCTTCCGTCTCGGCGTAACGATCGATCGCGGGTGCACCGGCGAAGACCGTCGCGTCGGGTTCGAAGTAGAGCACCGTGCGCCAGGTCGTGGAGACGCCACCCCCGCGCCCGGGCAGCGCGGCCAGCTGCACGCTTCCGTCGGAGGCGGCGAGCCCGAGCGACGTGTTGGTCGTGCCGAAATCGATACCGATGAACGGGGCGCCATCCGCGCCGGCGACAGAGGTCATGGGCACGCATGCTCGGCGCCGCGGCGTGGATTTACAATCTTCCGCCGGAGATCTATCGTGTGCGAGCCGTTCGGGATGAGAACGAACCGGGGCGAGCGAACACGCGCGCCGCGAGCCGCGTCTCTCAGTTACACGAGATCGTCTGCACCGTGTACGAGATCGCCGGTGTCACGCCGGTGATCGACACCGAGTAGGTCTTGTTGGCCTGCGTGGTCCAGCCCATCGGGATGAAGCTGATCGCGTACTTCGAGCCGTAGCCGCCGAGCAGCTGCGCGACGGTGACCGGCATGTTTGCGCCGTCGAGCGTGATCGTGACCTGCGCGTTCGCGAGGTTGATCGTGTCGCTCTCGACGCTCCAGCCCGTGGTGTCGGCGCCGCCTTTGGTGCCGCCCGCGAACACCGCTTGCACCGGGACGATGCCGGCCGGCGGCCATGCCATCCAGGGCTTCCCCGCCTTGCCGGTGCCGGTCAGCGTCCACAAGCACGACGAGCGGTCCGTGCCGCCGATGCCTATCGGCCCGAGCGAATTCGAGAGCAACCAGCGCCGGTGACCGATCGTCGTCGGGTTGCCCGGGTCGGTCATGTAGAGATCGACCGACGAGACCGCCGGCCCGCTCGACACGTTCGAGTTCGAGGCGCCATCCGCGCCGGCTGCCGTGTAGCACAGCCAGGTGGTCGGCGGCGTGTGCGAGATCATGTTGTTGGCGCGCATCATGAGCGCGCACGCTTGATCCTCGGCGTCGTGCGTGGGATCGGTCGTGACCGGCGGCAGCGCCGCGAGCCAGCGATAGAGGTTGACCAGGCGCAACGCATTCGCGCGCGCGTCTGCCGACATGTCGCCGGCGGTGCAGGTCGCGGTCGCGCCGCTCCAGGTGCCCTCGCTCAGGTTCGCGCGATCCGCGGTCCAGCGCGCGCAGATCGCCGTGGCGTCCATGCCGCCCGCGCCCCCTGCCCCGCCGAGGCCGCTGGCGCCGCCGAGACCGCCCGCCGAGCCGGCGACGCCCGCGCCACCGCTGCCGCGCGCCCCCGCGGTCCCCGACGCCCCACCGGTCGTCCCACTTCCGGTGCCACCGCCGGTGCCACCGCTGCCGCTGCCGCCGCTGCCGCCGGGCGGCGCGGTCATCCCGCCCCCCCCGCCGCTACCCGCGGCGGCGCCGCCGCTCCCGCCTGCCGGGGTCTTCACGAGCTCGCCCGCGCACGCCGACAGGCAAACGCCGATCAAGCCGGCGATGCCGGCCCATCGCGCCACGCCAACTCCCGCGCGGCCCGCACCCGCGAATGCATCGCTGTAACCTTCGTGCGTCATGGACGGCCTTTCATCATCGACCGTTCGGTCGTTCGTCGACCTTTCGGTCGGTCTCGTCTGCAAATGAGGAGACTGCGCGGGGCGAGAACGGCTCAGGAAAACGCGCCGCTCCGCTCAATCGCGCGAGTCCCGATCATACGCCCGGTCGGGGCCAGACGCGATGACCCGCCGCCGACTCGGCGCGTGGCAAGACCTGGAATTTCCGGCATGCTTCGGTTCAGGGCGGATCTCCGCCCCGGCGGATCCGGCTGCCGCCCCACTGAACGATGAACGACCTCAGCGCGATGGTCCCCTTGCTCGCCGCCGTGTTGATCGGCCTCGGCCTCTCGCTCGTCGACTCCGATGACGCCCGCCGCGAGCTCAAGCGGCACCGTCTGGTCCGCATCGCAGACCTGCATCCCGGCGCCGCGCGCATCGACGGGCGGGTCGTGGCCGCCGACAACCCCGCCGCGCCCGCCGGCACCGAGGTCGCCCTGGTGTCGACGGTCTCGATGAGCACGACGGCCCAGTACGGACTGCGATGGCTCGCGGCCCCCCGGCCGGAGCAGCGGTTCCTGGTCGACGACGGCAGTGGCCAGGCGCTGATCGTCGTACCGCCGCCGCCGCCCAAGCCACTGCCCGGTGACGATCCCGACTACGAGATCCTCTGCTCGTTCGCCGGCAACCCGGACCGCCCCGGACATTGGGGCGGCTCGGTCCGTGTCGGCGACCGCATCTCGATTGGCGGCTACGCGTCGCTCGTCGTCGACCCGACTGGCCAGGCGTCGTCATACCGCGGGCCCCCGACTCGGTTCATGCTGACTGCGTCACGGTACTATCCGCTGCTGATCGTGCGGCGCTGATCCGCGAAAGTGGGTAACAATGTCTCCATGCCGGGACAGGACCCTGGTTCCCCAGCGAGCCACGGCTCACGATTCAGGGCAACCGGGAATCGCCGCGCCGCGCCGGGCAACGCACGGCGACGAGAGGACCGGATAGTCCTGGTCCTGATGAGCCTCGCCGGCCTGCCCGCGGCCACCGCCTGCGAGCCGGAGATGTTTCATCAGGGCGTGGAGGATGCCGGCTCGGAGGACGTTCAAGTCGAGACAGGACCCACTTTCACGCAGTCGTGGACGTTCGACACCGCGGCCGATCTGGTCGGATGGGCGCCGGTCGGTCAGCCGCCCGACACCGTCGCCGCAACCACGCTGATGTTCGACGATCAGGACGGATCCCCGGACGCCGGTTCAGCGCGCCTGACGATCCCGTTCACCATGTCGAACTCGCAGGTGGCCTTCGGCTACAACTTCAATACCGGGCCGCAGAACTTCTCCGGCAAGGTGCTGACCGCGCGCGTGCGCATCAACTCTGCAAACGTGTCAGGGACGGTGATGGCCGGCCTGGCGTACAAGTCGATCAGCGGCGTCTATCTGTTCGCATCATCGGCGGTGCCGACCATCGTGCCCGCGCAGGGCTGGGTGACCTTCAGCCTCAGCTTCGATCACCCCGATGGCTTCGTCGACACGACCCGCACCTATCCCGACGGCGCGACGATCGTGCCCGATCCCACGCAGGTGCTCGAGATCGACGTGCTGATCCTCACCGGCGCCGCGCCGTACTTGACCACCGACGTCAGCATCGACACGGTCGGTATCAGCGACGGCTGATCGCATGGGCGCCGCGAGCACAGGCGATGGCGATGGCTACCTGCTCGACAACCGCGCTGCGGAGGCCGGCGAGCGCTTTGCCGCGCTGGCGGCGATCTTCGACCCGTCGACGTTCCGGCACCTCGACGCGCTCGGCGTCGCCGGCGGCTGCCGCTGCTGGGAAGTCGGCGCCGGTGGCCCGTCGGTGGTGCAGTGGCTCGCAACGCGCGTCGGGCCCAGCGGCCGCGTGCTGGCGACCGACATCGATCTCACCTGGCTCACACCGGCGGCGGTCGCCGGCCTGCCCGGCGCCGCGGTCGTCGAGGTTCGCCGCCACGACGTCGCCGCCGACGCACCGCCCGTCGAGATCTTCGACGTCGTGCACGCGCGCCTGGTGCTGGTGCACCTGCGCGAGCGCGAGCGCGTGCTGCGCGCGCTGGCCGAGACGCTGCGGCCCGGCGGCTGGTTGCTGATCGAGGACGCCGACCCGGGGCTGCAGCCCCTCGCCTGCATCGACCCGCGCAGCCCCGCCGAAGAGCGCGCCAACCGCCTGCGCACCGGCTTCCGCGCGCTGCTGGCGCAGCGAGGCGCCGAGCTCGCCTACGGGCGGCAGCTGCCGCGCCGCCTGCGCGAAGCGGGGCTCGACGCGGTCGCCGCCGACGCTTACTTCCCGGTCGCGCTGCCGGAGTGCGCGCGGCTCGAGGCGGCGACGATCCGCTTCATCCGCGGCGATCTCGTGCGCCACGGCATCGCCACCGACGACGAGATCGACGCGCACCTCGGCGCGGTCGCCGCCGGCGAGATCGATCTCGCGCAGCCGCCGATGATCTCGGCCTGGGGCCGCCGCCGCTGACGTCGCTTCAGCGCGGGCGCACGGTGAAGCGCATGAACGTCGTCATCTCGGCTGGATGGTCGTCGACGCCGCCAGCGGCGCCCGCGGGATCGCCGGCGGCATCGTTGGCTTCTCCGAGCGGCGGCGGTGCGGTGGTGGAGAAGCGCGGCAGATCATCGTCGATCTCGTACCAGGGCGCCCGCGATGCGACGAAGACGTGCGCCCAGGGCCGCACGCCGGGATCGCCGTCGAGCGTGCCGAGCGCGAGGCCGATCTCCTCGGGCCGATCGCGGAACAGCGTCACCAGCGTCGAGCCGCACACGCGGCAGAATGTGCGCTCCTCGCCGGGCGACGACTTGTAGCGCACGAGCAGCGATTCACCCGCGCGCCAGTGAAAGGAAGCCGACGGCACGGCGGCGCGCGTGCGAAACGCCGCGCCGGTTGCCTTGCGGCACATCGAGCAGTGACAGTGAACGACTTGCCCCAGCGGCCCGTCCACCTGGTAGCGAATGCCGCCACAGAGGCAGCTTCCTTCGAGACTCATATCCCACACCTCAAAAACGTCTCCGTCACGATTTAACCCTCCCGAAAAGCGTCCGAAATAATAACCGGCGTAAGGTTTTCGTCGAAGAGGGGGAGCCATGGAGACGCTGGTCGTCGACGCCGAACCGGAACCGATTTCGATTGAGCCGGATCGTACCGCGGTCGTGATCATCGACATGCAGCGCGATTTCCTCGAGCCGGGTGGCTTCGGCGAATCCCTGGGCAACGACGTCTCGTTGCTCAGCGCCGCCGTCGGGCCCTGCCGCGCGCTGCTCGCGGCGGCGCGCCGGCGCGGCATGCTGATCATCCACACGCGCGAGGGCCACCGCCCCGACCTCAGCGACGCCCCGCGCGCCAAGGTCGAACGCGGCGACCCGAGCATGCGCATCGGCGCGATGGGCCCGATGGGCCGCATCCTGATCCGCGGCGAGGCGGGCCAGGACATCATCCCCGCGCTCTATCCCGCCGAGGGCGAGCCGATCATCGACAAGCCGGGCAAGGGCGCGTTCTACGCCACCGATCTGCACGCGATCCTGAACAACCGCGGCATCGCCGATCTGATCGTTTGCGGCGTCACCACCGAGGTCTGCGTGCACACCACCGTGCGCGAGGCGAACGATCGCGGCTTTCGCTGCATTGTGCCCGGCGACTGCTGCGGCTCGTACTTCCCGGAGTTTCACGAGATGGGCCTGCGCATGATCAAGGCGCAGGGGGGCATCTTCGGCTGGGTCACCGACTCGACCCGCGTCGTCGGCGCGCTGGGCGCCGGCTCGTCAAACCGCATGCGGCACCAGGCGGCGCGCTGATCGCGCGCGGCCTGGAAACGATTCCGGAGGGAGCAGATCATGTCTGAAAAGAAACCGACTCTGTGGACCCCAGGTGACTGGAATGCGTTCTTCGGGTTCGGAACCAACATCCTGGTCAATCTGCTGGTGCTGACCGGCCTGCTCCGGTTCGTGTTGAAGATGCCGAGCGCGCTGGTGTTCGGGCGCATCTTGCCGGCCACCGGACTGATGCTGGCGCTGAGCACGCTCTACTACGCGCGCCTCGCTTACAAGCTGGCGAAGAAGACCGGGCGTGACGACGTGTGCGCGCTGCCGTCGGGGACCAGCGTGCCGCACATGTTCGTGGTGACGTTCGTGATCATGCTGCCGATCGCGCTCAAGACCGGCGATCCGGTCAAGGGCTGGGAGGCGGGACTCACCTGGGTCTTCATCCAGAGCTTCGTGCTCATGGCCGGCGGCTTCGTCGCGCCGGTGATCCGCAAGATCACGCCGCGCGCGGCGCTGCTCGGGACACTGGCCGGCGTGTCGGTGGCTTTCATCTCGATGCGGCCAGCGCTGGAGATGTACATGACGCCGGTCATCGGCATCACCTGCTTCGCGATCATTCTCGCCAGCTGGTTCGGCGGCGTCCGCTACTTTCGCGGCGTGCCGGCGGGGCTGGTCGCGATCGGCGTCGGGACGGCGATCGCCTGGGGCGGCACGGCGCTGGGCTTCGACATCGCGGGCATGAACGTCCCGAACGTGAAAGCGTCGTTCGAGAACTTCGGCTTTCACATCCCGCTGCCCGCGGCGGCGCACGTCTTCGGTGGCTTCCAGTACCTGGGTGTGATCCTGGTGACCGCGATTCCGTTCGGCATCTACGATCTGGTCGAGGCGATCGACAACGTCGAGAGCGCCGCGGTGGCGGGCGATTCCTTCCCGACGACGCGCGTGCTGACCGCGGACGGAGTGGTCAGCCTGATCGGCTGCATGATGGGCAACCCGTTCATCAACGCGGTCTACATCGGCCACCCGGGGTGGAAGGCGATGGGCGGTCGCATCGGCTACTCGGCGGCGACCGGCGTGACGGTCCTGATCCTGTCGTGGTTCGGGATCATCTCGGTGATGTCGTCGCTGATCCCGGTGGTCGCGATCTCGCCAATTCTCCTCTACATCGGCATGCTCATCGGCGCGCAGGCGTTTCAAGAGACGCCGAAGAGCCACGCGCCGGCCATCATCCTGGCGCTGGTGCCGCACATCGCGGCCTGGGGGAAGCTGCAGATCGACAATACGCTGGCGGCGGCGGGCACCAACGCGGCGGCGCTGGGCATCGACAAGCTCGCCGGCAAGGGGATCTTCTATCAGGGGCTGTCGGTCCTGGGCGGCGGGTCAATCCTCGGCGGCCTGGTGCTGGGCTCGATCGCGGTCTTCATCATCGACCGGAAGTTCGCCAAGGCGGGGACGTTTGCGCTGGTCGGCGCCGTGCTGACATTTCTGGGCTTCATGCATGGCGAAGCGATCGGCTTCGGTCAGACACCGGTCGTCGCGGTCAGTTATCTGGCGGTCGCCGCGGTGCTGTTCGTCTGCTCGCGCAGCCCCGTGACGGCGCCCGCGGCCGCCCATGCCGAGGCGCACACCGTGCCGGCGCTCGCGGAATAGCGACCCGCGCGCGGTTCGCGGTACAACCAGCGGATGCAGCCAGGCGACAGGGGAAACACCGCAACCGACGGGCTCGATCTCGATCTGGCGTCGCTGGCCGAGGCCTATCGGTCGGGCGTGACCACGCCGGTTGCGGTGGCCGAAACCATCGCCGCGCGCGCCGATCGCGCCCCGCCCGAGATCTGGATCCACCGCGTTCCGGGCCCCGACCTCGTCGCCGCTGCGCGTGCCCTGGAGACACGCGCGGCGCAGGCAGGCGACGGCCGCGAGCGCGCGCTGCCGCTCTACGGAATCCCCTTCGCGGTCAAGGACAACATCGACGTGGCGGGACTGCCGACCACCGCCGCCTGCCCCGCGTACGGCTACGTCGCGCGCGCGTCGGCGACGGTGGTCCAGCGGCTGACCGACGCGGGCGCGCTGGTCGTCGGCAAGACCAACATGGATCAGCTCGCGACCGGGCTGGTCGGTGTGCGCTCGCCCTACGGCGTCCCCCGCAACCCGTTTGACGCGCGCTACGTCAGCGGCGGATCCAGCTCGGGCTCGGCGGTCGCGGTCGCGGCCGGCCTCGCGAGCTTCGCGCTCGGCACCGACACCGCTGGCTCCGGACGCGTGCCGGCGGCGTTCAACAACCTGGTCGGTCTCAAGCCGAGCGGCGGGCTGTTCAGCACGCACGGCGTCGTCCCCGCTTGCCGCTCGCTCGATTGCGTGTCGATCTTCGCGCTGACCGTCGAAGACGCCTGCCGCGTCGCCTCGACAATCACCGCGCACGATCCCGCCGATCCGCTGTCGCGCGCTTCGTCCGCGCGCTTCGATTGGTCGCTGGCGGCGGCGCCGCGCGCGTTTCGCTTCGCCGTGCCACGCGACGGCGATCTGCAGTTCTTCGGCGACACCGAGGCCCAGCGCCTGTTCGCGGCGGCGCTCGAGCGCTGGCGCGCTCTGGGCGGCACCCCCGTGCCCGTCGACTTCGCTCCGTTCACCGAAACCGCCAAGCTGCTCTATGACGGCCCCTGGATCGCCGAGCGCCTGGCGCCGTTCCGCGACCTCCTCGCGAAGCCCGACGCGCTGTTGCCGGTGATCCGCGACATCCTTTCAGAGGGTGAGCGCTTCACCGGCGTCGACGTCTTCCGCGGGCTGGCGACGCTCGACCGCCTGCGCGCGCTCTCGCGTGCGACGTTGGCCGGCTTCGAGTTTCTGCTCGTCCCGAGCACGCCGACCATCTACACCGTCGACGACGTTCTCGCGCACCCGCGCGAGCTCAACGCGCGGCTGGGCCTCTACACCAACTTCGTAAATTTGTTGGGGTTGTGCGGGCTGGCGGTGCCGAACGGGTTCCGCGCCGACGGCCTGCCGTCCGGCATCACCCTGATCGGGCTCACCGATCGCGACGCGACGCTGGCCGCTTACGGCGCCGCCTATCAGCAAGCGCTGGCGGGCCCGCTGGGCGCGACCGGCCGCCGGCCCAACGCCGCCCCGCGCGGTGCCCCACCCGCGTCCGCCGCACCGGAGCTGCAGGTCGCTGTCGTCGGGGCCCACCTCTCGGGGCAACCGCTCAACCACCAGCTCACCGATCTCGGCGCGCGGCTCGTGCGCACCTGCCGCACCGCGCCCCGCTATCGCCTCTACGCGCTGCCGGGGACGACGCCGCCCAAGCCCGGCTTGCTCCGGGTTCCGCCCACGGCGAATGGCGCACCGGCGGGCGCCGCCATCGAAGTCGAGGTCTGGCGCATCGATCGCACGCGTTTCGGCGACTTCTACGCGCGCGTGCCCGCGCCGCTCTGCTTCGGAACGATCGAGCTCGAGGACGGCTCCGTGGTGGCGGGGTTCCTGTGCGAAGCTCACGCCACGATCGGCGCGCGCGACATCTCGGCGCTGGGCGGCTGGCGCAGTTACCTCGCCGCCTCCGGCTAGACGCGCCCTTGCGCCAACGCTGTTCCTTCCTACCTTCTCGGAGCGGGAGGTGAAGGATGGCGAATCGATCGGCGGAGACGCACACACATCGGAGCAATGGCAGCCACCATGTGCCGCGCGCCAAGCCCTCACAGGCGCTGTACGGACAGCGCGCGCCGGAGGTTCAACCCTACGGGACGCTGGTGCGCTATCCGCTGGGACTGGGCGACGATGTGCGCGCGCAGAGCGCCCTTGACCTGAACATCACCCTCGCCGACACCTGCGTGTTGCGCGACATGTACAAAAAGCACCACTGGCAGACGTGGGGACCGACCTTCTACCAGCTGCACCTACTGTTCGATAAGCACTACGCCGAGCAGGCGGAGCTGGTCGACAAGGTGGCGGAGCGCGTGCAGACGCTGGGCGGCGTGGCGATCGCGATGGCGCACGACATCGCCGAGCTGAGCGAGATCGAAAGGCCGCCGCGCGGCCGGGAAGAGGTGCCGGTCCAGGTGTCCCGCCTGCTGGAGGCGCACGAGCACATCCTGATCCGCTCGCGCACCGCCGCGCGCCGCGCCGCCGACCGGGGAGATGACGGCACCAACGACCTCTACGTCAGCGACATTTTGCGCACGAACGAGACGCAGGTCTGGTTCCTCGCCGAGCACCTCGCCGACCCATCGGCAGCGGCTCCGCGCGGGTCACGCTGACGTGTTTCGTCCCCGCTCACGCACCGGCCGCGCTCGTAAAGTCGGATCGCAATCTGCCGATGCTGGTTATAAATGATGAGCGAGATCGAAGCCCTGCTGAGCGTGGACGCGGGCCATGTGCCGCCGGCCACCGTGGCCTTCTTCGCGCGCGACGCCGAGGCGGGTGAGCGTCTGACCTATGCGATCCTGGGCGCGATGACCGCGGCCGCGGCCGTGCTATCCGCCGTGCTGGGCGGCCCCGATCTGGTTGGCGCGCTGCTGATCCTGACCGCGGCGATGTTCACCATCGTCGCGACGCCGACCGTCAAGGAAGAGGGCGAAGAAGACACGCGCCCTGTGAAGAAGCACGTGATGGTGGTGACGGCCGAGGGATTGATCGTGCGCGACGCGTGGGGTTTGCGCAGCTGGCGCTTCGAAGATCTCGCGGACATCGCCGCCTCGAGCTACGAGCACCGCCCGTACATGGTGCTGATCGAGCGCGACGGCACACGCCACGCGCTCGACTACCTGAGCTTCCAGCGCCCCGAGCAGCTGCGCCGGGTCATCGACCGCCGGCTGCGCCTGAAGACAACCTGAACCGAACCGCGAGCTCTGCCGTCGCCGCGGCTTTCGAGCGTGGACGGAGCGCGCGCGATGGCCAGCTTGTTGATCAGGTAGTGGCAGCGCCGGTTCGCGCCGGCGAGAGAGGAATCGAGATGTCGAAGGGGCTCCGCCAGGCGGCGTTCCCGTGGGACGCGGCGCGCGCGCGTCCCGTCGAGGCCGAGTTGCCTCTGGAGATTCGTTCCGCCTGGGGCGCATATCTGCTGGAGGACGCGCCCGAGGGCCTGCGCGTCACCGTCGAGGCGCCGACGCTCGCTCGACTGTTCGTCGACGGCGCGCGCGCGATGGGCGAGCAGCTCGGCGAACCTTCGCTCGGGCGGGCGCGCGCACCGGGCGAGGCCCGCCAGCTGAGCGTGATCGCCGCAAACGCCGATCAGCTCATGGCGGCGTGGCTCGGCGAGCTCTTGCACTGCGCGCGGCAAAGCCGCCGCTGGTTCAGCGCCATCGCAGTCAGTCGCATCAGCCCCGCACACCTGCGCGCCGAGCTCGGCGCCGATCAGGAGATGCGCTGGCTGGTCGATCCGACGTCGATTGCGATCGTCGAGTCGCGCGTGGCCACGCTGGCCCATCCGATCGCGCGGCGTTTCGTCGCGCGCATTCGATTCACTAAAACGTTCGCGGCGGCCAGATGACCAGCATGAGGTCGGTCAGAAAATAGTCGAGCACCAGGATCCCCACCGCTCCCTCGACGACGGCGTTGGTGGTCGCGCGGCCGAGCTCGCGCGCCCCGCCGCGCACGTTGAAGCCCTGGTAACAAGCGACCAGCGAGAACGCGACGCCGAACGCCGTCGCCTTGACCGCGCCCTCGAGGTAATCGAGCGGATCGGTGAAGTACCGGAAGGAGTTCAGCACGCCGCCCGGATCGACGTGCCGCAGGTGCACCGCCACCAGGTAGGCGCCCACCAGCCCAACCAGGTTGAACACCATGGTCATGATCGGCGTCATGATCAACGCGGCGAGGACCCGCGGCATGACCAGGTGCTGCGACGGCTCGGCGCCGAAGGTGACCAGCGCCTCGATCTGCTCGCTGATGCGCATGGACCCGAGCTCGGCGGCCATGCCGGCGCCGGCGCGCGCCGACAGCATCAGCGCGGTGAACACCGGCGCCAGCTCGCGCGCGAGCGAGACGCCGACCAGACCCCCGACCGACACCTCCTGGCGAAACATCTTCAACGCCGCCAGCGACGACTCGGCCGCGACGCCGCCCGAGAAGAAGCCGACCAGCACGACGATCGGCAACGATTCGAAGCCGACGAATTGCAGCTGCCGCGCGAGCAACGTGCCGTGAAATCGGTGGCGCCAGAAGGTGGCGGCGCGCAGAAAAAACATCGCGCGCGTCCCCACATAGGCGAACGGCGCCACCAGCGCCGTCAGGAGCAGCCCCGGGATCCGCGCCGCCAGGCGCGCAACGCGCCCCGGTCTCCGCCCGACCCGCGCGCCCTCGACCCCGCTGTCCGCCACGATGCTGCCACTCAAGGTGGTGAGCAGCGCGGGGGAGGCAATCGGGAGTGGTGGGCAACGACGGCGACCGGCCCCGCCCGCGGCGAAGACTCCCCACGCGCCCCCGGTCACGGTGCGCACGGGGGCGCGGCGGCCCGCAGGACGGCTCAGGCGCTCGCCGCGCCGTCGTCCGGCTCGCCGCGCGCCGCGAGCTCCGCCAGCAGCCGTTGGCCGGTATGCGTGATCTCGTCGTGCAGGAAGGCCGCGCGCGGCAACGCGCGCTCGAGGTAGCGCTCCAGCAGCGGGCGGCGCTCGGGGTGGCGGCGCGCCTGGCCGGCCAGGATCACCGCGATCTCCTCGTCGGCCAGCAGGCGCGTCAGGCGCTCGGCGTGCAGCAGCGCGAACGGGAAGTCGCGGCGCGGGTTCCACTGCTTGAGCACCGCCTCGGGCAGACTCGCGAGCGAGGCGGTCTTGCTCTCGTTGCCCTCCTTGCCGTCTTTGCCGATTTTGGGCGCCTTCACCTTCGCGCGCACCTTGTCCGTCAGCGTGCGCGTGATGACGTGCTGCTGCGCGCCGAGCGACAGCTGCTGCAGCCGCGCCACGCGCCGCTCGAGCGGATCGCGCGCGGACAGCGCCCGCCAGCGCGCCTGCGCGTGCCGCTTCAAGAGATCTTGCGGTGCGCGCATGATCGCGCCCAGCGTGTCCTTGGTCGCCATCAGCGCCTGGATCTGGCTGGTGCCTTCGTAGATCGGCATGACCAGCGCGTCGCGCACCAGCTTCTCCGCGCCGTACTCGCGCATGTAGCCGACGCCGCCGTGGATCTGCAGGCAGCGGCGCGCCAGCTCGACCGCTTTCTCGGCCGCCAGGTACTTGAGCAGCGGCGTCGCCCGCCGCGCGGCTGCGCGGTGGCCCTCGGCCTCGCGCTCCAGCTGCGCGACGTCGGCGCCGGGCAAAAAGCGGCCAAACACCGTCTTCTTGTGCCCGATCTCGTCCTCGAACGCCGCGTGCATCGCCAGCGCGCGCAGCCCGATGACGTCGATCTCCATCTCGTCGAGATAGTCGGCGATCAGCTCGTGGCGATCGATCGTCCGGTCCATCGATCGCCGCTCGCTCGCGTACGCGCGCGCGAGGCGCAGCGCCGCCTCGCACAGGCCGATCGACTCGAAACCGACGCCGATGCGCGCGTGGTTGATGAGCTCGAGCATCTGGCGAAAGCCGGCGCCCGGCTTGCCCACCAGCTCGGCCGGCGCGTGCTCGAAGCGCAGCGCCGCCGTCGCCGACGCGTGCTGGCCCATCTTTTCTTCCAGGCGATCGATGGTGACCAGCCGCTCGCGCCGGCCGTCGGGGCCGTCGCGGAACGCGCGCACCAGGAACATCGACAGCCCGTCGAGCCCGTCGTCGACGGTGCCGGTCCGCGCGATCACGAAGTGGTACTTGCCGTGGCCCGAGGTGATGAAGATCTTCTGACCGGTGACGAACCAGTTGCCGGCCTCGTCGCGCGTCGCGGTCGTACGCAGCGCCGCCATGTCGCTGCCGGCGTCGGGCTCGGTGATGTCCATGCTGCCCCAGGCGCGGCCGGCGGCGATCTCCGCGATCTCGTCGCGCCAGCGCGTCTTCACGATCCGACCGGTCGCGGGATCGAGGTCGGTCGTCCCCTCGAACATCGACAGCACCATCATCGCGAGCGCGATCGCGCCGTGAAAGCCGTTGTGGACCATCACCGATGCGTCGCCGCGGCTGAGCAGCTCGCTGCACGCGTAGTACAGCAGCACCGGCACGTTGCTGCCGCCGAGCTCGCGCGGCAGCGCCATGCCGTGCAATCCCAGCTCGCGGATCTTGTCGAAGATCGCCGTCAGCCGCGGCGGAAACTGCGCCTCGCCGTCGGCGAACCGCACGCCGGCGCGGTCGAGCTCGGCGGCGTGGGGCGCGACCTCCTCGGCCGCGAAGGTGCCGACCGTCGCGGCGACCTCGCGATAGAACGCGATCGCCTCCGCGGCGTCCTTGAATCCTTCGAGTCCTTCGAATCCTTGCGCTTGCCGGAACCCCTGCTCGGCCAGCGCCGCCAGCGCCGCCCAGTCGAGCCCTTTGTCCAGGTAGTAGCGAAGGTCGGCGTTGTCGTCGAGGAAGCTCGCCATTCGAAACCCCCGCAGCCAGCGTAACACTTCGCCGGCGCGCGGGCGATTCGGCGGGCCGCGCGCCCCTTCCTGCTCTTACTTGGCCGACGCCTCTGCCGCATCACTGGTGAATCGGTAGAGCGTGGTCGACTGGTACTTCTTGCCCGGGCGCAATACCACCGGCGGGAACGACGGGTGGTTGGGCGAATCGGGATAGTGCTGCGACTCGAGGCAGAACCCGCTGCGATAGGCGTAGGGCTTGCCACCCTTGCCCTTGATCGTCCCGTCGAGGAAGTTGCCGCTGTAGAGCTGCAACCCGGGCTCGGTGGTGATGATCTCCAGCACCCGCCCGCTCTTCGGATCGTGCATGGTCGCCACCAGGCGCGGCTTGCGCGTGACGCCGCCGTCGAGCACGAAGTTGTGGTCGTAGCCCTTGCCGATCTTCAGCTGCGCGTCTTCGTGTTGATCCTGGGCCTTGATGCGCGCGCCCAGCGCCGTCGGCTTGCGGAAGTCGAACGGCGTGTTGGCGACGCTGCGCAGCTCGCCGGTGGGGATCGACGTCTCGTCGACCGGTGTGAAGCGCGCCGCCTTGACCATGAGCTCGTGGCCGAGGATGTCGCCCTCGCCTGGCCCCGCCAGATTGAAGTAGGCGTGGTTGGTCAGGTTCACGACGGTGAGCTTGTCGGTGGTCGCGCTGTACTCCATGCGCAGCGCGCCGTCGTCGGTCAGCGTGTAGATCACGCTCGCGGTCAGGGTGCCGGGATAGCCCTCTTCCCCGTCGGGGCTGACGTACGTGAGCTTCACCGCCGGGCCGTCCTTGGCGTCGACCTCCTCGGCCTTCCAGACCTTGCGATAAAAGCCCTCGGGGCCACCGTGCAGCTGGTTCTTGCCGTTGTTGATCGTCAGCCGATATTCCTTGTGGTCGAGCGTGAAACGCCCCTGTCCGATGCGGTTGGCGTAACGCCCGACGACGACGCCGAAGAACGGGTGGTCCTTCATGTACGGCTCCAGCGAATCGAAGCCGAGCACCACGTCGGCGATCGCGCCAGTGCGATCGGGCACGCGCAGCGACGTCACCGTCGCTCCCCATGTCGCGATCGACACCTCGGCCTTGCCGTTGTGAAGCGTGTAGAGCTGGATCTCCTCGCCTTTCGCGGTCTTTCCCCAGGGTTTCTTCTCGATCATGTGCGCTCCCACGGCCCAGGCCGATGACTCGCCGAGCCCCGGCCCGCCCGGCGTTCCGCCAATGACCGTGCCGCCGGTCAGCGTGGCGGCGGCGATCGCGCAGGCCGTGACCTTCGCCCCGTGCCTCGGCCGAGCGGTCCAGTGCGTCGCTGCGCGGTGTTTGGTTCCTTCCATGCCCGCATCCTAGGCCGTTCCGGACCGCTTCCGCCAGCCGAGAAAAGCAGGCATGCTGCGGCCGGTTTCCGAGGAGGCTCCCATGTCCCGCTTCACGTCCGACCAGCTCGCGTTCGCCGCCACCAAACAGCGCTATCTGCCGCGCGACGAGGCCATCGAGTTCCTGCGAGTGATGGACATCAAGTACAGCGTCGGCCACTGGTCGGCGGGCGACTTCTGCGATCGGTTCGCGCCGCCCGGCTACAACTCGAACAACCCGTCGTTCAAGAACGACTTCGAGGGCCAGTGCCGCCGCACCAAGGCGGCCGGCGTGGCCGCGATCGAGATTCACCAGAGCGTCTTCGAGAAAGGCGGCGCCGCCCAGAACGGCGACATCGACTGGAACGCGCTCGAGCGGGCGCGCGATGGCTACCTGGCCGAGCTCGGGATGACCGTGACCGCGTGCAACTTCAACACCTGGTCGAACCCGCGCTTCAAGCTCGGCGGCGCGTGCAATCCCGACCCGGCGATCCGGCGCGCGGCGCTGGAAGAGCTGCGCAAGGGGCTGGAGATCAGCAAGGCGATGAAGATCCCGGTGATGAGCGTGTGGCCCGGCTCCGACGGCGCCGACTATCACTTCCAGATCGATTACAAGCAATCGCTCGAGTGGTTCACCGAAGCGCTGGTGACGCTCAACAAGGAGGCGATGGCCGCCGGCATCCGCCTGGCCATGGAGCCCAAGCCCTACGAGCCGCGCGAGCTCTACATGATCATCCCCACCGCGGCGTCGGCAGTGCTGGTCGCGTCGCGCGTGAACCAGCTCTGTGGCGGCACCAACTGCGGCCTGACCATCGACTACGGCCACCAGAAGATGGAGGCGACGACAGCGTCGACGGCGTGCGATCTCGCCGCCTACGCCGGCGTGCCGGTGCACAAGTTCGACATCAACGACGCCCGCCAGGGGCGCAACGACCAGGATCTGATGTTCGGAACGGTTTCGATCCCGGAGTCGGTCGAATATCTGTTCACCACGTTCGTGCGCGACTACCGCGGCTACTACAGCCAGGATCAATTCACCTACCGCGATGATCCGACGCGCGCGATGGAGCGCAGCATGATCAACCTGGCCAACCTCTCGCTCAAAGCGGTGCGCATCTACGCCCGGCGCGCCGAGCTCGACGTCGCGCGCGCCGAGGGGACCGGACCCGACGTGCTCGACCTCGTGAGCCCGGTGCTGGTGGGCTGACCGCGCCATGCCGGCTTTCACCATCGGCATCGACTACGGCACCAGCTCGGTTCGCGCGCTGGTCGTGGACTGCGCCGACGGACGCGCCGTCGGCGGCGCGATCTTCGACTACCCGTCGGGCCAGGACGGCGTGCTGCTCGACGAGCGCGACGTCCACCTGGCGCGCCAGAACCCCGCCGACTACATCGACGGACTGCACGCGTCGGTGACGGGCGCGCTCGCCGCGGCGGCAAGGGTCCCCGGCTTCGCCCCCGAGCGCGTGATCGGCATCGGCGTCGACACCACCGGCTCGACGCCGCTCCCGGTCGACGCCGCGAACCGGCCGCTGGCGCTGGATCCGCGCTTCGCGGAGCGCATGGCAGCGCAGGCCTGGCTCTGGAAGGATCACACGGGCGCCGCGGCGGCCGCCGCGATCACCCAGTCGGCGCGCCACTACGCGCCCCACTATCTGGCGCCGATCGGCGGCGTCTACTCGTCGGAGTGGTTCTGGTCGAAGATCTGGCGCTGCCTCGAGGTCGATCCCGAGGTGTTCACCGCGGCGGCGAGCTGGGTCGAGCTGTGCGACTTCATCCCCGCGGTGCTGACCGGCGTCGCCGATCCACGTGCCGTGAGCCGCAGCATCTGCGCCGCCGGCCACAAGGCGATGTTCTCGCGCGCCTGGGGCGGGCTGCCGTCCGTCGATTTCTTGCAGCGGCTCGATCCGCGGCTGGCCGCGCTGCGCGAGCGCCTCTACACCGAAGCCTACGCCGCGGATCGCCCGGCGGGCGTGCTCTCGCCCGCGTGGGCGGCGCGGCTGGGACTGCCGCCGGGCATCGTCGTCGCGATGGGCGCGTTCGACGCGCACCTCGGGGCGGTG
Organism: uncultured Myxococcales bacterium; assembly: GCA_964571275.1. Taxonomy (GTDB): domain Bacteria; phylum Myxococcota_A; class Polyangia; order Fen-1088; family Fen-1088; genus DASRQZ01. Next base: position 22,787 of record CAZNCQ010000031.1, read on the forward strand.
GGCGCCGGCATCCGCGCGGGCACGCTGGTGAAGATCATCGGCACCTCGACCTGCGACATCACGATCGCGCCCGCGAGCGGCGCGCGCCCCGAGATCCCCGGTATCTGCGGCATCGTCGATGGTTCGGTCATGCCCGGTTACCACGGCATCGAGGCGGGCCAATCGGCGGTCGGCGATCTGCTCGCCTGGTGGACCGATCGCGTGCTCGGCGGGGACGCCGGCCATGGGCGCCACGACGGCGCGACCGGCGACATCCACGCCGAGCTCACGGCGGCGGCGGCCCGGCTCTCTCCCGGAGAATCCGGTCTGATCGCGCTCGACTGGAACAACGGCAACCGCACGGTGCTGGTCGACGCGCGGCTGACTGGCCTGCTCGTCGGCCAGACGTTGCACACGACGCGCGCCGAGATCTACCGCGCTCTCATCGAGGCGACGGCGTTCGGTGCGCGCGTGATCATCGAGCGCATCGCCGAATGCGGCGTGCCGATCGAGCGCGTGGTCTGCTGCGGCGGTATCGCCGAGAAGAACGATCTCTTCATGCAGATCTACGCGGACGTGCTCGGCCGCCCGATCGCGATCGCCGGCTCGCCGCAGACACCGGCGCTGGGCGCGGCGCTGGCAGCCGCCGTGGCCGCGGGTGAAGCCGCCGGTGGTCACCCGAGCTTCGAGGTCGCGCAGGATCGCATGACCGCGCTGTCACCGCGGCGGTTCACGCCGCAGCCCGACGCCGTGGCAACCTACGATCGTCTCTACGCCATTTACCGCGAGCTCCACGACCGCTTCGGCGGCGTCGCCGCGCCCGGCCCCGAGGCCGGCGCCGACACCCCCGCCGCATTGGGCACCTTGATGAAACGTCTACTCACGCTGCGAGAGGAGCGCGTCCGATGATCGCTGAACGTTTGCGCGCCGAGGTACTGGAAGCGAGCCGCGTGCTCGCGCAGAGCGGCCTGGTCATGGGGACGTTCGGCAACGTCTCGGGCGTCGACCGCGCCGCCGGGCTGTTCGTGATCAAGCCGAGCGGCGTCGACTACGAGAAGCTCACGCCGGCCGACATGGTGCCGGTGTCGCTGGCCGACGGCAGCGTGCTCGAAGGGACGCTGCGCCCGTCGTCGGATACGCCGACGCACCTCGAGCTCTACCGCGCGTTCGATTGCGGCGGCGTGGTTCATACCCACTCGGAGTACGCGACCGCGTTCGCGCAGGCGCGCCTGCCGGTGCGCTGCATGGGCACGACCCACGCCGATCACTTCCGCGGCGACGTGCCGGTGACCCGCCCGCTCACGCACGATGAGATCGCCGGCGAGTACGAGCGCGAGACCGGCCGCGTGATCGTGGAGACCTTTCGCACCGGCAACCTGCGCGCCGACGAGATCTTCGCGGTGCTGGTCTCGAACCACGGCCCGTTCACCTGGGGCAAGAACGCGCACGAGGCCGTCGAGCAGGCGCGCACGCTCGAGTACCTGGCGCGCATCGAGGCGACCGTGCGGACGATCGCGCCGGATGCGCCGCGGCCGGATCCCGCGCTCGTCGACCGGCACTTCTGGCGCAAGCACGGCGCGACCGCCTACTACGGACAGAACAAGAAGTAACGTGGTCGCGGCCGGCGTACGCTGGATCGGACGCGTCGATCTGACCGATCCCGCAGGCCCGCGCTTCTCCTGGTCGGGCACCGGCTTCGTCGCGCGCTTCCGCGGCACGTCGCTCGGCGCGCGGTTCGCGAACCACGGCGCGTTCATCTTCAAGGCCGTCGTCGACGGCGTGCCCCAGGCGGCGTTCACGGCCGGCAACGGACGTTGCGCGCTGGCGACGGCGCTGGCCGCCGGCGAGCATACCGTCGAGCTCTATCGCCAGACCGAGGGGCCGCAGGGCACCTCGCAGCTCCTGGCGCTCACCGTCGGCGACGGCGCGCTGCTGGATCCGCCGCCCGCTCCGCCGCGCCTGATCGAAGTGGTCGGCGACTCGATCAGCTGCGGCTACGGAATCCTCGGCACGCTCGGCGACACCGACTGCTACGCGACGGAGAGCCACTGGGACGCCTATCCGTCGGTGCTGGCGCGCGCGCTTGGCGCCGAGGTCAGCACCATCGCGGCGTCGGGCCGCGGAGTCGTCTTCAACTACCGCGGCGACACGCACGACCTGGTGCCGGCGATCTACGAGCGGACGCTCGCAGGCTCACCGTCGCCGGTCTGGGACTTCTCGACCGAGCCGCAAGCGGTGGTGATCAACCTCGGCACCAACGACTTCGGCAACGGCAAGGGCGACCCGGGCCCACCGTTTGCGGCGGCTTATCTCGCGCTGGTCGAGGTGATCCGCTCGCACTACCCACGCGCGCTCGTGCTGTGCACGATAGGTCCGATCACCAGCGCGGCGGAATCCGCGGCCATCCACGACCACATCCGCACCGTGCTGCGGGCGCGCGCCGCCGCCGGCGACACGCAGATCGCGCTCTTCGACCAGATCGCGCCGCAGACCCGCGACAAGCTCGCCTGCGCCGGCCATCCCAACGCCGCCGAGAACGCGCTCATGGCGCAGCAGCTGGCCGTCGAGCTGCGCGCGCGCCTCGGCTGGTGACGTGATCTTTCCTTGGAACCCTCGACGCGTTTTCCGATTTCCATGGACCGCGAATGCTGCGAGTCTGCGCCTGGGGCGTTTCAACCAGGAGGCAGCGATGCGTGGTCCGAATCGGTTGGTTCTGAGTGCAGCGGTGGCAGTGGCAACGGCGATGGCGGCGGGAGGCTGCGGCAGCAGCTCGAACAACCCGCCGCCCGACGGCGGCGCCGACGGCGGGACGACGTTCAAGGTGATCCTGCTGCAGACCAATGACATCCACTCCAACCTGGAGGGACACGACGCGGTCCTCGACTTCACCCCCGCGACCACCGGCGACGACGAGACCATCGGCGGCATCAGCCGCCTGGCGACGCGCATCGCCGCCGAGCGCACCGCCGCCGGCAGCACGCCGGTGATGCTGCTCGACTCCGGCGACTTCTTGATGGGGACGCCGTTCGAGTTCGTGATGACGCCCGACGCGGCCGAGCTGCAGGAGATGCAGGCGCTGAACTACGACGCGATCACGTTCGGCAACCATGAGTTCGACTGGACCCCGAGCGGCCTCTTCCTGATCCTGACCGCGGCCTACCGCACGCACAACGTCACCATCCCGATCGTCGCCTCGAACATGAAGCTCGATCCATCTCAGGCCGGCAGCCTCGCTGGACAGGTCCAGGGGTTCACCGTGCCCAAGCTCGTGAAGACCCTGCCGAACGGGCTCAAGGTCGGGATCTTCGGCCTGCTCGGGAAAAACGCCGCGCAGGTCGCACCGACCGCGGCGCCGTTCACGTTCGATCCCATCGCGACCACGGCGGCCGCGATGGTCTCCGAGCTGCGCAACCAGGACCAGGTCGACCTCGTGATCGCGCTTTCGCACTCCGGGATCAACCAGGCCGGCCAGGGCGAGGACGCAGACCTCGCCGCGAGCGTCCCGGGCATCGACGTGATCTTGAGCGGGCACACCCACGACGCGCTCACGACCGCGGTCACCGTCGGCAAGACGGTCATCACCCAGACCGGCCGCTATGGCGAGCACCTCGGCAAGCTGGCGCTCACGGTCACGCGCGCCGGCGGCGGCACAACGGTGGCGCTCGACTCGTACAACCTGCTGGCGGTCGACGACAGCACGCTCGGCGATCCTCAGACCCAGGCGCGCGTCGATCAGTACAAGGCCGACATCAACGGCAAGATCACGCCGCTCGCTTACGGCGCGACCGTGGCGCAGACCAGCTTCGACGTGCTCACCGGCAGCGGCGAGACCGCGGTCGGCGATCTGGTGACCGACGCCTATCGCAACGTGACCGCGGCGCTGTTCCCCACCGATCCGCCGGTGGTCGGCATCGACGCCGCGGGCGGCCTGCGCGCCGACATCGCCAAGGGCAAGACCGGCGCGATCGCCTTCGCCGACGCGTTCAACGTGATCCCCCTGGGCATCGGCCCCGACACCCTTCCCGGCTACCCGCTGGTGACGTTTTACCTGAACGCCAGCGACATTCGTGCGGGCCTGGAGCTGGCGGCGGCGGGCGAGGTCGTCGGCGGCGACTTCGTGATCCAGGCGTCGGGCCTGACCGCGCACTACGACATGACCAAGTCTCCGTTCCAGCGCATCACCTCACTGAAGATCGGCGACACCACCGTCGGCCTCACCGACACCACGCCCTGTTTCCGGATCGTCACGACGTTGTACGTCGGCAGCCTGCTGCCGGTCGTGGGCTCGGTCAGCGGCGGCATGCTCTCGGTCGCGCCCAAGCAGAAAGACTGCTCGACGGTCGTCGCCGACATGACCCAGCAGATCGTCTACACCGGCAGCGGCAACACCATGGCGGAGCTCAAGGCCTGGAAGGCATTCCTGACGTTCCTCACGTCGTTGCCGCCGGGTGCTGGCAACGTGCCGGCAATCCCCGCGATCTACATGATGCCCCAGGGACGGATCGTCACGCCCTGAGCCTTCACGTCGAGTCGACGCCCTCCGGCGGACTCGCCGGCGCCCGCCGCGGTAGCGTCACCGTGAACAGCGTCCCCTCGGCCTCCGACGAGGCGACGTCGACGTGGCCGCCGTGCGCCGCGACGATCTCGCGCACGATGTAGAGCCCCAGGCCCAGGCCGCGCGTTCCGCTCGCGCGCGTCTGCCGCACCCGGAACGGGTCGAAGAGGTGCGGCAACATCTCGGGTGGGATGCCGCCCTGGCTGTGCACGGAGACCATCACCCGTTCGGCCGAGACCGCATCGAGCCGCACCGCGATCGGCGCCTCTCGCCGGCCGTGCTCCAGCGCGTTGCCGACCAGGTTGGCCAGCACCTGGAACAGGCGATCCTCGTCCCAGAAACCGCGCCCGTCCCCTTCGTGCGTGAACGAGATCCCGCACGCCGCATGCGAGATCTCGTGATCGGCGACGACCCGCCGGCACAGCGACAGAAGATCGGTCTCGCTCGGCGACAGCGGGAAGCCGCCGGTCATGCGCGCGCGCGCCATGTCGAGAAGCTCCTCGATCATGCGCCCCATGCGCTGGCCGCTCGACAGGATGCGCGACGCCGGCCGGCGCAGCGTCTCGTCGGGGCCGCGCCGCAGCAGCGTCTCGGCGCTGGTGGTGATCACGCTCAGCGGATTGCGCAGATCGTGGCCGAGCACGGCGGAGAACATCTCGGCCAGCCGCAAGCTCTCGGTGAGCTCGCGCACCAGGCGCTCGCGCTCGGCGGCGCTGGCCCGCAACGCCTGCACTGTCTCCGCCAGCTCGCGCCGCTGCCGGTACAGGCGCAGGAAGACGTCGACCTTTTGCCGCAGGATCGTCAGCTCCAGCGGCTTGAACAGAAAATCGACCGCGCCCGCGCCGTAGCCCTGGAACGTGCGCAGCTGATCCTTCGAGCCCGCGGTCACGAAGATGATCGGCACCTCGCGCGTGCGCAGCGTGCCGCGCATCAGCTCCGCCAGCTCGAAGCCGTCCATCTCGGGCATCTGCACATCGAGGAGCGCGAGCGCGATGTCGTCGTGGACGAGCAGCAGCTCGAGCGCCTCGCGCCCCGATTCGGCCGCGACGATCTCGACGTCGTCGCGACGCAGGAACGCCTCCAGCGATCGACGGTTCTGCTCGAGATCGTCGACGACCAGGATCTTGGCCCGCGGCGGGCGCTCGACTCCTTGGCGCTCGGGCGCATCGAGCGGTGCGCTGGTCATGAATCGCTCCTTTGGTAGATGCGGTGGGCGCCGGGCAGCTCCCGGAACGCGCCGGCGTGCGCGCTGGAGATCAGGCTCTCCTTGGCCCCGATCCCCAGGAAGCCGCCGTGGCACAGCGAGTCGCGGAACAAACCGACCGCGCGATCCTGCAGCGGGCGCCCGAAGTAGATGAGCACGTTGCGGCACGACACCAGCTGCACCTCGGCGAAGGGGCTGTCGGTTGCCAGGCTGTGATCCGAGAAGACCACGCGCTGGCGCAGGCTCTTGGCGAACGCGACCGCGCCGTAGTCGGCGGTGTAGTACTCCGACAGCGCGCGCCGCCCGCCCGCCAGCTGATGGTTCCGGCTGAACTGCGCGACCCGATCCATGTCGTACACCCCGGCGGCCGCACGGCGCAGGCTGTCGGGGCCGATGTCGGTCGCGTAGATCAGGCTGCGGTCCAGCAGCCCCTCCTCGCGCAGGAGGATCGCGAACGAATAGACCTCTTCACCCGCGCCGCAGCCGGCAATCCAGATCTTGAGCGACGGATAGGTGCGCAGCATCGGGACGATCCGTTCGCGCAGAAAGCGGAAATACGGTGGATCGCGGAACATCTCGCTGACCGGCACGGTCAGATAGCGCAGCAACCGCGGCAAGGCTTCTTGATCGTGCAAGACGCGATCTTGCAACGCGGACAGCGTCTTGCAACCAAAGGCGTCACACGCACGGTCGAGCCTGCGCAACAGCGACACCGGGGCATAGCCGCGAAAATCGTGGTGGTACTTGGCGAAGATCGCCTCCAGCAGCAGGCGCAGCTCCAGCGCGCGCGTCTCGTTGCGCGGCTCGTGGCCGGGCACGTTCATCACGGACGGCGTCGGCGTCGGCTCGGTCATTTCGCCATCCAGATGCGGGCCAGCGACAGGAGCTTCTCGAGGTCGAGCGGCTTCGCCAGGTAGTCATTGGCGCCGGCGCCAAGACAGGTCTCCTGGTCGTCCTTCATGGCCTTGGCGGTGAGCGCGATGATGGGCAGCTGCGCCCAGGCGGGGCGCTTGCGGATCTCGCGCATCGCGGTCAACCCATCCATCTCTGGCATCATGATGTCCATGAGCACGAGGTCGACCTTGCCGCCCGCGGCGTCGACCGCGCTCAGGCGATCGAGCGCCTCGCGCCCGTTGCGCGCGATCTCGACGCGAGCGCCGCGGGGCTCGAAGATGCTGGTCAGCGCGAACACGTTACGCACGTCGTCCTCGACCACCAGGATGCGGCGCCGGTCGAACATCTGCTCGCGATCGCGCGCCAGCTTGAGCATGCGCTGCCGGTCGGGCGGCAGCCCCGACTCGACCTGGTGCAAGAACAGCGTGACCTCGTCGAGCAGCCGCTCGGGCGAGCGCGCGCCCTTGATGATGATCGAGCGCGAGTATCGACGCAGCCGCTGCTCCTCGTCGGCGCTCAGCGTGCGCGCCGTATGCACGATCACCGGAGGAACCGAGCCGACCTCGTGCTCCATCATCTGCTCCAGGAGCTCGAAGCCGTTACCGTCGGCCAGTGACAGGTCCATCACCACGCAGTCGAACGTGCTCTCGCGCAGTCGGCGCACCGCCTCGGCCACTGTCGAGACGGCGATCGTCTCGACCTGATCACCGGCCAGCAGGCGCGCGACCGCCTCGCGCTCGACCGTGTCGTTCTCGACGATCAGCACGCGCCGCGTCTTCTGTTGAAAACGGCCCTCCAGGGCGCGGATGGCCTCGGTGAGCTGTTCGCGCTGCACCGGCTTCAGCAAGTAGCCGACCGCGCCCATGGTCAGCGCCGCGTGCGAGTCTTCGGAGGCCGACACGACGTGCACCGGGATGTGGCGCGTCTCTGGCGAGCGCTTGAGCCGATCGAGCACCGATAGCCCCGAGTGGTCGGGCAGGATCATGTCGAGCACGATCGCGCTCGGCCGGTAGGTGCGTGCCATGGTCACGCCCTCGTCGGCGGTCGACGCGACCAGCGCCAGGAAGCCGAGGTCGCGCGCCAGATCCGCGACCAGACCGGCGAACGTCGGATCGTCCTCGATCGCCAGGATCACGCGCGCGCCCGGCGTCAGCCGCTTGCGGTCGTCGATCGCCGGCACCGCGGCCGCGCTCCCGCTCCCGTCCGCCGAGTCCGCGGTCACACCGTTGCCCGCGTGGGCGGCTGCGACCGGCGCGGGCGCGCGCACCGGCCGGACCCGCGAGATCCGATGACCGGCGGATGGCGGCGCACCGACCGCGGCTGCGCCCTCGATCGTCGTACCGTTGCTCGCGGCGCCGCTGGCCGACACGGCGAGCGGCGCGTAGCGGCGCGGCAGGGTCACCGTGAACGTGCTCCCCGCGGCGAGCGCGCTCGTGACCGCGATGTCGCCGCCCAGCAGGCGCGCCAGCTCGCGCGAGATCGAGAGGCCGAGCCCGGTCCCACCGTACCTCCGGTGGGTCGTGCCGTCGGCCTGCCGGAACGCTTCGAAGATCGCCTCGTGTTGCGGCGGCGAGATCCCGATGCCCGTGTCGTGCACCTCGAAGCAGACCGTGTCGTCGGGCGCGGCCTGGATGGACAGCGAGACCTGCCCCGCGTCGGTGAACTTGAACGCGTTCGAGAGCAGGTTCTTCAGGATCTGGCGCAGCCGCTGCGGATCGGTTGCAAGCGTCGCGGGCGTACCGTCGGCGACGCGCGTGACGAACGCCAGCCCCTTTTGCTGGGCCAGCGGATCGAACATCGATCGCGCCCATTCGACCAGGCGCGCCAGATCGACGGTCTCGGCGACGATTTCGATCTTGCCGGCGTCGATCTTCGCCAGATCGAGGACGTCATTGATCAACATCAGCAGATCGTTGCCCGACGAGACGATGGTCTCGGCGAACTTCACCTGCTCCGGGGTCAGGTTGTCGCCGCGGTTCTCGGACAGCAGCTTGGCCATGATCAGCGACGAGTTGAGCGGCGTGCGCAGCTCGTGGCTCATGTTGGCCAGGAACTCGGACTTGTAACGGTTCACGCGCTCGAGCTCGGTGGCCTTGTCGCGCAGGCGCTGCTCGATCACCATCTGGTCGTCGCGCTGCGCCTCCAGGCGCAGCGACTGCTCCTCGAGCTGCGCGTTGGTCTGTTCCAGCTCGTTCTGCTGCATCTCGAGCCGGGCCTGGGAGTCGCGCAGCGCCTCGCTCTGGTGCTCGAGCTCCTCGTTCGCGGACTGCAGCTCCGCCTGTTGCGCCTGCAGCTCCTCCGCCTGGCGCTGGGTCTCCTCGAGCAGCTCTTCCAGCCGCGAGCGATCGCGCGCCGAGCGCACCGCCGTTGCGATCGCCTCCGAAGCGCGGCGCAGGAGCTCGCGATCGGTATCGGTTGGCGCACGCATGAACCCAAGCTCGATCACCGCCTGGACCACGCCGTCGGCGGCCGCGGGCGCGATCAACAGATGGCGCGGCTGCGTCTCGCCCAGCGCCGAGGCCACGCGCAGATAGCCGTCGGGCAGGTTCTCGACCTCGATGACTCGGTTCTCGCGCGCCGCCTGACCGCAAAGGCCGTCGCCCGGGCGCAGCTCGGGCGACGCCTCGCCGGGCAGCAGGCGCAGTCCGTAGCCGGCGAAGCGCCGGAATGTGGCGCCGCTCTCGGCGAGAAAGATCGCGCCCACCTGCGCGTCCAGCTGCCGCGCCAGCACCGCAAGCAGGCGGTCGCCCAGGGTCTCGAGACGCCGGTCCCCCTGCACCGCCGCGCCCAGCAAGTTCTGCCCGGCGCGGATCCAGGCCTCGCGCGCCCGCGCGCGGAAGTCGCGCGCGGTCAAGAACGACGCGCCCCAGAATAGAAACAACAACACGCCCGCGCCGGCGAGGATGATCGTCGTCGCCGTGGTCGCCGCGCCCTGGGACTCCCGTCCGCGCGCGTCGAGGATCCTCTCCTCGTCGCTGCGCAGGGTGCCGAACAGCATGCGCAGCCGGTCCATCACGTTCTTGCCGCGATCGGTGAGGACGATCTGCATCGCTTCGTTCGTCTGGCCCGCGCGGCGCAGCTCGACGGTCTGGCGCAGCTCCGCCATCTTCTCGCCCGCCGCGTGCTCGATCGCCTCGACCTGACCCCGCCGGGCGGGATCGGCCTCGGTGAGCTGCCGGAGCGTCACCAGCGACTGGTCGAGCCTGCCACCGACGCTCTGGTAGGGCTGCAAGTAGCGCTCCTCGCCCGTGAGCAGGTATCCGCGCTGCGAGGTCTCGGCGTCGGTCAGCGCCCCCATCACACCATCGGCGGCGTCGAGCACCGCGATGGTGTGCGCCGTACGCTCGGTGGCGCGGTTCCATTCCTGAACCGAGCGATAGGACAGGACGGAGATCAAGATCAGCGCCACGACAGCCGCGACGAAGCCCGCAACGGTCGTGGCCGGCAGCGACTGGACCGCGCGCGCACGGCTGCCCAGCTCTTGCGCGCGATCCAGATGAGATTGGTCGCTCAGGTCCACTTGGGAGAGCCTTGAACTGGGGCTATTTATCCATGATCTTGTCTACCGGCAAGGCCCGACGCGCCCAAAAAATGCGCCGCGCCGGTGCAGTCTGCACCGACCCAGCCGCGGCTTCACGGCGCCGTGCGCAAATTGCACCGCCCATCAGCCCTCGCCATCGGCCGACGCAGCGCCGGCGGCGCCGCCCAGCTTGCGCGCCAGCGTCTGGCGCGTGATGTCCAGGTACTGCGCCGCCAGCGTTCGGTTGCCGTCGCACAGCTCCAGCACGCGGCGGATATGCGCGAGCTCGACCGCCTCCAGCGTCGGAATCGTCGTGGCGCGCGCCGCGCCCGCGCCGCCCGCCTCGGCCAGCGGCGGCGGCGCCAGCACCGCCGCGCCGATCTCGGGCGGCAGGTGCTCGGGGCCCAGCACCTCGTCGTCGTGCAGCAGCGCCGCGCGCCCCATCACCGCGCGCAGCTCGCGCACGTTGCCCGGCCAGGAGTATCCGCGCAGCAGGCGCAGCGTCTCGTCGCTGACGGCGCGCCAGCGGCGGCGATACTGGCGACTGGCGTCGGCCAGGAACGCCTGCGCCAGCGGCGCGACGTCCTCGGCGCGCTCGCGCAGCGGCGGCACGCGCAGCGCGATCGCCGACAGGCGGTACCACAGGTCCTCGCGAAACGTCCGCGCCGCCACCATCTCGCGCAAGTCACGGTTGGTGGCGGCCACGATGCGCACGTCGACGGAGCGCATCGACGTCGCGCCGACGCGCCTGAATGTCCGCTGCTCCAGGAACGTCAGCAGCTTGGCCTGCGCTGCCGACCCCAGGTCGCCGACCTCGTCCAGGAACAACGTGCCGCCGTCGGCGACTTCGACCAGGCCCAGCTTGCGCTCGCGCGCGTCGGAGAACGCGCCGCGCTCGTGGCCAAAGAGCTCGGATTCGATCAGCGACTCGGGGATCGCCGAGCCGTTGAGCTCAACCAGCTGGCTCGCGCCACGCCCCGACCGCTCGTGGAAGTGGCGCGCGAGCACCTGCTTGCCACTGCCGGTCTCGCCCAGCAACAGCAAGAGCGGCACGGGGTTGGCGGCGACGATTTCGATCTGCCGCACCAGCTCGCGCATGGCCGCCGACGCCTGCACCAGGTGCGAGCCGCGCCGGCGATCCTGGTCGGACAGGTAGGCCACGCGCTGCTCGAGCGAGCTCGTGCGCGCCGCGTTGCGGACCGTTGCGACCACTTCTTCCAGCTCGAACGGCTTCTTGATGAAGTCGTACGCGCCCAGCTTCATCGCGCTCACCGCGTGCTCGAACGACCCGTGGGCGGAGATGACCACGACCTTGACCGGCGCGCCAGGCTCCTTGATCCGGCGCAGCAGATCCAGTCCGTTTCCGTCGCCCAGCACCAGGTCCAGCAGCACGATGTCGGGCCGGTCCTTCTCGAAGGCCGCCCAGGCGTGGGACAGCGAACCGACCGCCGTGACCTCGAACCCCTCGTCGATCAGTACGCCCTGCAACGACTGGCGGATCAGGGTCTCGTCGTCGACGACCAGCACGTGCGCGCTCACGGTGCCATCACCCGCAAGATCGATCGCATCGCCGCATTATGCTCCGGCCGTGGCTGTCCAGCATGCAGGTCTCCTGTCTGCCCGACCGCGGGTGCTGCACGGTTCGGGCCGCGGCGAGGCGCGTCGCGGGGCCGTGTGCCGCGCCCAACGGTCGGTGCCGCAGGTACAGAATCATCCGTTCGCGGGCGCCGTGGGCGATTTTCGAACGTCGCGGGACTCGCTCGTGGCCGCGGCGGCACGACGGTCAGGCCGCCGTTGCGCGCAGCGCGGTCACCGCGGTCACGAGCGCGGTCAGGCGGCGGCCGGCGCGCCCGTCGAGATCCGACGCCGCCGCCGCGAGGTCGAGCCCGGCGAGACACTCCTCGACCGTGCCGAGGTGCCGCTTGAGGATCTGCGAGACCTCGGAGCGCAGGTCGAGCGGCGCGGCGTCATCGAGCTCGAGCCCGTCGCGCGCCGCGAGCGTGCCGTAGTAGCGGCCCCACTGCACCAGCCGATCGCCGGGCCGCACGAACGCGCGCCACGAGCGGTGCCAGTCGTCGAGCGAAGCGCCGGCGAGCAGCCGCTCTGACGAGACGTCGATGTGCCGCGAAGTCGAGGGCGCCAGCGCCTGGCGCGGCGCCACGACCGCTTCGTAGCGCTCGCCGGTCGATGGCCGGTGCGCGACCCAGTGGACGATCTCGGGCTCGGGGCGCGACGGCGTGCGGGCGGGCCAGGCGTTCGCCTCGCCTTGAATGCATACGATGCTCGGCCACTCCGCCCCGAGGCGCGCCGCCAGCTTCGCGCGGCGCGACGGGCGCCGCGCGCGCACGGGCTGGCGATGGCGCTGCGACCGCACCTCGGCCGCGTACCACTCCTGCCGCGCCACCATCGCGCGAAACGGATCGAGCAGCCGATCGAAAGGACCGCCGTCGGGCTCGAGCGCCTCGAGCGTCTCGGCCAGCGCCTCGATCGTCGACAGGCAGTGCGCGGCCGGCTGGCGGCGGATGCGGTAGTCGCTGAGGCGGCGCGGCGTGAAGGCCACGCGCGGCAACGCCGCCAGCATCGGGTTCAGGCGCAGCAACTTGCGCGCCTGCCACCAGGTACCATCGAGCGCAATCAGCGTGAGCGCGCGATCGCGCGGCAGCGTCGCGACGTCGACCGCATCGGCGCCGGGAAACAGGACGTACGCGGGCGCATCGCCTGCCAGCGCGGCGCACACCTCCGGGTCCTGCGCGAAGTCCAGGCCGACATGCAGGCTCGACCGAGGCAACGACAGGTGAGCGAGGCGCGCGGTCCCGACGCCCACGCGGTGCTCGCGCGGGTGCTGCAGCAAGATCACGCGCGTCCGCGTCGGAACCGGCGTCACGTGGCTGCAGACGCAGACCACTTGCGGGCGGCCGCAGCGCGCGCAGCACGGACGGCGCGGCGGTGCCGCGGGCCCAGCGGCGATCACGTCGCTCCCGACGGGCGCACGGCTGCGCGCGCGGCCCCGGCCACGCGCTCGGGAATGCGCACGGTCTCGGTCGCGAGATCGATCTCCAGCGCGCGCGCGCGCCGGCACATGCGCGCCGAGAGATCCACGCCGATCGCGTCGAGCCCCAGCGCGTTGGCCACCGCCAGCGCCGTGCCCCAGCCGCAGAACGGATCGAGCACGGTGCGGGTCGGCGTCTGCTCGCGCACGAACCGGCAGGCGTCGAGGCAAGCCCGCACGCCCATGGCCTTGCTGCCCGGCATCAGCCCCGCTGCCGGCAACACGTCGGCGGTCGATCGGTCGGCGCGCGCGCGCAACCCGCGGCTCCAGCCGAGCAGGTGCGAGTAGCTGGCGCGCCCGAACGTGACCGTGCCCGCCGGCTTGCGGCAGACGATCTTGTGAAAGAGCAGCCCCATTCCGGCGCGTTCGCCCGCCCGCGCGACCAGTGCGCCCTTGTCGACCCAGAGGCCGTCGTGCTTGATGTCACTCTGGAAGAAGATCGCCGCCCCGTCGTCGGGCACGGTGTGCATCACCAGCAGCGCCGCGTCCTCGAACCAGCGCTTCCATTCTTCGAAGCCGAGCGCCGGCACTTCGGACACGTCGGGCAGCGACGTCACCACGCTGGCGCCGTCGAGTCGCCCGCGCTCGCGCAGCCACGCGATCGCGTCGCCCTGGTGGACGACGCGCCGGGGCGCCGCTGGCGGTGAGTCGATCGCAGATGGCATGGGCCGCGGAGACTAGCAAACTCGGCGCCCACGCGGACCCCCCAGACGGCCGCGTCCGACCATCGATCAAAGCTCGAGCGCGCTTGACTGCAATCGGAGCATGGCGAAGTTGCAATTCATGACGAACCGAATTCCCATCGCGGCCGCCCGCAAGGGTTTCGCGACCATCCTCCGAAAGACGACCGAAGGCGAACGCATCAAGCTCACCCGCTACAACAAGACCGTCGCGATCATCATCCCCAAGCGCGATCTCGAAAAGCTGAAGGACTGTGAAGAGCAGGAGAGATCCGCGATGAAATCGAAATGATCGAGTCGGCTCCCTCAGCGTCGGGGAGCTCGGGCCCGATGGTCTCCGCGTGATCTACCCGCCGCCGGGCCCCCCTTTTCACGGGCCCAATCGCGTGCGACCCTTCCGGGCGAATGGGCGATAATGTTGTACAAGATCAAGCATCTACGCGAATGGCCCTGCTTATCGTCGACGACTCGTCGGCGAATCTCCTCGCTTACCGTGCCGTGCTCGAACCGCTGGGTCACGAGCTCTGCGAGGCCGGCTCTGGCATGGAAGCCGTGCGCCTCCTGGCAGAGCGGCAGTTCGCGCTCCTGCTCATCGACGTGCGGATGCCCGACATCGACGGATTCGAGACCGTCGAGCGCCTGCGCCGGCAGCTGAGGCGAGCAACCCCAGTCATCTTCGTGACCGGCGCGGGCGACAGCCACGCCATGCGACGCGCGTACGAGTTCGGTGCCGTCGACTACCTCGTCAAGCCCGTCGACGGCGATGTCCTGCGAGGTAAGGTCCGCAACCTCCTGGCGCTGTACGAACAGGGCGTCGAGCTCGAGCGGCAAGCTGCGCTGCTCCTGGAGCGCCAGCAGCAGCTCGGCGAGGCGTATGCGCTGGCTCGACAACAAGACACCAACATCGGCGTGCTCGCCCACGATCTCCGCAATCCGTTGAACGCCATCATGACCGGCAGCCACCTGCTGCGCCGGGTTCCCGCGCTTCCCGACAAGGCGCGCGTGATCGCCGAGCGGATCGATCGCAGCGCCCATCGAATGGGGCTGATGATCCGCGACATCCTCGATTTCACCCGCGGCCACCTCGGCGGTGGCATTCCGCTGAACCGGCGCGCGGCGGATCTCGGCGCACTTTGCAGGGCGATCACCGACGAGATCCAGCTGGCGCACCCCGCGGCGAGCATCGATGTCGAGTGCGAGGGTGAGCTCAGCGGCTCCTGGGATCAGGCGCGCATCGAACAGGCGCTCTCCAACCTTCTCGTCAACGCTGTCCAGCACGGTGTGGGCAACGTCACCCTGAGGTTGTGGGGAGAAGATCGAGATCATGTCGTCGTCACGGTCCGCAACGGTGGCACTTTCATCCCGGCCGATCAGCTTCCGAATCTCTTCGATGCTTTTCACAAGGGCGACCGGAGCCCGTCCGGTCTCGGCCTTGGGCTATTCATCGTGCGGCAGATCGTGCGCGCGCACGAAGGCTCCATCGACGTGGTCTCATCCCCCGAGGGGACGACGTTCACGATGCGGTTGCCGCGTCATGAGCTGGGGGGGACTGTCGGCTCGCACCGGGGCGGGTAACCAGGAACGGCGGCGGTGCGGGCTATCTCGCGAGCATGAACGTGTGCATCTCCAGGCGGTCGAGCTTGCGCGACGTCACCAGCAAGCCGGCGATGCTCGTCACCGTCGTCGAGAGTGCGAACCCGTAGCCGTAGAACGCGGGCCCGGCCGCCTGCGACGCGATCGTCAGCGCCACGTTGATCGTGACGAACAGCGCCGACAGCGAGAGCACGGCGCGGCGCTCGTCGAGATAGAAGAGCACGTTGAACACCGCGAGCATCAGCACCTGCATCGCCACGCCGACGAGATCGATCGAGAACAGCTGCAGGTGCAAGCGCGAGATGCCGACGTAGTCGAGCAGGCGGGGCCCGGCCAGCAGCAGCACGAGCACGGTGATGCCCTGGATCTTGAGGATCTCCGAGATCCCGCGACGCACTGCCAGCGTCAGCCGATCGCGCCGCCGCCGGATCTCACCCAGCGTCTCGCCGCCGCGGACGGCGTCGAAGAACCGGTGATACTCCTCGGCGAAGTCGGTCTCCACGCGCACCAGGAAGACGGCCATGCCGGGCAAGATGGACAGGTACGCGAGGAAGATCGGCAAGTCGTAGATGATCGACGCCCGCAGCGGCCCCAGCACCGGCTCCGACGTCGACGGCGTGAACCAGAAGATCAGCTTGTCGATCCAGATCCCGACGTTGTAGAGGAGGCCGGTCGCCGACAGGCTCAGGTAGGCGCGCCGCCGATCGAGAAAGTCGAACGACACCAGGCGATCGCTCGGATAGCGCGCCACGACGAGCGCGAGCATGAGAAAGAGCAGCAGGATCTGGCCGGCGAGAAAGCCGCCGAGCAGCCCCGAGAGCCCGAACGGCCGCAGCGCCAGCGCCGCCACGAACGACACGAAATAGCCGGCCAGAAAGGATCCCATCACCCGGCGGTATTCTTTGAGCCCCGAGAGCAACACGACGGTGATCCAGCAGCCCGACAGCGTCGCCAGCGTCGCCACCAGCAGCAACCGATAGACCACGCTGCCACCCAGGCGCGCCCAGGACACTGCCTCGGGCAACGGCGCGAAGACCAGGCTGCCGAGCAAGCCGGCGGCGCCGATCGCCAGCGTCAGCGCACCGAGCAGGTTCGGCAGCACGCTGCGCTCTTCCTTGTCGAACAGGCGGTCGGCGATGAAACGCGTGAAGGTCAGCTGCAGCGCGCCGGTGAGGATCAACGAGGCGGCCATCAGGTAGGTGACCGACACCAGGAACTGACGCACCTCGATCGCGGCGACCGGGCCGACGCTGAGCACGCCGATCCCCATGACGCCGAGGATCGACAGCACCCACGGGCCGGAGCTGATGAGCCCGGCGTAGGCGTAGGCGC
>CAZNCQ010000032.1:0-39587 GCA_964571275.1 uncultured Myxococcales bacterium
CACGAAGCCGAACAGGCTGAACGTCGCCGCGGTCAGCAGCAGGAACGCGATCATCCAGAACGGATGTTCGATGCGCACCGGCACGCAGACCGCGGCCGTGGCGAGGATGATCACCCCGAGCAAGATCGATTTCGTCGCGGCCGCGCCCACGTAGCCGATCACCATCTCGACGAACGAGATCGGCGCCGACAGCAGCTCGTAGATAGTGCCCGTGAAGCGCGGGAAGTAGATCCCGAACGACGCGTTCGAGATGCTCTGCGTGAACACCGACAGCATGATGAGGCCGGGCACGATGAACGCGCCGTAGGACACGCCGCCCACGTGCGACATGCGTGACCCGATCGCCGAGCCGAACACCACGAAGTAGAGCGACGTGCTGATGACCGGCGTGATCACGCTTTGCACCAGCGTGCGGATGAAGCGCGCCATCTCGAAGCGGTAGATCGCCCAGACGCCGCGGTGGTTGAAGATCGGCGCCGCCGAGGCGTTCATGACGTCACCCGCGTGCGATCGCCGACCAGGCTCACGAAGATGTCCTCGAGTGAGCTCTGGTGCGTGCTCAGATCTTTGAACGCGATGCCGAGCTCGCCCATGCGCCGCAGCAGCGACGGAATGTCCGCGGTCGCGTTGCCGCCGCTGGCATCGAACGTCAGCTGCAGCTCGTGCCCGCCCGGCTTCAGCGCCAGTTGCCAGGCCGCGAGCCCCTCCGGGATCGCCGTCATCGGATCCTGCAGCTGCAAGGTCATCTGCCGCTTGCCGAGCTTCTTCATCAGCGTGGCCTTGTCCTCGACCAGCGTCAGCTCTCCTTTCGAGATGATGCCGATCCGATCCGCCATGTCTTCGGCCTCGTCGATGTAGTGGGTCGTGAGGATGATGGTGACCCCGTTCTCCCGCAGCGCGCGCACCAGCTTCCACATGTCGCGCCGCAGGGTCACGTCGACGCCGGCCGTGGGCTCGTCGAGGAACAGGATCTCCGGCTCGTGCGACAGCGCCTTTGCGATCATCACCCGGCGCTTCATTCCGCCCGAGAGCGTCATGATGCGCTCGTCGCGCTTTTCCCAGAGCGTCAGCTCGCGCAGGACTTTCTCGATGTATGCCGGGTTGGGCGGCCGGCCGAACAGGCGCCGGCTGAAGTTCACCGTCGCCCAGACCGTCTCGAACGCGTCGGTGGTCAGCTCCTGTGGAACCAGGCCGACCTTGGAACGCGCCGCGCGGTACTCGCGCTGGATGTCGTGCCCGTCGACCAGCACCTGGCCCGCCGTCGGATTGACGATGCCGCAGATGATGCTGATCAACGTCGTCTTGCCCGCGCCGTTGGGACCGAGCAGCGCGAAGATCTCGCCCTTCTCGATCTCGAGGTCGATGTTCTTCAGCGCCGCCAGACCGGACGCATAGGTCTTGCTGAGATTGCGGATGGTCAGCGTCTGCTTCGTCGGTGTCGTCGTGGCCGTCGTTGTCGGGGTCATCGCGTGGGGGCGGAGGTTAGCGCAGGTTGGGCCCTTCCGGTCGGGCCGCGCGGCATCAGATTGAATCCGTGCCACGGCCCATCTGGAGGGGTACGATCAGCTTTGGCCTGGTCGCGATCCCGGTGAAGGTCTTTCCCGCGATCGAGTCGCACCGGCCCGTCTTCCACGAGGTCGAGGGCAAATCCGGCCGGCGCATTCGTTACAAACGCGTCGCCGAGGGCTCGGAGCGCGAGGTGCCCTGGGAGCGCATCTCGCGCGGCTTCGAGGTCGCGAAAGGCCGCTTCGTCACCCTGACGAAGGAAGAGCTCGAGGCCGCCGAGGCTGGCGCGACCCATACCATCGACGTCGAGCAGTTCGTGGGCCTCGACGAGATCGACCCGGTGTCGTGGGACCAAACCTACTACGTCGCGCCCGACGGCCCCGCCGGCGAGCGTTCGTACGCCCTGTTCCGCGAGGCGCTGAAGAAGAGCGGCCGCGTCGCGATCGGGCGCTTCGTCATGCGGACCAAGGAGCGCGTCGTTTGCCTGCGGCCGTTCCACGACATCGTCGCGCTGCAGACCATGTTCTTTCCCGACGAGGTCCGCGACGCGCGCGAGCTGCCGGATCTGCCGAAAGCGTCGGTGGCGAGCGCCGCGGCTCGCGGGCGCGAGCTGGCGCTGGCCCTGCAGATCGTCGACTCGCTCAGCGGGAAATGGGATCCGGCGAAGTACCAGGACACCTATCGCGAGCGGATCATGAAGCTGGTCGAGGAGAAGGCGAAGGGCGGCGAGATCGCCGTCGCGCCCGAGCCGGCCAAGAGCGGTGAGGTCGTGGATTTGATGAGCGCGCTCAAGGCGAGCCTGGCGAAAGGGAAAGGCGCGCACCCGGCCGCCGACAGCAGCCACGCGGCGACCCGAACCGGCCGGCGCTCCAGGCCGCGAGCGGCGTCACCAGCGAGCGCCTCGGCGCGCCGCCGCCGCTCGTCGAGGTAGCGAATCCAAGCCATATAAGAGAGAGGCGAGGCGATGCCGAGCAAACGTCGGACGAGCAGCAAGCGCCGCTACGGCGAGAGCGCCAAGAAGAGCGTGGGAAGTGCCATTCATCGCGCAAAGCGCGGCACGCTCAAGGCGGGAAAAGGGCGACACCCGAAGGCTAAAAGTCGGAAACAAGCGATCGCCATCGGCCTGTCCGAGGCTCGCCAGAAGGGCGCCAAGGTCCCGCCGCGCCCGCGTCATTGATGAGGGACGCTGAGCGAAGAGAGCGTCGGAGCGTCAGCGATCGCTTTCAGCGTTTCGCGACGCGCGCGTCTGAACGGTTCGGCAACCCGTTCGCGTTCCTGCTCGCAGCATTGGCCGTGATCGGATGGCTCGTGACCGGGCCGATATTCCGATTCAGCAATGCCTGGCAACTCGTCATCAATACAGCCACGACGATCGTCACCTTCTTGATGGTTTTCTTGATTCAAGCCACGCAAAATCGTGACGCGAAGGCGATCCATCTCAAGCTCGACGAGCTGATCCGTTCTAGCAAGGCGCGCAACGTATTCGCTGCTCTCGAAGACGCGAGCGAAGCAGAGCTCTCGGCCTTTCGCGACGAGTTCCGCAAGCTGAGAGAGAAGGGCGTCGCCTCGGGCACAGCCGCCGAGTCCGCTCATCGGAAGATCCGCGAACCGGAGACGCGCTGAAGTCGACTACCCAGGCGCCGGGGCGCCGCAAGCGCGGCCGATCGCTTTGAGCAATTCAAACGCGTGTACGGGCTTTTCGACGAGCTCGACTTTGCCGAATTGCGTCCGGATGGTCTCGCGGCTGAACCCGACGGCGGTGACGATCACCACCGGGATGTCGCGCAGCGACGGATCGTGCAGTTGCTCATGACGAAAGTCCCAACCGTCCATGACCGGCATCATCAGGTCGAGGAGGATGGCGGATGGACGAGAGCTGCTGCGCAGCAGCTCGAGCGCCTGGCGTCCGTTCGCGGCCATCGCGACGTCGAAGCCTTCTTCGCGTAGCGTTTCGCCCAGCGACTCGCGAATCGAGGCGTCGTCTTCCACGAGCAAGACCTGCGTCGTACCGGCGTGTGACATGGGGAACCGCTCTTGTACAACAAAGCTAGGCCCAGCTGGTGCTGGCGCAACCCCGGTCTGGAAGATCGTGCCCATCCCGATTCCGGGATCGCTGATGGGTCATGTTCGGGAGTTGTGGCGGATTTTGATTCTCAGCGCCGCGCCGTGCGGTTATCTTTCCCGCCGCACTCCCGCCGGAGTGGCGAAATGGTATACGCAGCGGACTCAAAATCTTCCGAAGGCATGATTGGCCTTGATCATCCGGCGCTATCACGAGTGCCAATTTGCCGTTGTATTTCAAGTGGTTGTCAGTCACGTGCGCTCCGCGGTGAGCGCTCCTGATATCCCCGGGCGAGTACGAGTGAGCGTCCATAAGCTACACTCAAGCTACATTTTTTTGGACCGCTTTGGACGCTTCGGGAAGCGGGCCACCGGTCCAAGTCCGACTCAGCGACTGTAGCTTGAGATGTAGCTTATGCGGCCAAACGGCGGTCGGTGCCGCCAAGCCGTTAGGCGTGGTGCGTGTGACCAGCCGCCAGTTCCAGTTGGTCACTCGATCTCTTTCTCGAGGTAGTGCACGGCAGAGGACTCGTGGTCGCCGCAGACGACATGTTTGCGCTTCCAGCGGATAAAGCATGTCTCCAACCCAGTGATTCGAGACGGCCTCACGGCATGCGCCTGGGAATAAATCGCGTTTCAAGCGTTGTAGGGGGGGCTTGGAGAGCGACCATGGCCACTGACGCCCCGTACCGTACCGAGGAAGCCAGCGACCTCATCGCGCGGGCCACCGAGGAGTTCTTCCCCGATCAAGCAGGGAGGAGAGACGCCGCGTATGCCCTCGTCGAGGCACTCCTCGGGCTGTCGACAAATGAGGTGCAGTTAACCAAGAACCAAAGGGAGGGATTCTCCATCTCCAACGGCGGCGCTGGCGTCCCGTTCTACGTCACGCCAAAAGGCGCCATCGTGTTTGGGGAGAACGGGCAACATTTAATCGTCGGACTCGACTACGACCCCACCAAGAAGATCTACGAGGGACCCGCGCTGGACGGGCAGGTTGCGTGGCCGAAGCTGCGGCGCAGCGCCGTGGCTCAGGTCGCAGAGCAACTATTGGCCGCACTGCACGCGAAGATCTATCCGCCCAAGTCGCCCGGCGACATCATCCAAAGGTAGCGCCCATGGCCGACCTTAACCCGAGCAGCATCAAGTTCCAGGCGATCTATTTGACGGACGCCAAGCCCTACGCGTCCGGTCTCGCGTTGCTGACGGACGGGACTCTGGTGAAGGTATTCGGCCAAGAGGTGAACGTCCCCGGGACGGGCTCGACGAAATTTGTCCTCCGGATCAGCGAGGTGGAGATCGACGACGATCGCGGAGAAGAAGGGCTCTAGCATAGATGGTTCGGAGCATCGATGAGGCGCGCGCGGGCCGCAATCACCGCCCGATGCTTCGCGTCTTCGTCAGTTCCGTCATCGAGGGGTTCGCCGACTATCGCGCCGCCGCGCGAGACGGGATCGAAGCTGCGGGGGCGGAACCGGTGATGGTGAACGAGGACCTTGCGTCGCAGGGCGCCTCGTCGCGCAACGCCTGCCTGGACGCGATCGAGAGCTCGGATTGCGTTCTCAGCATCGTCGGCGAGCGAGGGGGATGGACGACGCCCTCCGGGCGCCTTGTTGTCGAGGAAGAGTTCGAGCATGCCCGCGTTTGCAGCCTTCCCATCCTGGCGTTCATACAGGAGACGGCCCGGGATGCTGGCGCCGACCGGTTCGTTCGTAGGATCTCTGACTACGTCGATGGGATGTTTCGAACCAAGTTTCAGACGCCTGCTGATCTGCGGTGGCAGGTCGAGCGCGCTGTGCGGGGAAAGTTGGAAACCATGAGTCCAAGGAGCGAGGAAGAGCGAGATCTCTCTTCATTTTTCGCGCCGGAGTGGCGTAGCGCAGGAGGCGCTACGACGTTGCGCTTAGTACTTGAACCCGAGCGACAGGAAGAGGTCGTAGATCCGGTCAAGCTTGGGTCCCCGGACTTCAGAGACCGGTTACTCGAGCTGGGACACGAGAGGAACGTGCGCCTCTTCAGCCCCTGGCACTCGAAGAGTGCCGAGTTGGAAGGAGCGGCGCTGGTCATAGAGCAGGGCGGTACGAATAGCAGGCATCGCGGCGAGGACAATATTCGCCTGGAGCTCGTCGAGTCTGGTCGCGTCCTTCTCGACGGAAACGTCACCGGCCGATCTAGAGCCGGCACTGCCGACTCCGTACGCGATACCTTCGTTGTCGAGATCGAAAGTGTCGAGGAGCGGATCGCTAGTTTCTTTCGGTTTTCAGCCGCTCTTTATACCGAGATCGATCGTCATCAGCGTCACGCGAGGTTCTATTACAACGTGGGCCTTCGCGGCCTCGGATACCGGTCTCTCGAGCGCGGCCGACAATCAAGAGAATCGTATAGTCCCAGGATGACCAGTCCGGACGCCGTCGCAGCCTTTCCGACCTCCCGAGTCCTATCGAGAGCAGCGCTCGTCAACGATGCGAGCGATGTGATAGTGCGTGTCATCGCTCTGCTCGAGCGCGCGGCTCGCGACTGAATCGTCCGGCGTGAATAGGTGATGCGGTATTTGCACGGCCGATACTCGGCGTTCGCTCGCCCCGATCGAGACCCCGGCTGTCATTCACCCCCGCTCGCACCGGCACGCACGCCGCCCCCCGTTCCCAGGGCGCGCTGCCGCTTCCCGTCGCACGTCTCCGTCCGTTCGCGTGCGTCGTTCTCCCTCGCGTCTGACTACCAGGCGAGGCGGGACTTGAGCTCTGCCACGAGGGCGTCGCCCATTCGCTTGTGGGTCGAGGCGAGCGGGTGTCCGCCGCACCCCGTGCCCTCGGCCGCGGTCGGCTGGGGCATCTCGAGGAAGTCGATCTTGTTGTCGCCGGCTGCAACAGTCGCCGCCACGATCCCCTTCACGTAGGTTCGCTCCTGGCTCAGTTTCGGGTCGGCGAGGTTTGGGCCGATCGTGCACACGATCAGCGCGTCTGGATAGTGGCTGCGCACGCGCGCAATGAACGCCTCGTACGCCGCGACGTAAGGCTGACCGGGGTCGCCCCGGCCGAAGTCGTTGTTACCGAGATAGATCACGACGGCATCGGGGATCCACGAGGTGAAATCCCAGGTATCGGTCGTCTGGTCGGGAAGCGTCCGCCCGTACAGGATCGGCATGGTGTCGGTGAGGTCGCCGCCGTTGTTTCGGTACATCCCCTTGGCGGTCCAGGCGATCGTGATCAGGTCGGCCCCCAGGGCGCGCGCGGCGTCCGCGCCGAAGGCGACATCGTGGTCCTGGGCGGCTAACACGTTCGGGCAGGCTCCGTTCACGCTCTGGTCGCCGTATCCGGTCGTGATCGAATCGCCGACGATCTCGATTCGTCGCGTCGCCGGTGGGCTTGGCGCGAGCAGCGCGCCCGCCGGATCGAGGATCAGCCCGAGAAAGGTCGTGTCGCCTGTGCCCGCGATCCCCGCCTCGCTACGGCGATAGACCGAGAGCTCGTGCGGTCCGGCCGACAGCCCCGTCGCGAGGGGATAGTCAGTCTTTCCCGCAATCAACACCAGCGGCTCGGATTGCGCGACGCCGTCGATCGAGACATCGAAGTACGTCGTTGGACCCGAGAGGCGCACGCCGATCGTGCTCCCGGTGAACCGCGCGAGGACCGTCGTACCCGGCCACGCGAACCTCGGCCCGGCCGCGTTCGTCCGATCCACCCGTCCGACGAATCGAACGGACGGCGTTCCGGCGTCGCTCGGCGGAGGAGCGTCCGAAGTGGCGGCGTCCGGTGTCATGGCCGCCGTGCCACCCGTTCCCGCGTCGCGCGCCGACGCGTCGCCGCCGGTGCCGCGCGCGCCACCCAAGCCAGCCGAACCGCCGGCGTCGGTGGTGGTTCCCGATCTGCCGGCCGCCGACCCACCGCCCGCGCCGGTGGTGACCACCGGAGGCCCGGAAGGAGCGGACGAGGAGCTGCTTCCGCAACCTGTTGCTGCCAGGAGCGCGAGCGTGGCCCAACGGGATCTTGCCTTGGCGAACATGGAGAATCCTTTCGCGGGATGTCCGGGGTGTTGGTGAAGGAATGGCTCAAAACGAGATGGCGACGCCCAGATCGGCGTGAATGAAGTGGTCGACGGCCCCGCCGGCGATATATGTGTCGCCGGGCGAGGAGTGGAAGGTCGCCCAGTAGCGGGTGTACCTCAACATGAGGACGCCCTCGAGGTTGTGACCCAGCGCCAGCATGGCGCCCACCTGCGCGTCGAGGCCCGACATCTGCGCACGGGGAAAGTGATCGCCCACGCTGCCGGCTTCGACCAGCGTCGTTCCCATCGGTCCTGCCTTCGTCAAGAGATGTCGGAACGCCGCGCGGGCGATCACCGCCACCCGGCCTAACGGCACGCGCCCATCGACGGCGGCGCGCAGGTAGTGGTAGTTGACGCCGGGCAGGCTGTCCGCCAGACCGCCGGAATCCTTGAAGGTGAAGACGTGGCGGCCGTAGCCGCCCTCGAATCCGACGACGGGCGACACGCCCCGAGCCCCGAGGTGCAGGCGCAGGCGCAGATACGCGTCCCATTCGTACCAAGTGGTGTCGAGCTGGACGGTGCCGAGTTGGGCCTTTGCGAAATTGTATCCGCCGCCCAACCCCACGCCGAGATCCCGCGCCACCGCCCAGGGTGTACGGGCGAGCGGATAGAGCTCGACCGAGGCGATTCCGCCCGGCGTGACCGGCAGCAACGCTGCCTGCGGCAGGTCGTAAGGGCGGAGGTTGGCGTTCGTGATGCGCTGGTTGTAATGAAATTGGCGGCCGCCCAAATCCAGTCCCAGCAAACCGACAAACAGCGCCTCGGTGGGCGACACCTCATTGCGGGGGGTGTCAACAGACAACGCGGACTCTCCCGGTTCGGCCGCCCCGCCGGCGATTTGGTCGCCAGCCTCGGCGACGGGGGGTGGACCCGCACCCGCACCCGCACGGTCACCGTCACCCTCTTGCGCGGCGCCCGCATCCTGGCGAACGCCGGCGAGGGCCGCGGCCAACAGGTTCTTCAAGCGATTGCGCGGTGCGAGCCCCTGCCGCAAGAGAACGGTTTGGTCCGCGACGCGCGTGATCGGCGGCGCGGGAACAATCACCAATTGAAGCTCCCCCAGACCTCTCCGTCTGCCGGGACGGGTCTCACCCAAGATGAGCGCGTCGACCCCTGCGGTATGTGCCGTGCGTTGAACCTCACCGATCAACTCCGCAAATCGATCGCTGTCACCCCCTGTGGCGTGGCGAGCAAAGAGCGCTCGTCTCGAGCTTTCCCGGACGACGTTCGGCACGTCCATCACCTCGACGCCTGCGGGCAGCGCCGCGATCACCTGCGCGCGGATTCCTGCGGCGCCCGCTCCTTTGACGTCGATCGCCACGCGCGCGCCTCCCGCCGCCCCGGCGGTCGCCGCCCAGCACAGAGCGGCCACCCCCAGCAGTCGCCCTGGCGGAGTTGCAAAAGAGCGCGGTCGGCCACGGCGCCGGCGAGAACTCAGCGGCGGTTGGTCGGGTTCGAACGGATCGATCACACAAACTCCTCGGTGACTTTGTCTACGATTGTCGGTGACAGCGACTAAACTGGGTGGCGATGGGGCCGTCGTGGTCAATGCTCGGAACCAGCGATGCCGCCGGGATCTGCGGGACGTGGGTCGGCGCTGCGGCGACGGTCGCTTCGCTCCGCGTGTCGATCTTGATCTCGATCTTGGGGGCGTGCTCGGGTGGAGTCGGGCGCGTCGACCGGAACGACTCGTCCTACACCGATGCACCGAGCAGCGAAGCGGTCACCGGCGTCGTCGACTTGCCGCCGGTGCCGGTGTTGAGGTTCCAACTGCAAACGCCGCGAGGCCAGAATGACTACCCGTACTCCCCGGGAAACACGCCCGCGGCAGGGCCGCCGCCGCGTTCGATGGTCTACTTGTCGGCAACCGGCAGCGCCGATCCCGAGGGAGCGCCGGTCTCGGTGTTCTGGAACGTCCAGGCCCCAGACGGCAGCTACCTGGCAATCTCTCCCGGTCCTGACGCCGTGCAGGCCTCGTTCTTTCCTTCGGTCACCGGACCTCACCTCATCACCCTCGAGGTCACGGAAGCGACAGGCTTCCGCCAAACCGGGCAGGTGACCCTGACGCTGGATGTCCGTCCCGTGCCGTGCGCGGCGGACGGTGTCAGCAGTCCGTGCCGCGACGGCTTGCCACTCGCGGGAGGGACGTTCACCGCCGGGTCGCCGGTCGGCGTCGGCAATGACGACGAATTCCCAAGTCACGTGACGACCATCGCGCCCTTCGTGCTCGACAAATACGAGGTCACGGTCGGTCGATTCCGGTCGTTCCTCGCCCAGTACGATGCCGTCGCGCCCGGAGAGGGCGCGGGGGCGCACCCGCTCATTGCCGGCAGCGGCTGGCGCTCCGAGTGGAACACGTCGCTGCCGTCGTCGCGGGATCTGTTCAAGTTCGCGCTCTCGGAGTGCGGCGGAACCTGGACCGACGATGTCGGCTCATCAGAGGCCCGACCGATCACCTGCGTCACCTGGTTCGAGGCCCTCGCCTTCTGCATCTGGGACAACCAGCGACTCCCCACCGAGGCGGAGTGGGAGTACGCGGCTGCGGGCGGAGATGAACAGCGCATTTACCCGTGGGGTGACCAGACGCCCTCGGTCGACCTCGCCGCCTTCGCCTGCCTGTTCGACGGACGTCCGACATGCTCCGATCAGGATGACTTGCCCGTGGTGGGGAGCCTGATCGCGGGCGCCGGTCGCTGGGGCCATCTCGATCTTTCGGGCAGCGTATGGGAGTGGACCCTCGATCTCTATGGGCCCTATGCCGCCGCGCCCTGCGACAACTGCGCGAACGTCATCGAGGCCGCCGATCCCATCGCCGACGGCGGCACGGGAAGCGACAATTCGCCCCGGGTCTTCCGCGGCGGAGACTTTCGGTTCGACGATCCGTCGTCGCTCCGCGCCGCCAGTCGCTATGCGTTCGATGGCTCGTTTCCCGACCAGACCCGCGGGTTCCGGTGCGCCCACACGGACAGCGGCGGCAAGTAACTCACTTGACCAGATTGAACACGAGACGAGGAGCGGTTCCAATCGGGACCGCCCGTCGCCGGTTTCAATTGTCGCATCCGATCCGCGCGCTATCGAGCGCGACCTCGTCGATCCACATCTCGGTCACCGGCGTGGTGCCGAACTGCAAGAAGCCGAGCGACATGCTCTTGAAGATCGGGAATGGCCATTTGTCGGCAGCCGTGACCGACATCGGCGCATAGAGCGCGCCGTCGACATAAAACTCCAACGTGTTCGCGGCGGTGGTATGCCACTCCCAACACTGCCACGCGGGCGGAACGAGCGGGAACTTGATCATCCCCGTCCCCATCGGTGGATGATAGAGATCCGAGGTGGTCCGGATCTGCGACGCCAGGAAACCGCGGCTACCACCAGCCACGTGAAGCTGCGAGGACGCCGCCGTGCTCGCAGGGTCCTCGAGCGTGATGAAGACGTCGTGGCTTTGTGGATTCGCGGTGGTCGCAAACCAGATGAACATGCGGCCCCAGAGCTCGTTGTTCGTCGCCACCGCGGCGGGCTGCGCGAAGCTCATCGTCTCGGTGATGAACGCCTGGGCACCGTTGGTCTTCATGTGCACCGACTTCGATCCCCGATAGGGCTTGGTGGTGTCGACCACGCCGGTCGATCCTGCCCCCAGCGCGAACGTGAACGCGCTTCCCGCGGCGCCCGGCGCAGGTCCCTCGAAACCGTCGCAGAGCTTGCCCACGGAGGACACCGGCGTCGCGCAATTCGACGCGCCGCCTGCGACGATCGGTCCAGCGCCGCCGGCGCCGGCCGAACCGCCACCGCCGCCCCCTACGCCGCCGACGCCCGGGGCACCGCCGGTCCCCGCGGTCGAGCCGCCCAGGCCCTGTGTGTCGGCTCCCGATCCGTCGATCCCCGGCGTCACGATCGCTCCGCCGGCTCCCGAGGACGCGCTATCCAGCTTCCCTGCGTCGCTGCCGCCGGGCGGGGAAACCGTATCGCCCCCCAACGAGTTGTCCTTCATGCAGGCCGAGCCGGACGCGATCATGCAGACCGACGCCGTCACGAACCAAGAGCGTTGCGAGCGCGCGCGGATCGGATCCAGTCGCCGGCCGTTTTGTTTTGACCGCCTCACGCCATGATCTCCGTCAAGGGTCCACCGGTCGCCATACCGAAGGTGTTCTGCATGATGCCGTGGGCCTGTAGGATCGAGATGAACGCCTGCCCCGTCTGGGTCGTGCTGTGCGGTCCCACCAGCGGTCTCGCCGCGCCCAACTGCAGCGTCGGCGCGTAATTGATGTGACGGCCATCGATCTTGAGCTTGCCGCTGGCGCCGCCCGCGATCAGGACCGGCATGTCCCAGTGGTTGTGGGTGTTGCCGTCGCCGATGTCACTGCTAAGGTAAAACGTCGTGTGATCCAGCACCGACTGGCCGTCGGACTCGGTGACGCTGTCCAGCTGCTGCAAGAGCGTCGCGACCTGGGTCATCTCCCAGGTGTCGATGGTCGTCAGCTTGGCGAGGAGGTTGGGATCGCCGCCGTGGTGTGACGTGCCATGGTGGGGAGTCGACGCGTTGTTGAAGAGGAAGGCGAAGTCGTTGTTGCTGGTCCCGTTCCCGAGCATGAACGTGATCGATCGCGTGATGTCACATTGAAAGGCGACTACCATCAACTTCAGCAACAGTGGCACGTTGGCCTGGATCAGACTGCTGGGCGTGATGCCGCGGTTGTAATTCAGCGGGGGGTTTGCCGCCGGACGCGCCGGCGTCATGCAGTTGGCCGTCGCGGTCGATTGCTTCTGGATGAGCGTCTCGAGGTCCCGAAGCGACGTCGCGTACTCGTCTAGCTTCTTGTTGTCGGAGGTGCTCAACTTTGGCCCGAGCGACTGAATCTGGCCGAGGACGCGATCGAGGACGCTGGTGCGCTCCGAGAGCCGCTGGGCGGCATCGGTGGCGCTCATCGTCGGGCTGGCGCCCGAGAACATTCGATCGAACAGCTGCTGCGGATCGTAAATGTTGGGCTGGGGAACCCCGTTGATCCATGAGATCGAACGCGAGAACGAGCAATCCGCGCGATCGCACAAGCCGTTGTCGCCCTGGACGCCGATCTGCAGGGACGGTAGAAGGGGCGCGCCCCCGGCATTGAGAGTCGGAAGCAGGACCTGGTCGATGCTGTTTCTGGTCGTATCAGTAAGGTGCCCGTTGACCGAGATCATGTTCAGGAAGCAGCCGGTGCCCGAACCGTGCCCGGCCGGAGGGTCAGCGGGCTCGGCGGTCTGCTGATGGTCGAGGCCGCTAAGGATCACGAGCTTCTTCTGCAGCGGCATGAGCGGCTTTGTGATCGGCGTGGCCGCCCAGTTGGCTCCGGTCGTCGTCGGTGTCCAATCGGGCATGTTGATGCCGTTGGGAACAAACCAGGCCATGAATCGCCGGGGTGGGGTGAGGCCGGCCGCGCCTGCGCGACGCGACCAGAGCGCCGAAGGCAAGAACGGAAGCGCTACCGTCACCGCGGCACCGCCCAGGAACAACCTGCGAGAATGTCGTGTGCTCATGTGGATGATCTCCGATTGCAAACGAGATGAGACTAAGGACCTTCGCCGCGCCGGGTGAGGAATGCCTGGCTGTTGGCGACCGCCCGCACCAGCTGTGGCCAGGTGCCGGAGCTGGTTAGAGGCTGTGCAACGCCGGCCACGTATGCGAGCGCGTCCATCGCATCGAACGACCGTCCCACGGCGTAGGTCAACATCTGTTTGGTCGCGCAACGCAGGAAGCGCGGGTCGTTCACCAACCACTGAGCCAGGTCGCTGAAGCCCTTGAAGCTCGTACCGTCGGGCATCACGCCCGAGGGATCGATTGCCTGGCCATTGTCCAGGGTACGGTAGGCACCGACCGCATCGAAGTTCTCGAGCGTGAACCCGATCGGGTCGATGGTGTTGTGGCAGCTCGCGCAGTAGGGGTTCTGCACGTGCTGCTCCAGATAGGCTCGACCGGTGAGGCCCGAGCCCATGACGAACGTGGGCAACAACGGGACGTTGGGTGGCGGCGCCGGCGGAGGATCGCAGAGCAGCTGCTCGAGGATCCACTCGCCGCGCTTGACCGGGGAAGAGCGATTCGGCTGCGACGTCGTGGTGAGGAAGGTGTCCTGGTTCAGGATCCCCATCCGATGAGTGTTCGCCAAGTTCACCTGGGTGAACGCGGCCGGCGCAGGCGCTATCCCGTAATGGGTCGCGAGGCGCGAGTTGACGAAGGTGTAGTCGGCCAGGAGCAAGGTATCGATTGGTTTGGCTCCGGTCAGCAACGACTTGAAGAAGAGCTTGGTCTCCTGGGGAATCGCGTCGAGCAGGGCCTGGTCGACCTCGGGGAACAGCGCCGGATCGGGAGATACCCCCGCGACCTGGCGTATCCAGAGCCATTGCCCGGCGAAGTTGTCGACGAACGCCTGGCTCTTGGGATCAGCGATCAGGCGGTCGATCTGGGCCGCTAGCGTCGTCCCGCCCGCGGTGAGCATCTTCGCGTCAGCCGCCTGCATAAGCTGCGCGTCCGGCATGCTCGACCACAGAAAGTACGACAGCCGGTTCGCGAGCTCGTAATCGCTGAGCGGCGTCACCGCCGTGCTGTCAGGGGCGCCGAGCTCGACGTGGAAGATGAAGTTCGGCGAGAGCAGCACGACTTTGAAGGCGGCGCTGGCGCCGCGCACGACGTCACCGCTGGACGCCGCAATGGTGGTCGCCAGCTGGACGAGGTCGGCAACCTCGGCATCGGTCACCGGACGCCGGTAAGCGTTCTTCATGAAGCCCGACAAGATCTGCGTCAGGCAGGTTTGGATGTTGGCGGTCGTGAGCTGACAGACCAGGATCTTGGTGCGGATCGGATCGGTTGCTGGCCGCGCAAACAGCTCGGTGACGAGGTTGTTGGTCGCGCTCTCGAGCTGCGCCGTCAGGTAATCGGAAAAGAACAGCGCTTCGCCGAGCGTGTCGAACCCGTCGGTGACGTTGTCGCCGGGGAAGTTGTCGCCGGGCGTCGTCGTGGTTCCCAGCAGGTCTCGGACGGTGTTGTTGTACTCGGCGACGTTGAGTCGTCGCAATGTAACCCGGCCCGAATCGAGATGGGTCGTGGGCGCGACGGTGCCGATCCCCGTCGTCGGCAGCCCGCCCCCGGTCGAGCCACCACCGCTACCGTTGCCCTGACCAGAACCGGTCGAGATCTTCGGCAGCGACGAGACTCCGGTACAAGCCGTCGAGGCCATGGCCAGCGCCAAGGCGAGCCTGGACAGGTGGGGAAGGTGGATCTTGATCTTGCGCATCGGGTGCCTCCCGGGTTGCTACCCAGAATGGTTGATCGGTTCCCCTGGCCTGAAGCCGACGTGTCGGCCCGTACCTAAACCGGACCGCTGTCCTCAAATTGAGAGCTTCGCCTGTTGAAGGGCACCCCCTCAGCGGTTTTGGGTGCGATGGAAAGCAAAAATCAGCATGGCGGCCGCCAAAAGGCCGCCGCCGAGGTCGAAGGGCGCGCCCTCGGGCGCGATATGGCACCCTCCGCCCCCCGCGGGGCGCGCGGAGGTCCCTCCCGCGGCCGGCTGCCCGATCGGTAGACCGGCGTCGGCGGGACTCGTCGGGCCCCCCGCGGTTGATCCGCGAATGCACACCCCTCCGACGCACTTCATTCCCGCTACCCCGCACAGCTCGAGATCCGTACCATTGTCGACGACGCCGTCGCAGTCGTCGTCGAACGCGTTGCAGGTCTCGACCCTGGGGGGCCCGGGCGTGCATTGGGTCGTGCAGCCGATCGCATAGCGCGAGCACCAGCCCAAGCCGCAGGTGGCGCGCGCCCCTTCGTCGATCTGGCCGTTGCAGTTGTTGTCCCTGCCGTCGCAAAGTTCGGGGGCGCCGGGGTATATGGCGGGATTGCTGTCGTTGCAGTCTCCCCCGCAGTCGCCGAAGCCTGGGCTGGGCGCGCAGCCCGTCTTGGTTGCTCCCCCCACGACACCGTGACCGTCGCCGTCCTTATCCTCGCAGTAGAGTTGCGTGGTCACGTCCTCGTCGATCTGGCCGTTGCAGTTATTGTCCTTGCCGTCGCATAATTCGCGCGCGCCGGGGTAGATGGTGGGGTCAAAGTCGGCGCAATCCCCGCCGACGGCTGCGTAGCCGAGCGGCCTCGAGCAGTCCTCGACCATGGGGTAAGCCGGATCGGAGGCGCCGAATCCGTCGCCATCTTGGTCGAGGAAATAGCTGGTTCCGGCGCACCCGGATGCGATCGACAGCGTGGCCATTCCTGCGCCGTCGCCGTTGGGCGTTCCGTCGTGGTTCGCGGAGATGACGAACGCTTCGAACTCGACGCCGGTCGGCGTGGGCGACGACCATTGAACCTGGAACGTCGTGACGCCCCCGGACCCGATGCGCGGCATCGTGTGAGTGACGCCGCCCGACACGAGCTGGGTTCCCGCCTCGCTGATCCGAAAGGTCCCGACAGCTCTGGCCGTGGTGATGTAAAAGCCCGCGGCGGGGCCGTTGGTCTGCGACACACCGATCGTGACCGTCACTGCTTGCCCCACCGCGGGGTTCATCGGGTCGGCCGTCAACGTAACGGTCGGCGTCTTGCCTCCGTTGTGGCAGGCGTCGCATCCCTGCGAAACAATTCCGTTCTGGTGCGCGCGCGCGACGGCGCTGGGGAGCGATGGCGCTATCAGCCCGAGCCAAGCGATCGCCCACGTCAGACGACGGCCGTGCATCAGGCCCGCGATCTCTCGTGCTCTCGTGACGTCCCGCGACGGTTCATTGGCTTGTCCGTTCACCAGACCACGGTCATGCCAGCTGTTATGAAATTCACCGCCTGTTTAGGCGTGACGATATCCACCTTGGTGGCATCGACCGGATCGGCTAGCCCGCGGTCGTACCAGGTGTATTGCGCGCGGAAGTACTCCAGCGCGAAGTGCACCGGTCCGGTCGTCTGGTAAAGACCGATGGTCTCGCCCAGGTTCTGTTTGATGAGCGCAGGGTTCGACGGCGCTCCCGTCGGGCTGACCGCGCCGACGTCGTTCCGGTTCTTGTCGAGCTGCCATACGCCCACCCCGCCCGCGATCTTCAACTTGAGTGTCTCGAACGCGACGGATCCCAGACCAAACGCACCCCGCGAATTGCGGAGGACGCCCGCGCTGTCGGCGGAGATGACGCTCTCGTCGAGATAGGTGATCGGGCTGAACCCAGCGCCCTTGTAGGCCGCGCCGCCCAGCATGACCGGTCCGAGAGAAAGCATGGCTCCCGCCTGAACGCCCCAGCCGTCGGTGTGCAGATTCCTGAGGTACATCGTCCCGCCCGCTGTGGTTGCCGGTACGGTTCCCTCGAGGACTTGCCAGAACCCGCTGGCGAACACGCGCGCCAGGTTCCTGATCTGGTAGGTCGCCTCGCCCTCGAAGCGGGGCAAGGGCGCACGATTCAACTGTGCATTGCTGATGGTCGCGGGATCGTAGGCGCCCACTGATAGTTGCAGGCCGTTCAGATCGGGCGTTGCGTAAACGAACCCCGGCTCGAAACCCGGGAAGGGTTCGCCGAACCCCACCATTCCGCATCCGCCGCCAGAGGCGAATTCGACGTCACACGGCGAGCCCAGACCAAAGTCGTGCGCGATCTGCTGGTCCATCAGCGTTGCGCCGCGACCAAACAACGACAGATCGCTGCCGCCCAGAAAGCTCCCCCACCGGCCCTCCAGCTTGCCGTACAGCTCGCGCGGATCCACTAGCCCCGGGATGTTCTTGGTGCGGCTGCCGGTGATGTTCATCCACAGTCCCACGCGCGCCGTGACCTTGAGATCCGGGCTGACCTGCTTTTCGGCGGTGAATCCAAGGATGCTCATCAGGAAGCCGTTGCGGATTCGCGACGAGTGCAGGTTGTTGTTCGAGTCGGTCGCGTCGTGGTTGCCGGCGCCCAGGTTCTGAGGCTGGTCGGCGGGAAGCCCGTTGCCTTCGGCCACGCTGAGAAACGCATTGACCCGGCCGTCCGTGCTCACCCGCCAGCCATCGCGGTCGACCAGCAAGACCTGCGCAACGGCACGAGACTCGATTCCGAAGAACGCGATCGCCAGCGCCAGGCTGGCGCCGGCCGTCATGGTTGTCCGTCCGCACTTCATCCGGCGATCCCTTCCGCTACCTTCTCTTCGACCCGTTGCCATTGACCGGTGGCCGCCGACCGCTCAATGGCGTCGAGCACGCGCTGATTCTGAAGGCCGTCCTCGAAGCTCGGGCGCGGAGGCGGGGTCGCGCCGGCGATCGCGCGCACGAAGTCGTAGATCGTGTGCGTGAAAGAGTGTTCGTAGCCGATGATGTGCCCGGGCGGCCACCACGCCGCGATGTACGGGTGCTGGCCGTTGGTGACCGAGATCGTTCGAAAGCCGCTCCGCGCTCCGGCCTCGATGTAGACCTCGAGCTCGTTCATCCGTTCCAGATCCCAGGCCAGGCTGCCCTTCGAGCCATTGATCTCGAGCCGGTTGTAGTTCTTGCGGCCCGACGCGAAGCGGCTGCCTTCGTAGTAACCCACGGCGCCGCCCGCGAACTTCACCAGCGCCTGCGCGGCATCGTCGACGTCGACCTTGCCGCGCCGACCGGGATCGTCGGGCATGGGCCGTTCCCCGATGAAGGTCGTCATCAAACCCGAGACCTCGACCGGTTCGCCGACGAGATAGCGCGACAGATCCATCGTGTGCGAGAGGATGTCGCCCAGCGCCCCCGAACCGGCGCGCGCCTTCTCGAGTCGCCACACCCGGGGGAAGCTAGGATCGACGATCCAGTCCTGGAGGTAGACCCCGCGATAATGGCGGATGTCCCCGATCACTTCTTCGTCGATGAGCTGTCGCGCCAGCGCCACCGCGGGACAGCGGCGGTAGTTGTGGCACAGCATGTGGACGACCCCGGCCTTGCGCGCCGCTGCCAGCATTCGCTGGGCGTCGACCACACTGTTGGCCAGCGGCTTCTCGCACAGGATCGCCTTGCCTGCCTCGGCGGCGGCGATGGCGATCTCGGCGTGGGAATCCCCGGGCGTGCAGATGTCGACGACGTCGATGTCGCGTCGGCCCACCACCTCGCGCCAGCTCGTGGCGTGCTCCTCGAACCCGAGGCGCCCCGCGGCCTCGGCTACCCGGTCCGCGGTCCGGCCCACCACCACCTTCAGCACGGGCTCGAGCGGCACGTCCTTGAAGAAGTGCTTCACCTGGCGCCAGGCGTTCGAGTGGGCCCGGCCCATGAAGTCGTAGCCAATCATGGCGACCTTCAGCGTTTGTCTGGTCATCGGCGGCTCCTTCGTCGATTAGGTCCAGTAGGGGACGCGCCCGCGGCCCTGGACCGGAATCTCCTGGGCGGGCAGCACCTGGTGATGAAGCGCGTACATGCAGGCAGCGGCCTCGTCAATCTTGCGGGCGAACGCGATCGATCCCTGCAGAATCGGCTTCAGCCGCGCCTTGTCCTGAATGCGCGCGCGCGGATACTCGTGTTCGATCACCAGCGCGGTCTGCGCGATGTCCAGCTTCAGGAGCTCGCGCGCCGCCAGCTGGTGGTCGAGCCAGTCGACGGTGCGGTTCTGCAAGTAGCCCAGCGGATCGTGTCTCGCGGTGCCCGGCAGCTCGTGCTCGCACAGCACGGTTTGCTTCTTCCACGCGTGCGCGTGATCGGCAGGGTTCGACGATGGCTGACCGTTCTTCCAGTCGCCGCGCTCGACCGTCTGCCCACCGTAGCCCCAGGCGGCGACCCCCTTTGCGTCGATCACCTGCCCCTTGACGTGGAAGCCGCTGACGATGAAGTCGTAGCCGCTGTCCTTCAGGTACTGAAAGATCGATCGCGTGTCCTGCCCCATCAAGATCGCGTGCGAGGGATCATAGTGAACGCGAAACTGGTCGCCGACGCCGTGCCGCTCGCAGATGCGGTGCAGCGCGATCCAGAGCGCGGGCGTATAGCCGAGGTTGTTGTGGAAGTTGTCGCCGATGGTCCATCCCGGCATCGGGCATTGCTCGACCCGGTACTCGATCCCGCGCGCCTTGGCTTCTTTCAGCAGCGGGACGAACACCTCCTCGAAGAAGACCAGGTTGCCGTCCATCGACAGCTTCTGGTTGCGGCCCACGAAGCCGCAGACGGCCTTCAATCCCAGCGCCGCCGCGGCGTCGAGCATCCGGACCACGAACGCGTGCTTCTTGCCGCGCAGATCGTTGTCGTCGTGCAACAGATTGTCGAAGAAGGCGATGTCGGTCACTCCCACGCCCGTCGACTGCATGGCGGCCAGCACGCGCCGCGCGCGGTCCTTACCAAACGGCCTGCGCAGATCCAGCGTGTTGGCAACGGGGTCGAGCATCGCCTCCGGCGGGACGTCGGCCTCGAGCGGGTGAAGCGCCGCGGAGATCTGAATGTTCGGACAATCCATCTCACGCGCGAACGCCAGCCAGTCCTCGATGGCCTGGTCGGGATCGGCGTCGCGGACCGAGCGCGGGGTCAGCTCTTGCAGCGCGGCGGTCAAGACACTCATCTTCATGAACGTTGGCTCAAATGCTCGAGTAGTCATGCGGAACCTCCTTCAGGCGGCGCGGGATCGAACAGCAGCGCGCGGGTGGCATCCAGGTGGGGACAGACGCGATCCCCCGGAACCAGGGCGGCGCGACGGGGAACCACGATGTGGACGCGCGTGCCGGCCCACGCGCAGCGCAGGGTCGTCGTGGGACCGAGGTACTCGACGATCTCGACCACCGCATCCGCTGCACGAAGGGCGACAGCCGCCGCCGACTCCGTGGCATCGAGCGCGATGTCTTCGGGGCGGATTCCCAGCAACCGCTGATCGGGGCCGCCCGCTTCTGCGGGCATCAGGGCAACCTGGCCGTCCGACGACATCCAGTGGCCAC
Source organism: uncultured Myxococcales bacterium (assembly GCA_964571275.1). Taxonomy (GTDB): domain Bacteria; phylum Myxococcota_A; class Polyangia; order Fen-1088; family Fen-1088; genus DASRQZ01. Next base: position 20,441 of record CAZNCQ010000032.1, read on the forward strand.
CGGCGCGGCTCACCGGCAACAGGTTGATCGCGGGCTGGCCCAGCTGCCGCGACACCAGCGCCGACCGCGGCCGCTCGTAGATGTCGCGCGGCGTACCGGTTTGCAGGACTTGCCCCGCCGACAGCACGACGATCCGGTCGGCCATCGACAGGGCCTCGACCTGATCGTGGGTCACGAAGATCATGGGCGTCTTCAGCTCGCGACGCAGCTCGCAGAGCTCGAACCGCAACGCCTCGCGCAGCTTGGCGTCCAGGTTGGTGAGCGGCTCGTCCAGCAGGAACAGGCGCGGCCGGCGCACGATGGCGCGCCCGATCGCCACCCGCTGCATCTCGCCTCCCGACAACCGCGACGCCTCCCGATCGAGGAGGGCGGTGATCATCAGCAGCTCGGCGGCCCATCCGACGCGGCGCCGGATCTCCTCCTCGGGAATGCGGCGGCCCGGCGCGCGCAACGGGAACTCGAGATTGCGACGCACCGACCAGCGCGGATAAAGCGAGAAGTTCTGGAACACCAGCGCGACGTCGCGCGCGGCGGGATCGTGCGCGGTCACGTCCTGGCCGCCCATGACGATCGTTCCAGCGTCGGGCCGTTCGAGGCCGGCGATGGTTCGCAACAACGTCGTCTTGCCCGCGCCCGTGGGCCCCAGCACCACCAGCAGCTCGTCGGCCTGAGCGTCGAGCTGGATGTCGCGCAGCGCCTGGGTCCGACCGAGCTGTTTCGAGAGCCCACGCACGCTGAGGAAGGGCGGGACCGCGCCGATCACAGTCGCTTCTCCGTGGCGGCGTCGAAGACCGAGATCTGCGTGGGGTCCAGGCGAAGGCGCACCTCCGTGCCGCGCGGACGCCGGGAACGCGCGGCGGCGCGCATCACCAGGAGGCCGATCGGGGTTTGCACGCGAAGGTGGCTGGCGCTGCCGAGATATTCTTGGCCCACGACGTAGCCCGGGATGGGTCCGTCAGCTGCCTCGTGAACGTGCTCGCACCGGATCCCCAGCGTGGCTGGGCCGCTACACGCCGTGTCGTTCACCGGGATGCGCGTCGATTGCGCCAGGAACGCGGGCCAGCCCGAGCCATGGGTCATTTCGCCGGCGACCAGGTTCATGCCCGGGCTGCCCACGAAGCGCGCGACGAAGAGATCGGCTGGACGATCGTACACATCGGCCGGCGTACCGATCTGGCGAATGCGCCCGCCATCCATGACGACGATCCGATCGGCCAGGCTCATGGCCTCCTCCTGATCGTGGGTCACGTAGACGGTCGTCACGCCCGACTCCAGCTGCTCGGCGCGGATGACCTCGCGGATGGTCAATCGCTGATCGGCGTCCAGCGTGCCAAGTGGCTCATCCATCAGATACACCGACGGGTGGCGGACTATCGCCCTTGCCAGTGAGACCTTTTGCTGATCGCCACCCGACAGTTGCCGGGGATGGCTGTCGAGCAGTCCTGACAGATCCATGCGCGCGGCGACGTCGTCGACGCGCCGGCGAATGTCGGGGCGCGCGACGCCGGCCGCGCGCAGGGGAAACGCGATGTTTTCGCGCACGGTCAGGTGCGGGTAGAGGGCGTAGAACTGAAACACCATCCCCACGTCGCGGCGCGACGGGCGCAGGTGGGTCACGTCCTGGTCATCGATCCGGATGGTCCCCGCGCTCGCCGTCTCGAGGCCGGCGATCATACGCAAGGTGGTGGTCTTGCCGCAGCCGGACGGCCCCAGCAGCACCACCAGCTCGCCGCGATCGATCGATAGATCGATCCCGTCCACGGCCAGAGTACCGCCGCCGTAGGTCTTGCGCAGGCTGTCCAGGATCAGAAAGCTCACGGGCGGCTACTGTTTGATGGTTCCAAACGTCACCCCACGCAGTAGGTGCCGGCGCACTAGCACCGTGAACAAAATGATCGGCGCGACGAAGATCATCATTCCGGCCGCAATCTGCGGCCAGGGCACGCCTTCGATGTTTCCCTGCAGGCCCGCGAAGTACACCGGCACGGTCTTGGGCTCGTAGTTGTTGAGGGTCATCGCGAAACCGAACTCGTTCCAGGACGAGATGAGACAGAACACCGCGGTGACCGCCATGCCGGTCGACGCCTGGGGTACGATGATCCGGAAGAACGTCCGCAGCCGCGAGTAGCCGTCGACCAGCGCCGCCTCCTCGAACGCGCGCGGGATCTCGTCGACGAACCCTTTCATCAGCCAGACCGCCAGCGACAGATTGAAGCTGGTGTAGAGCAGGATCAGCCCGAGGTGGCTGTTGTCGAGCGCAAACCAGCGGTACATCACCAGCACCGGCACGACCACCGCCAGCGGCGGCAAGAAGCGCGTCGAGAGAATGAAGAACAACCAATCCTTGCTGCCCGGGATTCGGAAGCGCGAAAACCCGTACGCGCCCAGCGTGCCGAGACACACCGCCGCCACCGTCGACAGCAGGCCGATGACCACGCTGTTGGCCAAGTAGTGGTAAAAGCTGTGGGGCGTTCCCGCGACCGGTTGCGACAGCTTGCGGAAAGCGTTGGCCGTGGGCGTGAACCGGACCGATGGTTCGGTTGCGTCTCCTTCCGGCGCGCCGGACGCGGGCCAGGGCACGAACTTCGCGTGCGGGCTGATCGTGTCGTCGTAGGTCTTGATCGACGTCAACGCCAGCCACACCAGGGGCAGCATCGCCACCAGCAGGAAACACAGCACGGTCAACGCGCGCAGGATCTTCATCGGCGGCTACGTTGCGGCCTTGCCAAGCCGCTGATTGAGGCGATCGGTGTAGCGCACGAAGATCGTCGCCACAGCGAGCACCGCCACCAGGATCACCACGCCGTACGCGGCGCCCAGGCCCACCTTGTAGTCGCGGAAAACCACCTGGTAGATCCGCGCGGACAGGGTCTGGGTGGCCGAATCGTTGGGGCCGGTGATGGCCATGACCAGATCGAACTGCTTCAGCGCGTCGGTCGCGCGCAACAGCACGGCCAGTCCCAGCAGCGGCGCGCACATCGGCAGGGTGATCGTGCGAAAAACCATCCATGGACCGGCTCTGTCGATCTCGGCCGCCTCGTAGATGTATTTCGGAATGGCGTTCAGTCCCGCCAGCGAGATCAACATCATGAACGGCGTCCACATCCAGACGTCGACCAGCAGGATCGATACCAGCTTCAAGTCATCGTCGGTCAGCCACTGGGGTTGCGGCAGGTGCGCCACCGCCAGCAACTGGTTCAGCACCCCGTAGTTTCCGTTCAGGATCAGATTCCAGAACAACGACAGCACCACCGGACACAACATCATCGGGATCAGCAGGACCGTCAGGATGATCGGCTTGCCGGGCAGGTGATCGCGCAGGGCCAGCGCCAGCACGAATCCCAGCACCAGCTCGACCGAGACAGAGACCAGCACGAACAGCGCGGTCAGCGTCAGCGCGTGTGCGTAGCGCGCGTCGCTGAACAGGACGGTGTAGTTGTGCGCGCCAACGTTCTTCACCACGCCGCCCGACAGGTCCGTGTTGGTGAAGCTGAGATAGATGTTGAAGAGCAGCGGAAACAAGTTCAGGGCCAGCAAGACGATCAGCGCCGGCGCGACGAAGCCCCAGCCCATGAGGCGCGATCGATCCGGAGGTGCTCCGGCCGGAGCCGAGGTGCTGCTCATGGCGCGCTTTTCGCCTCCTGGCCGCCTAGGGCGTGGCGTCCCGAAGAATCTTCTGGTGCTCGGCGGCCATCTGCGCCAGCGCGTCCCTCGACGACTTCTTGCCGTCCAGCGCTTCGCCCAGCTGCTGGGCGGTGGCGGCGATGAGCTCGTTGTAGACCGGGACGTTCCAGAAGTCCTGGGCGATGTCCAGGGACTCGGCGAAGGCGGTGTTGTATGGGCTCGCCTTCCGGAACTCGTCGCTCTTCAAGATCGCGGCGTTGGCGGTGAAGCCACCCGGCTTGCGAACCCACTGCTTTTGGGTGTCGGTTCGGAGAAACCAGGCAATGAACTTCTTCGCCAGCTCCTGCTGCGCCGGCGACACCTTGGTCGAGATCGAAAACCCCTGGCCGCCCAGGCTCGCGAAGCGCCGCTCCCCCTGCCTGGGCATGGCGAAGAACCCGACCCGGTCCGACATCTTCTTGGCCAGGTCGGGAAAGAACGCGAAGTAGTTCATGAGCATCGCGGTCGAGTTGTTGACGAAGGGTTCCAGCGCCTCACCGTAGCCGAGCTTGCCGCCGCCGGGCGGTCCGTACGCGAGCAGACCCTTGAAGAAGTCCAGCGCGCGAATGGCGCCGGGCGAGTCGAGCGAGCCTTTGACCGCGAGGGTCTTGGGGTCACCCCACGACCCCCCGAACGCGTACAGGATCTGCTCGAACCCCATGACGATGTCGTCGTATCCGCGACCCGTGACCATGACGGCGCCATATCGCTTCTTGTCGGGTCGCGTGAAGAACCTGGCGAGGGTTTCCAGCTCACCCCAGGTCTGCGGAACCGCCAGCTCTCTCTTGTACTGCCTCTTGAACTCGGCGTGCTCTGCTGGATCCTCGAACCAATCCTTGCGGTAAGCCCATCCCATGGCGTCGGTCTCGGCGGGCGCGCCGTAGTAATGCCCCGAGCCCGTGGGGTACTCCGCCAGATACTTCAGCGCCACCGGATGAAGGCTGTCGATCGCGACTGCCGACGGGAGCCATGCGGTCAGATCGACGTAGAGGCCCTTGGTGGCGCCGCGCCCCAGCCACTGGCTGTCGCCCACCACGATGTCGAACGAGGTCTGGCTCTTGCCAAACTCCTGGAACACCTGATCTTGAAAGCTGGCCCAGGGGATCTGATGGACAATGACGTCCACGTTCTCTTGTCGAGCGAACTCGCGGGCCAGCTCCTGAAGACCGTCGGCCGGCGCCCACTGCGCCCACCAGATGGTGAGCGACCGAGTGGCCGCAGGCGCGGTCGCGGCTGCCCCGCCCGGTTCCGGCGCCGACTTGCGACATCCGGCGCTCGAAACCGCGACCGCGCCGGACACCACAGCGGTGGCAAGAATCATCGAGAGGGTCAACGTCGACTGTTTCGTCATAAAATGCCGGGAGTATTCAATGCTGGCCGCGCCGGTTGTCAAAGGCGGTCAACGCTCAGTAGCGGGGAATGGTCGCCCAGATGTTCCGGAAGCTCACCAGGTCCAGGTGATCCTGCAATCCGAGAGGCTGGGGCCCTGCAGCGTCTGGTATACCCGCCTGCGTGAACCCGCCGGGCGGATTGAGGTCGACGTTCAATTGCACCAGCTTGCCGTTCAGCGCGACGCGCACGAACACGGCATCCTTGGTCTTCTTGGGTGGATTGCTGGTGTCCCAAACCGACGACTTGAACTCGATCTCGTAGGTGTTCCAGACCAGGTACATGTTGCACGCCACGACTAGCGGCGGGGCCACCTTGTAGACCGCGCCACAGCCGTCGATGAGAGGCGGCGAATTGTGCGTGTCCAGGATCTGCATCTCATAGGCGCTCTTCAGATACACGCCGCTGTTGCCCTGCTTCTGCACGTCCGTCGTGGTGCTGGGAAACACCGGGGTCAGGTACTCAACGTGAACGCAGACGTCGTCGAACTTCATGTTGCTCTGGATCTCGGTCGCTTGGCCCGTTCCGGAGGGAACCACCTGCATGGTTCCGTCGGGCAGCAGCTTCCACGTTACCGCCACACCTGGCATGCCCAGCTTGTGCCAGCCGGCCAAAGACGTTCCGTCGAAGAGAACGATCTTGTCGGACGCCGTCGGATTCATGGTCCAGAGATCCGTTGCCGTGTCGTGAACCCAGTTGCAGCCGGTGGCGGCAACCGTGGCGCCGCCGGTGCCACCACCGGAGGCCCCACCCGCGTTGCCTCCCGCACCCGTCGCAGCACCGCCGGCGCCGGTCGCAGCGCCACCCGATCCGGCCGCGCCCGCCGACCCCGTCGAGCCTGCCGCGCCGGCGCCTGCCGCGCCGCCACCTTGACCCCCGACAGTCCCGCTCGATTGGCCGCCGAGGCCACCCGGAGGGTCAGGAGGTGGATCCTGGGTTGCCGGCGTACAAGCGGCGCTCGCGACAACGATGCCAAGGGCGCCGATCGCCAGCATCGACAGAGCCTTCGAGACATTCGCGTGGGAGCGGTACCGCGTGGTCATGCCTAACCTCATGGAAGAAGCTGGATGCGAAGGTTGCGATAGAAGACTTCTGCCTGTTCGGCCTGCCAGGCGATCGGACCGGAGGTCACGGCTTTGCCGGTCTTGTCCAGCACCGCCGAGATCCGGTTCACGACGTGTCCGTTGACCGAGTAGATCGCCGTGCCGCCGTCAACTTGCAGCAGACAAGTATTCCAATCCGAGCCGACGCCGGTGGCGGCCCCCGTTCCCACGCCGGGTGTCTCGAAGTCAGCGCTACGAAGGTGCTGCACCAGCCCGTTCGAGCCATTGACGGTGACCGCGACCCCGCCCGCGGCGGCTTCGGCGAATTGCGTGGGCATATTCGGCGCGCCCAGCGATATGCATTGTGCGTAGAGGGCAAAGATGTCCCCGGTCGTTCCCCACTTGTTCTGGAACTCGATGGATGACGGCCAGACCTGCGTCCGGTCGCCGTGGATGTGCCACAGCACGCCGGCATCGCGCGGGAACTGCGTCAGGTCGGTGTACGGGGCAAACTTCTTGGTGCCCCATTTGTACTCCCACGACAGGTTGTATTTCCCGTAGGACCCCACGGTCTGCAGCAAGTAGTGCACCTGCGTCGACTGGTCAGGCAGGTCGCCGTAGACATGGATCATTCCGTTCTCGGGCTTGAAGACGATCTGGGCATCCGCGGGCGACAGCAGTGTGCTCGCGGAGTTGTTCGCGGTTGAATTTGCTCTGTACGTGTTGAACCCGGTCAGATCGACGCCGTTGAACAGGTCGATGATCGGAGGCCCTCCTCCAGCGCCGCCCGTACCGAGGCCGCCCCCGGCCCCCGCGCCTACTGCGCCGCCGGAGCCACCAGACGCGCCGCCCGTCGCGGAGCCTCCGAAGCCGGAGAGGCCCATTCCGCCCGTTGCTTGCGGAGCGCCACCGGAGTCAGGACCAACACCTCCCGATCCTGGGGTGCTGCCAGCGTCCGACACGGAGATCCCACCTCCCGACCCACCAACCATCGAGGAAGCCCCGCCCGCACCGTCGGGTTGCCCCCGTCCGCTCGCGCAGGCCGACAACCCGAGGGTGAACATCCCCAAACCGATCCAGATCGACTTCGTCGCCAGTCCGATCAATCTCCCGAGCCGAACCCTGCTCGCTCGCAGATCTCCGCGAGCGCGATGAAGTGTGGCAACCGAAAAACACACTTTTGCGTAGCCGCAGTGAGGCGGTGAGGACAAAGTTGATGCAGCGGTGAACCGCAAAGTCATCGTCCCGTTGTAAGGGCGCCAATCTGCAGAAGTGATGCATTGAGGTGCCGAGCAACGGAACAAGATTCTCACGCAGCGCCTCACCGACCTAGAGGAACTCGGGCTGGTCGTGCGGCACAAGCGCGTCGGTCGCGGCGCGCCATCGTCGTATCAGCTCACCTCGCGGGCCAGGTCGTTGGGCCCGGCACTGCAGGCATTCTACGAATGGGGTGAGCAGATCGCCAAGGAGGTGGGAGCGGTCATCGAGCCGCGGGACGGCATCTCGTTCCGCCGCGGTCGAAAGCGAGTGGTCTAGCAGACACCGCGATTGCGGCTTCCGAATTCATGCATCGCTGGCATATGGGGTCACCGCCACCACGAATGGGTCATCAGGGTGCCGCGGACGGCGTGCGGTGGAATCAGAAACAGGCCGAGCTCCACCTCGAAGCCGCATGTCGCTTGGGCTCCCCATCGCCCCAAGTGCGCACACACCGTTAGGTTCCCGACTTTCCGTCCAGTGGTAGGACTTCGTTGTGGGGCCGAGCTCCGCGACACTGCTTCGGAGGCTCGATCGGTTTGTCGAATCGCTCGCGCGCGCACTCTTTACCCAGGAGGCGATGGTGCATCCATTGTCACGAATCATCTTCCTCGGATTGGCGGTTGGACTAACCGCCCGTTCGTCATCGCGTCATGTTCATCCCCTTGGCCAGCGGCAGACTCACATGCAGAGTCGACCAAGCGCCGGAGAAGGGATCGCCGCAAATACCACCGATCCGTTCGGAAAGTAATTCATGGTCAACACCAATGGGTCAACGAACCGGCGACTGTTCGTTCGGCGTGAACCGAAATCACGCGTAGGCGTGTCTTTCTCTGATGCGGCCGGCGTCCCGGTCCGGGAGTCCCCCATGCGCAACGGTACGAATTCGACACGCCTGCCGTGGGTGTTGCTGGTTGGCTGCGTCGCGGCCTGCCTGGGCGGCTGCGGCCTTTACAAGACGAGCGATGGCGCCAGCAACGGCACGGGCGGAGCCAGCACCGGCGACGACGGCGTGGGAGGCGCCACGACGGGCGCGGGTGGCTCGTTTGGCGGGGCGGCCGGTTCGATCGGCGCCGCGGGAGGTGGCACCGGCATCGGCACCGGGGGCGGAGGCGTCGCTGGCGCGGGCGCGGGTGGCAGCGGAGCCATGGCTGGGAGCACCGGCACCTGCGGAGGCGCGGTTCCTGTCGCTGCGGGAACGCCCAACGGCAATCCCGTATTGCCGCCGCGCTGGGCGTTCGGAACGTTGTGGGGTACGTATGCCGACCAGGTGAACCTCGCCGGCTTCGGCGTGGCCGTCGACGACGCGACCAGGCTTCGCCAGGAGTACGAGGGCGATTTGTTTTGGATCGACTCGAGCTGGCTTTGGCACCAATACGTCTCGGATGGCTCACAATATATCTGTTTCAAGTTCGAGCCCGCCGCGTTTCCCAACCCTGCGATGATGATCTCGCAGCTCGCTCAGATTCACTTCCATTTCGGCGTCTGGGAGTGGCCGTGGATGGGGCACGGCTGCAACCTCTACAACACCGCCGTCAGCAACAAGTACTTCGTCATGGCGGGCAACCTTCCCGCGTCGACGAGCGGCGCGTGGCACGGTGATTCGAATCCGGCGGCGTTCGACTTCACCAACCCGGCGATGGTGGCCTGGTGGCAGGGGCCCGGCCTCAACAAGGACCTGGCCGACATGGGTGTCGAGTTCTTCAAGCTGGATACGAACGGCACCCAGCAAGCTTCACCGCTCAATAACGGCGGCAAGCTGTCCGACCCGACCAAGAACTACGCGCACGGGTACCGCCTCGCCGCGTACCAGATGTCGCAAAAGGCGGCAATGGGGCTGAGCCCCATCGCGAAGACGGTCGGCAGCTCGCGCGGCCTGGTGCTAGGCAAGGTGGCATCGGCGGGGAGCGACCAGTATCCCGCGTGGTGGACGGACGACACGAACGCCGACTGGGCCGGACTGGCCACGGAGACGACCAGGGCTTCGCAGCTCAACACGTCGACCACGGCCGCCTACTGGGGCGGCGATACCGGCGGCTATTTCGGGACGCCGACGAACGAGCTCTATATCCGGTGGGGCGAATACACGGCGTTCACGCCGCTGTCGGAGTTCTTCGCGGCCAAGACCGGCGGTCTCGGCAACCGCTACCCGTGGAGCTTCGGAACGCAGGCCCAGCAGATCATCGAGACGTACAACCAGCTCCGTTATCGGTTGCTGCCGTTCCGCTACAACAACGCACAGGTGGCCTACCACGCCGCCGCCGGAAAGTTCACGTATCCTGTGGCGTGGACGAACGGAAATGCGGATCTGCTGGTCGGCGACGGTTCCAATACGTTGCTCGTCCACATCATGTCGACCCAGGGTGCGACGACGGCAAACGTCGCGCTGCCGTCGGGCAGCTGGATCCACTGGTGGACGAACAAGGCGTTCACGGGCGCCGCTGCCGTCGCCGCAGCCATCGACCAGGAACCGATCTTCGTGCGCGCGGGATCGATCATCCCGATGCTCGCCGAATATCCCGGCGCGCCCAAGATTCACTGGACCGACGAAGTCCCGAACGATCCCCTGACGCTTCGGGTCTATCCGTCCGGCAAGACGACCAACCTGTTCTACGAAGACGACGGAATCAGCGAGGGATATCAGAACGGTGCGTTCTCGTCGACGCTGTTCACCAGCGACAATACATCCGGCCACGAGGTCATTACCATCGGCGCGCAGCAGACGCAGACATCGTTCAACGGTCAGCTTTGCAAGCGCGCATATGTGATCGAACTGCCCGGCTGGGCTACGGCGCCGACGATGGTGATCCGCGACGGCAAGGTCATCGCGATGTCTGCGGCGTTCCCGACGACGGAAGGCTGGTTTTACGACACAGCGAACAAGCTGTTGTGGGTGCGGCTCGATTCCGTCGCGACGAGCATGTCCACATCCGTTTCGATTCAATAGCCAGATCCGACAATGGAGAGAACGATACGAATCTGCGCCACGATGGTGCTGAGCGCCGCGCTGGTCGGGTCGACGGCGCGCGCGAATGAAGCGGACGACACCCGTGACGCCCCGTCGTCGAATTCCGCCCGCGTGCTATCGGCGCCGCCGGAACCCGATGCGGAGACCCTGCCGCCGCGCCGGATAGTCGACGGCGGTGCCTGGACGGCGTCAGCGCCGCCTGCCGTACCGGCGTGGTTCTACGTTCCGCCACTCGAGTTCGGGCTTGGCAGCGGCCGCACGCGATGGTCGCTGCAATTTTACGGCTTCGCCGAGCTCGATATCGTTCACGATTCGACACGCGGGTTCAACGAAGGGCTCGGCAACGGCCTGATCCCGCGCCGCGAGTTGCTGGCGCCGGGCGCCCAGCTTTTGCCGCAACTCGCGCCGGACGGCAGCCTCGCCCCGAATCCCGCCGGCGTTAGCGGACGCACCACCGAAAGCGCGCGCAACAGCCGGTTCGGATTGAGAGTCAACGCACCGCCCGTCGGCGACGTGAAATCGAGCATCCTGATCGAGGTCGACTTCTTCGGAAATCAGCCGCCGGACGGAACGTACTCGTACACGCGCCTGCCGGACCCGCTCACGGAGAACAACCTGTTGGCGTCCGGGACGCTGCACATGCGGCACGCGTACTTCAAGCTCGAATCGCCGTACGTCAACATGCTCGCCGGGCAGACTTACAACCTGTTCGGATTTCAGAATTACTTCTTCCCGGCGACCAGCGAGCTGTTCCCGATGCCGAACCAAGCGTTCAGCCGCAATCCGCAACTGCGGCTTTACGAAAAACTAAACTACGGTGCCCTCGGTCTCGACATCGCCGTGGCGGCAGTGCGGCCTCCCCAGCGCGATGCCGAGATCCCGTCCATCGAGGCGGGCGTCATGGTTCGGCTCAACTCCTGGAAGGGCCTTCACACGCCCGGTAGCCTGGGTACCGCTACCGATCCGCTCGCCATCGGCATCTCGGGCACGCTTCGCCATTTGCGAGTCGACTACACCAACGCGGTGCCCGTCCAATATGACCAGTTGAACGGATGGGCGGTGTCGTTCGACGCATTCATTCCCATCATCCCTGCAAGCGATTCTTACGATCGCAGCAACAAGCTGACGCTGACTGCGTCGTACACGACCGGCACCGCATATCAGGATCTCATGGGCAACATGACGATGGGCCTTGGCGCCGTCCGCTACCCGTCCGTTCCGGGCACGACCCAGGTCCTGCCCCCGCCGCCCGAACAGGGCGTCGCGGGTGTGCCGCTGCCGCAGACCACCTTTCCGGCGGCCAACATCGACCCGGGTTTGGTGCTGTTCGATTACTTCGGCACCGGTGTCGCGCGCACGATCAACCTGCGAACATGGATGGTCGGCCTGCAGTACTATTTGCCCGGCGGCCGCGTTTGGATCGCAGGCAACTATTCCCACGCCGACTCCAACAATATCGTCGACGCGCTTGGGGGCGCCGCGATCGCGCAAGCGACTGGGCTCGTGATCGCAAACCCATACGCGAAGACGGTCATCAAGGACTCGAGCTACTATGACGCCAACCTGTTTGTCGACGTCACACCCTCGATTCGGATCGGCGTCAGCGGATCGCTTTTGAAACAGACCTACGCCGATCGCAGCCCGCCCGACATGATGACGACGCAGGCCCCGAATACGCCCGTCGACGTGCCGGCGAGCTGGCCGGGGCCGGAAGCCGTCCGCAATGTGCGGTTCCGCCTCAATTTCTACGATTACTTCTAACCGCCTCCCACGCTCGATTGTCGGGCGACAGGTTGGGGGGACTCGCCGAGCGCAAGACATGAAAATACCCAGCATGAACCTCGACCTTCCCGCGCGCGGGCTGGAAAAGCATCAGCGCCCCGCAATGACCAGCCTCAAATTGGTCGCCGCGCTGCTGGTCGGGCTGGCTGGCTGTTCGTCCGGCGGGTCAGTTGACGGTGCGGGCGGCGGAGGTGACGGAGGTAGGGCGGGGGGAGTCGGTGTAAATGGGATTGGCGGCAGCGCGGTCACTGGAGCGGCCGGATCACAGGGCGGCCAGAGCGACGGCCGCGCGGGCGGGTCCTCGGACGGCGGCGCAGCGGGCGCGGGTGGCGCGGGCGCGAACGGAGGCAGCGCGGGCAGCAGCGCCGGAGGGACCCTTGGTGGCGCCGGCGGCGTGTCAGGTGGTGCCGGAAGTGGCGGCGCTCTCGAAGCCATCTCGGTACCGGCTGGCGGCACCGTGACGAAGTCCAAGATGAACCTCGACAGCGGTGCGCTGTTCCTGCTCAAGGCGGTTGGTTCGCTGAAGGCGGGAACCGGCGCCGACGCCCAGTATGGCGACATGGACGCCGAGTACGGAGGGATCACCGCCGGCGGTACCGGCCAAGACATCGTCGCTGGCGTGGACGTCGGAATCGACGTGGGATTCAGCGTCGAACGGGCGCCCGCCGGAACCACGGTCGGGCGAAAGAAGTGGTTCGGGCCGTACCGCAGCGACCACACCTATGGCGTGATCGTCACCGGCGCTGGCGCGCCGCTGTCGTTGAAGACGATTCAGCCTCCGTCGAGCACCGCGACCGGTGCCATCACGGTTTCGATCCTCCGGTTGTCGCCGACGCCTACGCAGACGCTGGTGGTGCTGGACAGCTTCAATGCTCCGCTGACGAACCGGATCGTGCACTCGAACATGACCACCACCATGTCGACCGTCTACCTGCTGAAGGTGGCGGGCTCGGGTAAAGTGGGTGGCAACAATCTCGGCCTGGGTGACGCCGACTGGATGGATTGGGCCGCGAACGGGAACGGGAGAGTGGATGTCGGCGACGGCAACGTCGACTACGGGCTGGGCGTGGACGAGTTCAACACCGCCGTGTCGCCTCGCCTGCGCTGGTGGGGCCCGTGGCGTCAAGATCATACCTACTACATGCTGTTCGCTGGCACCGGAAACACGATCGGATTCATGTATTACGACATCGGCTACGGAGACAATTCGGCCACCGACATGCTGGCCCTACAGGTCCTCGAGCTGCCGTGACGATTACCTCGCCACTACCCGTCGCTAACGTGCAGGAGAACCACCGATGAATCGATTGAACGGAAGTCGCCAACGAGTGTGGCGAGCAATGGCGCCCGGAATTTGTGGAACGATGGCTGCCTGTTCGACCGGCGTGTCTGCGGGTGGCGGCGGTGGGCCCGGAGATAGAGGCGTCTCGGCACATGGCCTAGGAGGTGCGACGTCGGGCGCCAGCGGCGGATCACGCGACGATGGCTCGATTGGAACAGGCAGTGGTGGCTCACCACTCACTGATTGAGTCGCGACATGAGACGCATCAAAGCGACGTGGTGGGCTGTCGTCACCTTCGTTCTAACGGCGATCGCGGTCGTGGGGTCCGCTTCGGCGCAGACCATCACGATATCAGTGGATGCGACGGCGGTCGGAACACCGCTGGAGCGTATCTGGCCCTATCACGGTTTCGATGAAGTCAACTACTCGACGACACCGGAGGGCGAATCTCTTCTGAAGCAGCTTGCAGCAGCTCACACGGCCCCCGTCCACGTGCGAACGCATTTCCTGCTCAATAGCGGGAATGGCGTCCCATCACTGAAATGGGGGTCGACGAATGTGTACACGGAGGATGCGGCTGGCAACCCGATTTATTCCTGGGCCTTGATGGATGGCATAATGGACGCCATCACGGGAGCCGGCGCCTTCCCGTTCGCCGAAATCGCGTTCATGCCCGAGGCATTGTCGACGAGACCGACGCCCTACATGAACTCGAGCGTCTATGTGAACGACGGTGGCCATACGTATCCGCCGAAGGATTACGTCAAATGGGGCAACCTCATCACCGCCTGGGCGACTCACGTCAATAGACGCTATCCGGATGTGGCGAAGGCTTGGTTGTGGGAGCTCTGGAACGAACCGGACATTAGCTATTGGCACGGAACGTTCGCCGAGTACGCCAAGCTCTATGACTACACCGAAGCAGCGCTTCACGGCGTACTTCCAACTGCTCCCCTCGGCGGACCGGCCGTAGCGGGGGCGGGCGGTACCTTCCTCCCTCAGTTCCTGCAACACTGCTTGACGGGAACGAACGCCGTCACCGGAAAGAGCGGGACGCGTCTCGACCTGATAACGTTTCATGCCAAGGGCGGCGCCGCCATCACCGGCGGCCACGTCGAGATGAATCTCGGAAATCAGCTTCGTCTGCATCGAAGCGGCTTCAGCGCGGTGGCCGCGGTTCCCGCGTTCAAACAGACGCCCATCTACGTCACTGAGGCCGATCCGGACGGATGCGCCGCGTGCCCCGTCAGTATGACTCCCGCCGATGCCTACAGGAACTCGCCAGCCTATGGCGCCTATGAGGTCGCCATGATGAAGCGGACATTGGAGCTAGAAGCGAGCATGGGGGTCAAAGTCGGTGGACTATTGACGTGGGCGTTCACATTCCCTGGCACGCCCTATTTCGCCGGTTATCGAGCTCTCACAACGAATGGCATTCCCCTGCCGGTGCTTGGGGCGTTCAAGCTCTTGGGAAGTCTGGCCGGATCGCGTTTGCCGGTAACGAGTAGCGGCGCGGCCACGCTCGCGTCAATCCTGGCGAACAGCGTTCGGGGCAATCCCGATGTCGATGCGATGGCGACGTTGAACGGACGAAGCATCCAGGTCCTGGTCTGGAACTATCATGATGACCTGGTGGCAGTCGCGGCCTCCTCTGTGCAACTCTCCGTCAAGGTCCCGCCGGAGTTTGGCTCGGTCGTGAGTGTCTCGCAGACGAGGGTAGACGACACGCACGGCGACGCATATACGGTGTGGAAGTCACAGGGAAGCCCCGCTTCCCCGTCAGCTACCCAACTCCAGGCCCTGCACCAAGCAATGGATCCGGTCTCCCTCGATTCGCCACAATCGGTCGCCGTTGGCAACGGTTCGGTCAGCGTGACGTTCGATCTGCCGAGATTCGGAGTGGCTCTCATTACCATTGCCGTCCCGTCTGCGCTCGGCGACGCGTCGGCCGACATCGTCGACGCTAGAACAGGTGATCTCGGTTCTGACGCCGGCGCGCTTGGCGCTGGCGGAAGCAGCTCGGGTGGACGAGCGGGTGCCGGAGGCATGAGCGGGCAAGGGGGTGGCGCTGGCGGCGCCAGCACAGGCAGCCCAGATGATGGCGGAGTGGGGAGTGCGACCTCGGTCGCTGGATGCCGGTGCGATCTCACCAGGGCGGGGAGCGCTCAAGAGAATCCGTTCGGACCTACGGTGTTCGCGGGTGGCATCGTCGTGATCGGCTTGCTCACTCGGAGGCGACGTAGGCGGCAGCTCGCTTCTCGGCCCATGAGGACCAGATGACTGCAGGTCGCCCGAAGTTCGTGGTCGCAGATAGGCAGGGAACAACTTTCTCGGTCGTCATCAACGGCCTGCAAGGTTACCCATGAGATCGGAACGTCTGACAGGTCTTCGTCTCTGTCGCGGGACGCTAGTGCTGGTTTTGATGGTCGCCGCCTGCGGCGCCACGACCTCCTCGCCGGATGGCGCAGGAGGAGCTATGTCCGGAGGCGATGGCAATACCGGCGGCGCGGGTGAGAAAGGTGGGTCGGGCGGAAACCAGAGCGACGGTGGGCCCAATGGTAGCGGCGGTGCAAGCGCGTTGGGCGGGCGCTCCGGTGCCGGAGGCGCCACGGGCGCGGGTGGCGTAGCGGGAATAGGAGGAACAGCCGGCGCGACCGACGGGGGCAGTGATGGTGGAAGCGCAGGCGCCGGGGGCGGCACAACCATTGTCGTTGCGACCAACCGATACGACAACGCTCGCTCGGGAGTGAACCTCCAGGAAACCAAATTGACCACGGCGAACGTGAACGCGAGTCAATTTGGGCTGCTTTTCTCTCGTGCCGTTGACGGACAGATCTATGCCGAGCCTCTCTATGTTGGCGGACTGACGATGTCTGACAAGAAGTCACATAACGTGGTCTACGTCGCGACTGAGCACAATACGCTCTACGCGTTCGATGCTGACGACGCGACGGCCACCGCGCCGCTCTGGTCCCTCAACGTAGGCCCTTCGGGCACGAACACTTGCGATAACCTCGCGCCCGAGATCGGCATCACCTCGACACCCGTCATCGATCCGGCCGCGGGAACCATTTACTTCATATCGAAGGGCCAAGAGGCGGCCGGCTGGGTCCAACGGATCCATGCCGTCAATATCGTCACTGGCACCGAGCGTGCCGGGTCGCCGGCGGTGATCACGGCGTCGGCGAAAGGCACGGGGGCGGGCGCATCGGGTGGCAATATTGCGTTCGACCCGTCGACGCAATTGAACCGCCCGGGGCTGCTCCTGGCAAACGGCATCGTGTATGCGGCGTTTGCCAGTCACTGCGACGCTGGCGCGTACCATGGCTGGATCTTGGGGTACTCGTACGACGGGACGCGATTTCAGCAAGTGTTGGCTTACAACGTGTCGCCTGACGGATCGCAGGGTGGTATCTGGCAAGCGGGCGTTGGATTATCGAGCGATGGGACGAGCATCTACGTTGTCGCTGGGAATGGCAGTACCAATCCCAGCGCCGGGAGCCTCGACTTGTCAGAGAGCGTCTTCCGGATGCGCATCTCCGACTACTCTGTCCAGGACTATTGGATCCCAAGTGCCTACAGCAGCTTGAACGCCGCCGATGCCGACCTCAGCTCCGGCGCTGTGTTGCTACCTCACAACATCCTCGCCACCGGCAGCAAGGACGGCAGGGTCTATCTCCTCGACACGGCCAATCTGGGCAAGTTCAGTAGCACCGACAAGATCCTGCAGACGCTGACCACGCCAGGCAAGGCCAGCGGCGGACGTGGCCACGTGCACGGCGGAGCGATCTATTACAATCTACCCGCGGGCGGTGGCGAGAGGGTGTTCCTGTGGCCCGAGGACTCCCCTCTGATGCAGTACACGCTGAACGCGACCAGCCGGACTCTGGGGGGACTGGTGACCGATCCCATCCCGACCGCTACCTTCACTCCGGGGCACCCTGGCGCGATTTTGACGTTGTCCGCGAATGGAAGTCTCAACGGAACCGGAATTCTCTGGGCAGCCTTCCCGACGCAAAACGGCATCGACGGCGCCTGGCACAAAACGTCGGCGGGCGCTCTCTATGCGATCGATGCCACCAACATAACCAAAGTCCTCTGGAGCGACAGCACTGGCACATGGAACGTGGCAAAATTTGCCCCACCCGTCGTCGCGAATGGTCACGTCTATGTCGGAACCTTTTCTAAATCGCTTCGAGTGTATGGGCTGACGAATTGACAGGGGCCGTGCGCCGCACGTTGCGCTGTGCACTCATCACGTATGTTCTCACCGCCGCGTCGTCGCGTGCCATAGCAAACGGTCGCTACCCCGCTGCCGGACAACTGGTCATTGATCCTGCCGACGCCGCACACATCGTCGTCCGAACGACTTTCGGTCTGCTTCAGACCTTCGACAGCGGTGCGACTTGGTCGTGGATATGCGAACAGGCCGTCAGTCCGGACGGCTTCCAGGACCCCGAGATCATCGTGACCACCGGTGGACGTACCGCGGTTGGCTTGGCGGATGGGCTGGCGGTCGGAGACCGCGACGGATGCGACTGGACGCGTGCTCCGGGATTGCAGAACACTGCGGTAATCGATCTCGTTGAGAGTCGTGTCGACTCGAGGGTTGCATACGCAGCGTCCGTGGTGCAGGTGAATGGTGCGTTCAATGGATTGGTAGCGGGCACCACTGATGGAGTGTCATGGGCGACCAAAGGCGCGCTTATCCCCGACACCTATCCGCTGACGATCGAGACGGCACCCTCGAGGCCCGAACGGCTCTATCTTGGTGCGGACGATGGCAACCTCGAGAATGGATTCATGGCGGTATCCGACGACAGCGGAATGACCTGGAACATCCGTCCTGCGCCCGCCGGCGTCGATGGCGTATATGTCAGCGCCGTCGATCCCAAGGAGGCCGATCGAGTCTACGTGCGATCCTTTTCTCCTGGGCACGGTCTCTATGTCAGCGAAGACGGCGCCAGAACTTGGACGCTGATTGATGACTCCCCGGTGCCGTTGACCGGCTTTGCGCTGTCACCTGATGGCCAGCAAATCGCAGTCGGCGGCAGCGGTGGACTGGAGATCCTCACGCGTTCGACCACCGGCGGCGACAGTACGTTTTCCGTGACGATGACGAACCCACTGCCTGTGAGTTGTCTCACCTGGACATTGGATGGCCTATTTGCGTGCGCTGACGAGACGTCAGCCGGATTCTCTGTCGGTGTCTCTACGGACGGAGCGCGGACCTTTTCGCCGCTTCTGCATTTCGCAGATCTGCGACTGCTATCGTGCAATGGCGGCTCGTCGGCGACGACGTGCTCTACCGTGTGGTGCGCCACAGCAACGATAATCGCCGCTTCCTGCGCCGCGACCACAGACGGTGGTTCTGACGCGGAAGACGATACGCGACGTGTCTTCGACAGTGCCGGAACCGGATGCGCATGCGATGAAGGTGGCCAATCGCCGTCGACCTTCCTTGTCTCCATCGCGGTGGCAGCGGTGACGTTTCGGCGGCGGGCTTCGCGTCGGCGCGACGCCCCGTGTTCCGGCCGTGGCAGATAGACGGAGTTTCTCGCACTGCCAGTGGGTATAATCGTCCCGTGGTCGCGAGCGGTTCTTCATCTGTTTCTCCATTCCCTGCAACGAACGGGGCGGTCAGGACACCCAGAGTCTTCGCGCATCGTCAGCTTCTCCTTGCGCTCAATGCGATAGGACTGGCGGTGCTTGCTTCGGCTTGCGCAAGCCCCACCGAGATCGTCTTGGTCATCGACACCGATC
>CAZNCQ010000033.1:0-39220 GCA_964571275.1 uncultured Myxococcales bacterium
CGCGCCGCGGAGAGTGAGAATCCTTCGCCACCTCATTCTCCCTCTCCTCCACCTCTGCGCGGCAGCGGAGAGGGAGAATGCTTCGCCACCTCATTCTCCCTCTCCTCCACGTCCGCGGGGAGGAGAGGGTCGGGGTGAGGAGGTCCGCTACTCCGCGGCGCGGTCGATGTGGCGGAGGGCGTCCGGCTGCAAGCCGAAGCGCTCGCGCGCCTGCTTGACGTCAGCGATGGTCTTCACCGACAGCGGCAGCTCGATCGCGTGGTCCTCGACGCGCCAGCCGTCGTCGGCGACGTCGAAGATCAGGTTGGCGGTCTGCAGGCCCAGCGTCTCGTGGTCGGGGACGACCGCGATCGTGCCCAGCGGCGACACCGGATCCACCAGGTTCGGCAAACCGACGATCAGCGGCAGCTTCGCGGTCTTCAGCGCCTCGCGCCACGACTCGTCGAGGAAGCGCCCGTCGCGAATCAGGCCGTTGTCGTTGAGCATCCAGAGCGCATCGACCTTGTTCTTCTCGGCGAGCCCGAGGATCGCGTCCTTGAGCTCGGCGGAGGTGACTTCCTTGGGGACCTCGACGGCGTCGAGCTCGATCTGCTCGGTGGCGGCCAGCTCGCGCTGCTTGTCGATGTAATCCTTGAAGCCGGGCCGATAGACCACGCCGACCTTGCGCACGGGCGTCGTGATGATCGCGCGCAGGTTCCGGAACGCGGTGACGCCCGGAACCTCGTAGGCGATGCCGGTCGAGCGCGGCAGCGACGCGCGCAGCTTCTCGACGAACGACACCATGACGACCACCGCGGGCGGCGCCGGCTTGCCGCCGAGGCCCTCGACGTACTTCTTGAACAGGTTGACGGTCAGGTTGTTCATCAGCACGACGCACGCCGGTGACGTGCGGTCGATCGCCGCGCCCAGTTGCTCGGCCGTGGTCTCTTTGCTCACCGGCAGCGTCGAGACGTTGAAGTTCTTCTGCACCTCGGTGACCAGGCCGCGCCGCACGTCGATGAAGTCGGCGAACGTCGGCGTCGCGACCAGGATCGTCGCCGCGCCCGAGCGCGGCAGCGGATCGGTGAACGCCGTCGCGGCCGAACCCTCGCCGCCCTCGCCGGTGCCGCCCGTGGTCGCGCAGCCGCCGAGCAGCAGCAGCGGCGCCAGCAGCCAGGCGAGACGCGCCGGCGTGTCTCGCCGACGCGGCCATTCTTTGCTCATCCAGTTGATCATGCTCAAGACGGGCAATTTCATCGGGGGCTCCATGCGTCGACGCCCAGAACCGCCTTGGTCGCCGGATCGAGTCCGTTGAACGCCTTCACGACGGCGTCCTTTGCCGCTGGGTTGAGGACCGACAACGCCGGCAAACCGACATGTCCCTCGGGCAATTCGCGCGTCTTGAGCGCGAGGCGCGTGTGCTTGGCCAGGCTGGCCAGCATCGAGCTCGGCACCAGCAACGCCTGCGCGGCCGAGAACTCGAGCAGCGGCACCAGGTCCTCGACCTTGGCGACGCGTTTGAGCTTGAAGTCCTTGTCCTTGGTCAATTGAGCCACGAAGCTTTGGCTGCCGTCGCGGCCCAGCAGATCGACCATGCCGATGGTCTTTCCCGCCAGCGGCCCCTCGAGCGGCTTGTTGATCGAGACCAGGACGTACGATTCCGAATCCTTGCCGTCGCGTGTCCCCTGCAGCGTCGCCTTCTTGCCGCGCGCCTCGAGCACCGGCGGGATCACCAGGACGGCGTCCGGGTTCCCGGTGGTGGAAGCGCTGTCGAAGTCTCGGTAGGTCGCGAACATTTTCACGGTCAGGCCCGGCAGGTGGTCCGCCAGCATCTTTTCCACGTCACCGAGCTTGGCGTCAATCTGCAGCAGCACGTATACCGACGGGTGCCCGCCCCCGGCCGGCACCGCCGCCGGTGTGGCCACCGCTGTGTTCGCCGCGGCGGGCGGCGCCGCGGGCATGCCGTCCGCTCGGGCCGCCGATCGGCCCAGCAGGAGGGCGATCAGAGTCACGAACAGGCCCGTGACGGCGCGACCGGAGCGAGGGCTGATTCCCGGTCTGCTTCTCTCCGTCGAGGAAAGCGTTCTCATTTCGCTCGTCGACACCGTTGGTCAGAACGCAAGAGGCGCCCATCTTCTACCGGCCAGCGCCGCGTGTCAAATTCGTGGCGGGGGTGAGGATGGGAACCCTGACAGGGTTCCCAAACCCTCCTTCAGGATGGGAACCCTGACAGGCTCCCACCGCGCGGGCGCGCGAAAAAACGCGCGCCGCGCCTGCGACGCACGCGCGCTTCCGGCGCACGTCTGCCGAACAGTGGTGCGAACGCCCTCAAGCAAATCGCGCGCAGAACCGATTTGGCATGGCATGACCCACAAAACCCAACCACGCACCACCCAAGCTTCGCAGAAAGTCACCATGCTCGGTGCCGCGTTGTCGCTGCTGATCCCGGTCGCCATCGGCGGCTGTGGCAGCGACAACAAACCCAGCACCCCGCCGATCAGCGTCACGATCGGCGCGATGTTGCCGACCACCGGGCCCAACGCCAACATGGACTGGATCACCGCCGTCGAGTTGGCCGTCACCGACATGACCAGCGCGGTCAAAATGTCGACGATCAAGCAGCCCATCACCTTCAACGTGGAAGAGAAGAACGTCGCCTCCGACGAGACAATGGCCCACGACGCCATGGGCGTCTACAGCACGGACGGCGCCAAGATCGTCATCACCGAGGCCTCGAACGCCGCGATCGGTTCCAACAAGTGGAACTACGAACAGCTCGACGCCGTCGCCGCTGGCACAGCGGCTAGTTCTCCCATACCGGTGATCAGCTTCACTGCAACCTCGGGCAGCCTCAACAGCCCGACGATTACAGATGCGGTTCCCGTACGGCAAGAGGCCCTGCGTGATACGGCCAACTGGTTCTACCGCACCTGCCCGAACAGCAACAACCTGTCGACGATCCGCCTCAACGAGATCTTCGGCGGCCTGGCTGGAAACGGCGGCGACACCAACGGCGACCACACGGTGAAGGTCGTCTGGATCGGGAGCATGGACACCTCGACCCAGTCGAGCATCACGGGCGACCAGAAGGCGGTCAACACCTACCTCGGGACGCCGGCTGGAGTCGCGGCTCTCGGCAGCAACACGTACTCTGCCGAGACCGTCTCGTTCGACCCCGGCACCGACCCGACCTCGTTTGACTACACCACCTATATCGCCCAGGCGACCGACAACATGAATCAGCAGACCGGGATGCAGGACGGCTTTCCCGACATGATCATCAACAAGGCGCTCCCGAACATCGCGATCCCGTTCATCAAGGCCTACAAGCAAAATCCGGCGAACACCATCAACATCTTCCAGGACGGCTCGTTCCGCCGCAACACGCTGCTTGTGGCGCTGGGCACGGCGGCTGACGGCCAGGTCGGCGTCTCCAACATCGCCTACATGAACAACGACTCGGGCACGGTCTTCAAGAATGAGCAGTCGGCCCAGACCGGTTATCAGCCGGCGGCGTACGAGGCGCAGGGTTACGACGCGATGGCGCTCGGGCTGCTTGCGGTGATCAAGGCCAGCATCGACAACGCGATCACCGATCCGACCTTGCTGACCACGGACCAGGTGCACAAGGCCCTCAACGAGCTCAACGACCCGAACGCTACCGTTCGATTCGGCACGGGCGCCGCCCAGTTCAAGCTGGCGATCGAGGCGCTCCAGGCTGGTCAAACCGTTAACTACGACGGCGCCAGCGGCAACGTCGACTTCGATACGAGCGACCCAACGATGGGCGCCGCAGGCGACACCTACGACTACGCCACGGTCTGGAAAATCCAGGGCGGTCAGTTCCACGAGACGCAGTTCTTCAACTGCCTCCCGATGCAGAACTGCGCGTCGTTGGCCACGCTCCCCGCGCAATAGCCCCTCCGCGCCGCGCGCATAGCCGCTCCTCGGCGGCGCGCGGCGCTGCTTTTTCTTCGCTTAGGCAATTCGCTTCCGTCTTCGTTTCTTCGCTCCTTCGTATTTCGTAGTTCGACTTCAGCGAGAGGACCTCCCCTGTGGACAAGCCCAGCGGTTCGTGGAACGTGGTCGTCCGGGTTCGACCCTTTGTCATCGTTTCGCTCTTCGCGCTGACGAGCCTGGCCGTGAGCAGTCGCCCGGCGACTGCAGCCGAAGGTCCCGGCGCGACGAGCGGCGACAGCGATGCCGACGACTTGAACCTCGAGAACCTGCTCCGCCTCAAGGTCATCACCGCCTCGGGCGGTGTCGCCGAGGAGAGCGACCTCGCGCCCGCGAACGTGTTCACGGTCCTCTCGTCCGAGATCGCCGCCCAGGGCTGGCACTCGGTCGCCGAGGTGCTGGAGCACGTCCCCGGCATGTACGTCATCGACGATTACGTCACCCAGAACGTCGCGGTGCGCGGCGCGAGCAGCGGCCTGCGCGCCGGCACGAACGTCCTCAAGGTCATGATCAACGGCACCGACGTCAGCTTCCGCCCCGATTTCAACGCGCTCATCGGCCCGGAGTTCATCCCCATCGAGGTCGTCGACCGCATAGAGATCGCGCGTGGTCCGCTGTCGGCCCTCTACGGCGCGAACGCGTTCCTGGCCACGGTCAACATCGTCACCATCAGCCCCGATCACATCGGCGGCCGCGTGGACGCCAACGGCTCGGCCCGCCCGTACTCGGGCGGCACCGCTTACGGCGGCGGCGCCGCCGGCGTCGCCACGGCGAAGCTGGGCCAGGACGTCAAGCTGCTGCTCTCCGCCGGCTATGATCGGATCAACCGCGGCGGCCTCACCATCCAGCAAACGTTCCCCAACCAGCCCGCGACAACGCCGGGCCTGGGCCAGACCAGCGGCGACGACCTCGCGCGGCCCCTCAGCCTGTTCGGCCGTCTGACCGCGCCGACCGGCGTGTTCGGCGATCTCTCGCTTCAGGGCGGCATGCAGCAATCCGACTCCAACGGCAACTTCCAGCTCGGCTCCGTCCTGACCGGCCAGACGCGCGAATCGATCCGCAACCTGTGGGTCGAGGCGCAGCACAACGGCCGCTGGACCAACATCATCTCGTCGACGGTCACCGTCGGTTACGCCCACGGCGCGCCCACCGGCAACGACCGGCTGTTCCTGACCGGCGTCAACACGTCGTATTTCACGCGCAGCTTCGGGTACGACGCGGTCGACGGCAAGCTGTCGCTCACGGTCACGCCGCAGTCCAACCTGCGTATCTCCGCCGGCGTCGACCTGTCGCACGAATCGGACAACGTGCTGATCTACACCCAGCACTTCTTCGACCCCACCATGCCGCCGGTCGAGCAAATCACGGACCCGACCCGCAGCGTGACCGTCACGAAGGTTGCGCCCAACCTGCATGCCTCGCTCGATCCGATCAGCAGCGTCCGCCTGTCGGCCGACGGCCGCGTCGACTTCATCAATCAGTTCGACAAGCAATTCAGCGCCAGAGGCGCGGCCGGCTGGCGTATCCTGCCCAAGCTGGTCGCCAAGATCATCGGCGGGCGCGCGTTCCAGACGCCGTCGACGGTGTTCTTGTACGCGAACAACGGCTTTGGCACCGCCGACATCAAGGGTGCCCGGACCACAGGCGCCGGTAACTTCTCGCTGGTCCCGCAAACCGTCACCAGCGGCGAGCTGGTCGTCAACTTCTTGCCCAATGAGCACCTGTCAATCAACGGCTCGGGCTATTACCAGTCGATTGACAATCAAATCACTTTCGTTCCCACCGGCGCCAACTTCATCGCGCGCAACCAAGGCACCGCCAACAGCGGCGGCGGCGAGCTCAACGTCACTGGCCGGTTCTGGCACCTCGAGCCCTACGGGCGCTTCAGCGGGCAATGGTTCCTGAACCATCCCAGCCGCACGCAGTTCGACATGGGACCCACAATCCCACCGTCGCTGGTGCCGGCGTTCTGGGGCCTGGTCGGCGTGCGCGCCACCGTCCCGCAGCCCCACCTGACCTTCGACGCCACCTGGCGCGGCGTCGGCGAGCGCGGCGCCTCCTCGAGCAACATCTTCATCAACAGCCGCACGTCGTACGCCCTGCCCGCCTACCAGCAGTTCGATCTGGCGGCGACAGCGACCTTCATCCCGCTCGGCAAGGGCCACGAGACGCGCGTGCTCCTCGCCGTCCGCAACCTCCTCGACGAGCACCACTTCGAGCCCGGCTTCGGCGGCATCGACATCCCGACCCTGGGGCGTACGTTCCAGCTCGGGCTCACGCAGATGTACTAGGCGCCGGGCCCGCACTCAGCGCAGGACCACCATCGCCAGGTCGACGCCCAGCGCCAGCAGCCCGCCGCCAATCAAGAACAGCAGCGCGACCGTCCAGCGATAGTAGCGGCGCGCCCAGCGCGGAGCATCCTCGCGAGCCGCGAAGCGACGACCGCTGGCGCGCAACGCGGCGACCAGCGTCCAGAGCACGAGCCCGGGAAGCGTGTACGCGACTGCATGGGCCACATCACGGGCGGTGACGCTCACGTCCACTCCTTCGGACGAACGGCGTCGAGCGGCGCGGCGGCGCGCAGCGCGAGGACCGCGCTGACCACGCCGAACGCGGTGAAGAGCATCGTCAGCAGAACCAGCACCGCCACCACCTGGATGACGGCGTCGGCCATCCGGCGCACCAGCGCGCGGATGCCTGCCGTCGAGAGGTGGCCGACCGCGACGCCGTCGCCCGTACCGCACGAGCGCAGAACGTCGCCGTCGGCGCAGCCCGCGAATTCGGCGCCGCTCCCCGGCGCGGCCGCTTGCTCGGCATACTTCCACTTGCCCTGCGTGAGCTCGTCGCGATCGAGGTGACAGCGCGCGACGATGTCGTCGGGGATCGGCGAGACACTCTCCGTTGGACCGAGCCAGTAGCGGGTACGGAAGCGACGCGCGGAACGAAACCCGAGGTCGAGCTCGACGACACCCAGGTCGGGCGGGCTGATCTTCCACCGCTGGTCCTCCCCGGCCAGCTCGAGAGCGTCCAGCCGACCGAGCCGGCATTTCTCCGTGGCGTAGGTCCCCTTGCCGTGTCGCGTGGTCTGGGTAACGACGCCGATCCAGGCGACCGCGGCACGACCAAGCGCCGTCGTGACCGCCGGCCCTTCGAGGATCCCGTGATAGACCGCGCCGCCTGCGAGCGGAACGCCCGCGAATGGCGGCAACCTGCCGAGCGCGCCCA
Source organism: uncultured Myxococcales bacterium (assembly GCA_964571275.1). Taxonomy (GTDB): domain Bacteria; phylum Myxococcota_A; class Polyangia; order Fen-1088; family Fen-1088; genus DASRQZ01. The sequence continues at coordinate 7,162 of CAZNCQ010000033.1, forward strand.
ACCGGCCGACCTCGGGCACCGACGCCCAGAAGGCGGTGAACGCGAAGAACCCACCGATGAGCGCGAAGAGGACATATATCCACTGTCGGCCCGGCATCCGGTTTCGATTCGCCCGCGCGCCCGGTCCCGCTGTCGCCATGCGTTCGCGAGCATGCCACCAGTGCCCGCGCTAAGGTAGCCTCGTTGACTGCGCCGGCTCCCGAACCCATTCGCATCGGCGTCTCGTCCTGCCTCCTCGGCACGGCGGTTCGCTACGACGGGCAGCACAAGCGCAACGACTTCCTGGTCGAGGAGCTGGGGCCGCTGGTCGAGTGGGTTTCAGTCTGTCCCGAGGTCGAGGTCGGCATGGGCGTGCCGCGCGAGAGCGTGCGGCTGGTGCGCGGGCCGCGCGGGCGCACGTTGATGCTCGGCAACCAGAGCGGCTCCGACTGGACCGCGCGCATGGAGACGTTCGCGGCCGGCCGGGCCGACGAGCTCGCGCACGCCGAGCTCTGCGGCTACGTGCTGAAGAGCCGCTCGCCGAGCTGCGGGATGGAGCGCGTGAACCTGTTCGCCGACGACGTCGGTGGCCACGACGCCGAGCGCCAGCCGCGAAAGGAAGGCGTGGGCCTGTTCGCCGCCGCGCTGCTGCGCCGATTGCCCAGCCTTCCGGTCGAGGAAGAGGGCCGGCTCGCCGACCCGCGCCTGCGCGAGAACTTCATCGAGCGCGTCTTCGCCTACGATCGCTTGCGGCGCCTCTGGCGCGCGCGCTGGGCGCTGCGCGAGCTGATCGCGTTTCACACCGCGCACAAGATGGCGTTGCTCGCCCACTCGACCGAGGGCTACCGCGAGCTCGGGCGCCTGGTCGCCGCCGCAAAGACGATCCCGCGCGCGGAGCTGCGCGATCGCTACGAGACGCGGTTCATGAGCGTGCTTCGCAAGCTGGCGACGCCGGGGCGGCAGGCCAACGTGCTGCAGCACATGGCGGGTCACCTGCGCGAGGGCCTGGACGCCGGCGATCGGCGCGAGCTCGGCGCCGCGATCGACGACCACCGCAACGGATTGGTCCCGTTGATCGTGCCGGTCGTGCTGCTGCGCCACCACGCGCGCCGCCTCGACGTCGCCTACTTGCTGGGCCAGACCTATCTCGATCCGCACCCGAAAGAGTTGATGCTGCGCAACCGCGTCTAGTGCGGCGGAGACCCGACTGGCACGCGCCCGGCGGCGCGCTAGAGTCGCGGCGCCATGCACGACCTGACCAAAGGATCGCTCGCCCGCAATCTGCTTCAGACGACCAGCTTCATGCTGGTGGGCATGGTCTTTCAGACGCTCTATTTCCTGGTCGATCTCTACTTCGTGGGGCGCCTCGGCAAGACTGCGGTCGCGGCGGTCAGCGTGTCGGGCAACCTCATGTTCCTGGTGCTGGCGCTGACGCAGACGCTGGGCGTCGGCACGACCGCGCTGGTCGCACAGGCGACCGGGCGCAAGGACCGCGCCGAGGCGCGCCTGATCTTCAATCAGTCGCAAGTGCTGTCGCTGGCGGTCGGCGTGCTGTTCCTGGTGGTCATGCTGGCATTGCGCTCCGGATTCGCGCACGGGCAATCGGCCGACCCCGAGACCGAGCGTCTGGCGGGTGAATACCTGGCCTGGTTCGTGCCGTCGCTGGGGGCGCAGTTCGCCATGGTGGCGACCGGCGCGGCGCTGCGTGGGATCGGAGACTTCAAGCCGGGGATGTACGTGCAGTCGGCGACCGTCATCGTGAACATCATCCTGGCGCCGGTGCTGATGTTCGGCTGGGGCACCGGTCATCCGCTGGGCGTCGCGGGCACCGCGCTGGCCTCGTTCATCGCGGTCGGCGTGGGCGTGGTGGCGCTGGTCATCTACGTGGCGCGCACGCCGGGCTACCTCGAATTCGTGCGCCGCGAATGGACGCCGCGCCTGCGCTTGTGGATCCGCCTCCTCAAGATCGGTCTGCCGGCCGGTGCGGAATTCGGGCTGATGGGCGTCTACATGTTCGCGATCTACGGCATCACGCGTCCGTTCGGCGCCGCGGCTCAGGCGGGCTACGGTATCGGCCTGCGGGTCGTGCAGGCGATGTTCTTGCCGGCGGTCGCGCTCGGCTTCGCGGTCAGCCCGGTCGCGGGCCAGAACTTTGGCGCGCGCCACGCCGACCGCGTGCGCGGCACGTTTCGCGTCGGCGTGTTGATGGTGTCGATCGGAATGGCGGGGTGCGCGCTGATCTGTCGGATCATCCCCGAAACCCTGGTCGGCATCTTCTCGCGCGATCCCGGCGTGCTCGCGGTCGGCGGCGAATATCTGCGCATCGTCGCCTGGAACTTCATCCCGTCCGGGATCGTGTTCGTGAGCTCCAGCATGTTCCAGGCGCTCGGCAACACGTTGCCGCCGCTCCTGAGCTCGTTCATTCGCACGACGCTGATCGTGATCCCGGCCGTGGCCTTCTCGCGCATGACCGGCTTCGCGCTCAACTGGATCTGGTACCTGGCCGTCGGCTGCGTGTTCCTGCAGATGACGTTGAACCTCCTGTTCCTGCAGCGCGAATATCGCCGCAAGCTGGCGTTTGCCGCCACGGCGAGCGCGGCGCCCCGCATCGCGCACGGCTAGCTGGGCCGCGCCCCTGCAGGTCGCGGCCACGACTGAACACGCGCAAATCGCGACGTGCGGCGTGCGCGCCGCCACGATCGGCGCGCACGTTCGCACCCTTCACGCAAAGCCGCGTAGAACGCGCTTCCCCGCGCCGGCGATTTGAAGCACGCTCCCGCCGGAACAAGGAGGATCGTCATGGCGCAAGTGATCCAGTTTCCTCGACCCGACGGTAAGAGCATCTCCGGCTACTACGTCGAGCCCGAAGCGGGCGACGGCGCCCCGGGACTGGTCGTCATTCAGGAGTGGTGGGGCGTGAACACGCAGATCAAGGGTGTTGCCGAACGGTTCGCCGCCGCCGGCTACCGCGTGCTGGTGCCGGATCTGTTTCGTGGCACCGTCACCGTCGAGGCCAAGGAAGCCGAGCACCTCATGAGCAACCTGAACTTCGGCGACGCCGCCGGCCAGGACGTGCACGGCGCAGTGGCGTATTTGAAGCGCGGCAGCAGCAAGGTCGGCATCAACGGCTTCTGCATGGGCGGCGCGCTGTCCTTGCTCGCGGCCGCGAACGTGCCCGAAGCTGACGCCGTCGCGTGCTGGTACGGCTATCCGCCGCTCGAGTACCTCGACGCAACCAAGATCAAGGCACCGCTGCTGTGCCACTTCGCCACCGAGGACGCGTTCTTCCCGATCGCGGGCGTCGAGCCGCTGGAAAAGAAGCTCGTGGCCGCCGGCGTGCGCTTTCAAATTCACCGTTACAACGCGAAGCACGCGTTCGGCAACGAGACCGCAATCGACGTCGAGATCCCCACGCGCTACAACGCCGGAGCGACGGCGCTGGCCTGGCAGCGCACGCTGGATTTCTTCGCCCGGATGTAGCGGACCCGGCCGCTCGGACTCCGTTCACGGACCGGCGTCGGGGCAGGCGGGATGGGTCGCCATCGATGCCGCCAGGTTGGCGATGTCGTTGGTGGCGACGCCCTCGAACAGGTCCAGCGAGTATCCGCAGCACCAGCGCGGGTAGTGGTCGAGCGCCCACGCGCCCGCAAGCTGGTGAGAGCCGGCGTCGTAGATGCACATCCAGGTCGGTCCGCCGACGGGCGGAATGTCGCTGTAGCTGATGTACTGCAGCAGGTATCCCGCGCCGGGGCCCTCGTAGATGCGCAACCCGCACATCGGCGCCGGTCGATCGTCCCAGGTCGCTGCGCAGAGCTGCGTGTCGAGCGGGCGCACGCACGCGCCACGGTCCGCATCCAGCGGTTCGCAAACGGAGTCCGCGTCGTCGCCGCCGCCGCCATCCACGGTCGACGACGTCTTGTTTCCGGCGCAGGCGCCGAGCAGGACGACGCTGCCAGCGATTGCGGCGAGCCGCGCTGCCATCGACGACCACTATATGCCAACCGGGAATGCACGCTAGCGATCCAGCCCCGTCAGATCGAGCTCCCTGAGCCGCTGCGGGTCGCGAAGGATGTCGATCTCGACGATTTTCCCGCCCCGAATGGTGAAGGCCATGACCGAGAACGGCTTTCCGTCGAGCAAGCAGACCGCGCCGGCGACGCCGTTGACGAGCACCGGGCGCCTCAGCAAACCGATCTGTGAGAAGGACCGCGCTCGACGCGCCACCTCCTCCGCGCCGCGGACCTCGGTGCCGGCCCGCGACGCACCGGCGTCGCTGTGGAGCACGACCTCCGGGTCGAGGACCGCGACCAGCCTGTGGAAGTCCCCGTCATGGGCAGCCGCGAGAAACGCATCGACCACGCTTCGTTGAGTCTCCGCGTCCGCGTCGGGGACGGTGTTCCGCGCTTGAACGCGCCGGCGCCCGCGGCTGGCAAGCTGGCGAGCCGCATCCGGGGTGCGCTGGACGATGGGCGCGGTCTCCTCGAACGGCATGTCGAAGATGTCGTGCAGAAGGCCGAGACGAGACTCAGCGACCGCGCCGATGCGGTACCCGACGATGTGTGGAAGGAAGCCTCGCGGCACTTCGCCGAGCCCGCGCTCGCTGCCCTGGTGACCGCGATCGCCGTCGCTAATCTCTGGAACCGCCTCAACGTCACCACACGGCAGGTGACCGGGGATTGGATCGCCCAGTACATTTGATAGCTGGCGAGGCCACCGAGCGCGCGCCGCCGCCTTGTCGGTCGGCGCGGCTCGGTGATACCATCGCCTCGGCGTGTCTCTGACCTTCGACTTCCATCCGGCGGCGGCTCGCGGCGGAATGCCATGAGGGCCGTGAAGCTCGGCCGGATCTTGGCTCCTGATCCGGAGCGGTGGTGGTCCCAGGAATACTGCATGCTGCCCACGCCCGATCCTTCGTTCTCGGCGCCGGGCGGAGCGTTACGCGTCTATTACGCCAGCACGGACGCAGACAACTGTGCGCGCGTCGGGTATGTCGATCTCGACCCGGAGGATCCGACGCGCATCGTCGCGCGTTCGCAGGAGCCGATCCTGGACACCGGCAAGCTCGGCACCTTCAATGATTCCGGCGTCAATGCGTCGTGCGTCGTCGCGCACAATGATGAGATCCGGCTTTACTACGTTGGCTATCAACGGGCCGGCCGCGTCCCGATCCTGCTCTTTGCGGGGCTGGCTCGCTCGGTCGACGAAGGGCGAACCTTCCAGCGATTGTCCGACGTGCCGATCCTCGAGCGCTCGGCGGCCGAGCCCTTCACGCGCACCGCCCCGTTCGTCATGCGCGAATCCGGGCGTTATCGGATGTGGTACGTCTCCGGCGAAGGCTGGCACCGCACGAGCGACGGCAAGGTCTACTCCCGCTACGCGATTCGCCACTGTGAATCCAGCGACGGCGTGTCGTGGCCCGCGAGCGGCGCCGTCTGCCTGGCGCCGGCCCAACGTGACGATGGCGGCGATGGCGACGATTCCGAGCAGGGATTCGCGCGCCCCTGGGTCATCAAGGACGGCGCGCGCTACCGGATGTGGTACTCGATCCGCGCGGTGCTCCCGCAGGGCGGCGTCGGCTACGATCGCCTTGGCTACGCCGAATCTCCGGATGGGCTTCGTTGGACCCGCCTCGACGACCAGGTCGGGCTCGCGCGTTCGACATCGGGCTGGGATTCTGAGATGATCTGCTACACGGCCGTTGTGCGCGCTGGCAGCAACGCCTACCTCTTTTACAACGGAAACGGCAATGGAAAGACCGGCTTCGGTTGTGCGCGTCTGGTGGATTGAATGGACAAGACGTTAGACAAGACGGGAAAGCTCGTGATCGTCGGCGATACGGCGTTCGCCGAGATTGCGTACGAATACTTCACGCATGACTCGGCCTACGAAGTCGTCGGTTTCACCGTCGACAGGGAGTACTTGAAGAAGGAGCGGCTGTTCGGGCTGCCGGTGGTGCCGTTCGACGAGGTCGAGCGCTTCTTCGCGCCCGACGACCACGCTGTTTACGCCGCCAATACCTACACGCAAATGAACCGGCTGCGCGCCCGCTTCGCCGCGGACGCCAAACGAAAAGGCTATCGGCTGGCGTCGTACGTCAGCTCGCGCGCGTTCGTCTGGCGCAACGTCGAGCTCGGCGAACATGCGTTCATCTTCGAGGACAACACCATCCAACCCTTCGTCAAGGTTGGCTCCAACGTGGTCATGTGGAGCGGCAACCACATCGGGCACCATTCTGTCATTCGCGACAACGTCTTCATCTCGTCGCACGTGGTCGTCTCGGGTTTCTGCGACATCGGCGACAGTTGCTTCCTGGGCGTCAACGCGACGATCGCCAACAACGTGACCATCGCCCGCGACAACCTCATCGGGGCCGGCGCGACGATCCTCAAGAGCACCGAGGAGAATCGCCTCTACGGCGCGCAAAACACGAAGCCGCGCGAGGAGCTGACCGCGCGCAAGTACTTCAAGGTCGAGTGAGCGGCCAGGCGAGCGGCCAATCAGGCGGCAAGGTCGGCGGCCAGCCGGGCGGCCAGGTGAGCGGGAATGTCCGGCTCGTCGGCTACACGCCGGCAGACCACGCGCGCTGGAACGACTTCCTTCAAACGTCGAAGAACGGAACGTTTCTCTTCCGCCGCGAATACATGGACTACCACGCCGATCGTTTCCCCGATGCCTCGCGGCTGGTTCTGGATGGGGACGGACGGCTGATCGCGCTTTTGCCCGCGACCCGCCAGGAGGCGACCGCGACGCTGGCCAGCCACGCGGGCCTCACCTACGGCGGCTTCGTCGTCGACGCCAGCATGACGACGGCCGTGATGCTGTCTCTGTTCGAGGCGGCGCTGGGCGTGCTGCGCGCCGAGGGCATCGCCACGATCGCCTACACCACGATCCCGCACATCTATCACCAGCTCCCCGCCGAGGAGGACCGGTACGCGCTCTTTCGGTTCGGCGCGCGCCTCGTGCGGCGTGACGTGCTCACCGTCCTCGACCCGCGCGGCGAGCGGCGCGTGCAGGAGCGCCGGCGCCGCGGCATCAAGAAGGCCGAGAAGGCCGGCATCGAGGTGCGCCGCTCCGGCGATTGGGGCGCCTTCTGGAGCGCGCTGGAGGCCAACCTGGCGAGCCGCCACGGCGCGCGGCCGGTGCACACCCGGGCCGAGATCGAGCTCCTGGCCGATCGGTTCAAGGACGAGATCGCGCTCTTCGCCGGCTTCCGCGGCGACGAGCTGGTGGGCGGCGTGGTCGTCTACGAGTCGGCGCGGGTGGCACACGCCCAGTACATCGCGGCGACGGAGGCGGGCCGCGACCTCGGGTGCCTGGACCTCATCTTCGAGCAACTGGTCACGCGGCACTACGCACACAAGGCCTGGTTCGACTTCGGGATCTCCAACGAAGACCGAGGCCGAACGCTCAACGAGGGCCTCATCGCCCAGAAGGAAGGCTTCGGCGCGCGCGCGGTCGCGCACGACTACTACGAGATGAGCCTCTGAATGGATATTCGTGACTACACGGAGAAGTACGCGGCGCAGTACCGTGGCCGCGGCCCAGGGTGGTTCGAGGCCACGCTGGTCGCCATCCGGCGCCGGCAGGTCATCGCGTCGCTCGAGCGCCATCCGCACGGGCGCGTGCTCGAGGTCGGCTGCGGCCTGGAGCCGCTGCTCGCCTACTGGAGTGAGTTTCAGCGCCTGACCGTCGTCGAGCCGTCGCCGGAGTTCGTCGCCAACGCGCGCGCGCTCGCGGCCGGACGGGCGGACGTCGTGGTCGTTCAGGGGTTCCTCGAAGAGGTCGCGCACCAGCTTGCCGAGACCGCGCCGCTCGACTTCGTCGTCGTCTCGAGCCTCCTGCACGAGGTCGGCGATCCGGAGCGATTCCTGCGCGCGCTCCATGCGCTCGCGCAGCCCGCGACCGTGCTCCATTTCAACGTCCCCAACGTTTACTCGTTTCATCGCCTGCTCGCGCGCGAGATGGGCCTCATCGCGGATCTGTTCGAGCCGTCGCAGACCGAAAAGACCTTTCAACGCACGACGCGCTTCGATCGGGCCACGCTCGAGGCGATGCTGGTAAGCGCGGGCTTCGAGCTGATTCGCTTCGGGACCTATTTCGTCAAGCCCTTCACCCACGCCCAGATGGAGCGCCTCATCGACGAGAAGATCCTGCCACCCGAGCTCGTCGTGGGGTTGGAGCGCATGTCCACCTACTTGCCCGACATGGGCGCCGAGATGTTCGCCGAGGTTCGCCGGCGCTGAGGATCCGCCGCTCGGCGCGCGCGACCGCCAGCGGCCTGACGCGCGTCGCGCCATGGAACTGACTCCGGCAGAACGCGGGCCCATGGACATGCGGCGGCGTCGCTGGCACGTGAGGTGCAGCGCCGTGTCACATGCCGCTTCCGGTACCGCTGCGTCGCCCGCAAACGCTCTACGCAGTGGATACCTGTCGGATCATCGATCTGCCCAAGATTCATGACCCGCGCGGAAACCTGACCTTCATCGAATCCAACGACCACGTCCCGTTCGATATCGAGCGCGTCTACTACATCTACGACGTGCCCGGGGGATCGGAGCGCGGCGGGCACGCACACCGCGGGCTGCATCAATTCATCATCGCGATGTCAGGCAGCTTCGACGTCGTGCTGGATGATGGGCGGGCGCAGAAGCAAGTCCACCTCAACCGATCGCACTATGGCCTCTACATCTGCCCGATGATCTGGCGCGTGCTCAACAATTTCTCTTCGAACTCGGTGTGCATGGTCCTGGCGTCGGCCCGTTACCTTTCGGATGACTATTTTCGCGACTACGCCGAGTTCGTGAAGCTGCGGCAGCACGAATGAGCGGTGAGACCGGAGCCAAGCTGGACGTCGCCGCTGCGATCGCCGCCCTCGAGCGCGGCGACGAGACCATCTCGTCGATCGCCCGCGCGTACGCCTGGCCCGAGGCCGACGTGGTTCGCGACATCGCCAGCCATTACTGGTGGTGGGGCGAGTCGGACCGCGCCCTGCCGCTGCTCGAAGAGGAGCTCGGTCGAGCCAGCAGCGTCGTGCTGCAGATGGCGTACCTCCGCTGTCTGATCTCGCTGGCCGGTGAGCATCGCGCCGCAGTGAAGAACGCCGTCACCGATCTGCACGCGCTCCTTCGGCGCCGGTTCAGCGGCCCCGCGACGCTGGATCTGTCCGCCGTCGACCCGCGCTCGGATCGAAAGCTACGGCTCGGCTTTCTGTGCACCTACTCGAATCTCAAGCCGGTCGAGCTCAGTCTGGTTCCGATGTTCCGCGCCCTCGACCGCTCGCGGTTCCACACGTCGTTCTTCAGCCTCGACCAGGCGGGGAATCCGCTGCTCGATCAGGTGTGCGACGAGCACGTCGTCCTGCGCGGCTGCTCGGCGCAGGCGGTGTGCGACACCATTCGCGGTCGAAAGATCGACCTGCTCTTCGACCTGAATGGAATCCTCCGAGAGGACTTTCCAATCGAAGTCTTCGGGATGCGGGCCGCGCCCGTGCAGGCCGGCTGGTGGAACACCCCCATCAGCTCCGGCCTCGACACCGTGCAGTACTTCTTCACCGACCGGCGCACCCTGGGCCCGGAGGCCGACGATCTGTTCACCGAGACCATCGTCGAAATTCCCGGCGGGGCCCCCCTGTGCTACGAGCTGTCCGATCGTCATCAGGTCGCGCCGCCCCCATGCCTCCATTCCGATTCGTTCGTCTTCGGATCCTTCACGGCGCTCTTCAAGATCAATGACGTGGTGCTGGACGGTTGGGCGCAAATTCTGGCGCGCGCCCCGCACACCCGCCTGTTCATCAAGGCGATGAACTCGACCAGCGCCCGGTTCCGGGCGCGATTGGCCCGCGTCATGGCCAAGCACCGGATCGGCTGGGAGCGGATCTTCTGCGAGGAGGACCACCCCTTCGACGAGATGATGAACCGCTACGCCGCGGTCGATCTCTGTCTCAACACCTACAACTACGGCACCGGAACGACCGCGCTCAACGCCGTCTGGCAGGGCATTCCAACGCTGACGTTTCGCGGCCGGTATTACGCAAACGGCACGGCCGCCATGATGGTGGATTGCGGCCTCGACGACTTCGTCGTGCGCGACCGCGACGCGTACATCGAGCAGGCGATTCGCCTGTCCTGCTATCCGAAGCGGCTGCTCGACGTGAGGCCCCTGCTGCGCGATCACGTCCGCGCCTATTCGAACGGTCTCTCCGCACCGCGCTTCGCTCGCAACTTCGAACAAGCATGCACCAACGCCTGGGCCGACTGGTGCACGAAGCAACGCTCGTCCGAGCTCGTGAGGCGCCATGCAGGTTAGGGACATCCCGTTCGTCGATCTCACCGCCCAGCTCGCCTCGATCCGGCCCGAGCTCGACGCGGCGATCGCCGGCGTGCTCGACGCCGGGCGGTTCGTGCTCGGCGAAGAGGTCGATCGATTGGAGCAGGAATTTGCCGCTTACGTCGGGGCGGCGCACGGCGTCGCCGTCAACTCCGGCACGAGCGCGCTGCACGTCGCGCTGCTGGCGCTCGGCGTCGGCCCCGGGGACGAGGTCATCACGGTTCCCCACACGTTCGTCGCGACCGTAGCCGCCATCCTGTACACCGGCGCCCGCGCGGTGCTGGTGGACATCGATCCGCGTACGTTCAACATGGATCCGAATCGCCTGGCGGCGGCCATCACGCCCCGTACCAAGGCGATCTTGCCGGTTCACCTTTATGGCCAACCGGCAGACATGAACCCGATCCTGGACATTGCGAGACACTACGGTCTCGCGATAGTCGAGGACGCCTGCCAGGCCCACGGATCCGAGTACGAACACCGGCGGGTCGGCGCACTCGGCGAGATCGGCGCGTTCAGTTTCTATCCGGGAAAGAACCTCGGCGCGTACGGCGAGGGCGGGATCGCGGTGACCAACGATCCTGCACTGGCCAAGACGATGCGCATGCTGCGAGATTTCGGCCAGGAGACCAAGTACAACCACGTGCTCTTCGGTTTCAACTATCGCATGGAGACCTTCCAGGGCGCGATTCTGCGCGTGAAGCTGCGTCACCTCGAGGACTGGACCGAAGCGCGACGAACGATCGCGCGGCGCTATGACGCGCTCCTCGGCGGCTGCGACGTCGTTCAGATTCCCGAGGCGATGCCGTGGGCCCGACACGTCTATCATCTGTATGCCGTGCGCACCCCCAACCGCGACGACTTGCGGGCGCGCCTCGCATCCGAGGGCGTACAGACCGGCATCCACTACCCGGTTCCGGTCCACTTGCAGCCAGCGTATGCCAGTCTCGGCTATCGCCTCGGTGACTTCCCGGAGACGGAAAGGGCGGCGCACGAAGTGTTGTCGCTGCCTATGTTTCCCGAGCTGACCGGCGAACAGGTCGATGCGGTCGCAGCGGCGCTATTGCGGTGACAGACCTTCGCTGTTGATCGTCAGCCCTCGGATCTTGCTCGGCGACAACGCGCAAGCCGCTCGAGTCAAGTCGCAAAGACTTGCGAGATCGCCGCTTTCGCGACCGGATGCGCTGGGGCGGGCACCAGAAATTCGCACGGGTGCCTTGGCCGCGCGCGCGCCGGACACAACTTGAATGGCTGGACATGCCATTTCACAGGCGCGCCAAGGTCGCTGCGACGGGAGCGGGGGTCGCCCTTTTCGTTCTGCCGACCTTCTTCTTTGTGCCATCCGCGGAGGCTCCATCCGCCGTTGAGCGCTCGCGGCGCGGCGCGCCCGCGCCCGATCTCCTCCCGGTGCCGCTGGTGTCACAGGCCTGGCCCTGGACTTGCGGAGGCGCGGCCTTGATGGCGACGTTATTGTATTTCGGCGTATTCGACGGGCCCGAGTCGCAGCTCGACCAGGACATGGGGGCCACCCCCGAGAGCGGCACCCGCGTCGTCAACATCGTCGCCGAGGCGCGGCGCTTCGGCCTGTCCGCGGATCCGCGCACCGGCCTCGCCCTGGCCGATCTCGATCGCGCGCTCTCGCACGGCGCCGTCGTCATCGTGGCGCTGCAGGCCTGGGCGTCGAGCCCGGTGGCAAACTGGCGAACCCACTGGGAAGACGGGCACTACGTCGTCCTCGTTGGGCTCGACACCGAGCGTGTCTACGTGATGGACCCGTCGATTCGCACCGGATATGGCTACCTGTCGCGTGATGAGTTCATCGAACGGTGGCACGATTACGATCTCGAGGCTGGCCGGCGGGTCGTCTATGACCAGCTCGGCATCGTCATCCGGGGCGAAAAGCGGATCGCGCGCTATCCGGCCGGGCCCGTCCCGGTCGAGTAGCGCGGGCGCGGACTAGAACGCGAGCTCGATCGCGTCGGCCGAGCGCCGGGCCGGTCCGTGGTGGACGACCTCGAGGTTGTTGCCGTCGGGGTCCAGGACGAAGGCGGCGTAGTAGCCGGCGTGGTAGGGACGCTCGCCGGGAGCGCCGTTGTCTTTTCCGCCCGCCGCCAAAGCCGCCGGGTGAAAGCGATCGACAGTCGCCCGATCGGGCGCTTGAAACGCCAGGTGGATCCGGCCGGTCAGCTCGCCCCTCGCGGCGCGCGATTCCGGCGACGAGACGAAGAGCTCGTCGGCCCAGAAGAAATCCGGTCCTTCGACCAGCGGAATGTTGAGCACGCCAAGCACGGCTTGGTAGAAGCGCCGGCTCGCCGCCAGGTCCCGTACGACCAGGTGCAGATGATCGATCAGTCGACCGCGGTAGAGCGCTCGGTTGGTCATGGGCCCGAAGCTTAGAAACCCCGCGGACCGGGAACAAGAGCAACCGTACAGCGACGACGCTGCGTGCCGGATGGCTCGCGAGTTCGTCATCTGAGACCCCGTGGAAGATCGGCGTGCGAATCCGTTAGAAGACGGGATGGCCGCCATGAAGAACCTTCGAGCGTGGCTCACCCGCAGGCAATGGCAGTCACTCCGGGCTCCAGGGTCGACATACCCGGAGCTTTGGCGATGGATCGAGCCCGAGGACGTAGACGAGGCGATTGCGTCGCTGGACCCACGACTCGCAGAGCCGATCCGTCTACGGTGGCAGGAACGACTGCACTTCGCCGAGATCGCACGTCGTTTGAAGTTACCCTCCAACACAGTAGCCGCGCGTATCTTCCGCGCTCAGCAGCGCCTTCGGCAGATACTCTGCGATCGTCTGCCCGCTGCGGTGCGCGCTACGCTTCCCACCGGCCGCCGCCGCTGAAAGCGCGTACTGCGAGTCGCGTCGTGCGGCGCGTAGAGGCCCCGCTCCCGTGACGCGAGTCGCGGGCGAGGAGACGTCTCGCTCCGCCGGTCGCTTCCAGGCGGGCGTTCCCGGCCAGGACGGAATAGCCGACAATCCGTGCCGGGGACGGGGCTTGAACCCGTAAGCCGCTTTCGCGGCAGCGGATTTTAAGTCCGCCGCGTTTACCGTTTCGCCACCCCGGCTTAGTTGCGTACCTGTGCTGTCTTGGCCCTCTTTCTGGCCTTCGCCGAGACGACGGCGGCCATCAACACGACAATTGGTACCCTTTGCCGCCCGCGAGGGCTCAACGAGTTCAAGTCTCGTCTCCGGCACGGCGGGATGCTCGGGAATCGGGCGGGTGGTATCGAGAGCGGCTCGTGAGCTCGCGGTGCCGCTGGGTGAGAGGCGGGCGGCGATCAGAGGAGGGCGGCCAGCGAAAAGCCGATCATCGTCTGTGACGACAGGCCGCTGGTTGCGCATACCTCCATACCGGCGTCGGCGCACGCCTTGAGGGGCTCGTGCAAGATGAAGTTGAACAACACGCCGAGCGCCTTCCGGTTGCGCAGCGGCACGAACGCGCCCGCATTGGCGCCGATCGTCCACCCGTACGCCCAGGTCGTCTCGCTCATGAAGCTGGTCTTGTCGCGCCCGAGCTGAAAGAACGTACCAACCGTCGGACCGGCCACCAGCTCCACCTGGGCCAGCGGGTAATGGTAGAGCGGCGCGACGGCGAAGTCGCCGTTCCACCCGCTGCGGTCCAGGCCCGGGGTGCTATTGGGGCTGAGCACATCCAGCACCACCTGGCCGCTCACGGACCAGTTCTGTGCGAAACGGAGTCCGAACAGGGACCCGAAGCGGAAACCGACTCCATACCCCTTCCCGGCGTCCCCGGCGATCGAGTTCATGCCCAGGAAGGGCATGGCCTCGGCCCCTTCCTTCCACAGATCCAGATCCGCTTGCGCCGCGACCCCCGCGGACGGCGGGATCGTCGCGGGCGCAGTGGCCCCTTGGGCGAACGCGTTGCTGCCTGAAAGCGCCGTCGCAACGAGGACGGCCCACATCATTCCCTGTCCGCGCATTGTCCCTCCATGTCGTGCAATTCGGCGCGAGCGTATCACCACCGTTCCCTGCGCCGCCACGTCTCAATGTCTGGGATCCAGACACGCCACGAGCACCCGTGTCCGCATCGGCGGGCTCGCACGCCCCTTCGCGACGAATCGCGCTCAACCCAACTTCGTCAGCGCGCGCCCAGGGGAATGAAGCGAATGTCGTCGATGGTCAGATCGACCGCATAGGCGCCGACGCCGACGGAGGGATCCCCGCCGACTGGCACGTTGGAATCGGCCGGCGAGTCGTGCAGGTGCCAGGCGAAGCTGCTGAGCAGCTGGCCATCGAGGACGGCGCGCGGAGCACCGCCCGCGATGTTGCTCCAGAGCAGGGTAACGGTCATCGGCGAGCTGCCGCTTCCGAGGTCGATCGTGACTTGCGGATTGACGCACGCATCGGACGGGAAGCAAGCGCCACACCCTGGATTGGTGATGACTGCTTCATCCGCGGGCTGTCCGAGCTGAAGGTCGACGGCGTGATCAGGTCCGGCGTCGCCGCGAATGGTGAACTGGATTCCTGCGTAGGCGGACACGTCGAGAACGCAGTCTCCCGTCGTGGGGCCGGTGCCGCTCGAGCAGAACCATTCGAGGCCGAAGCGCGCTCCCGCCGTGTGAACCAGGCCGGTGATGTGCCAGCTGAGTGCGGAGAAGTCCTCAATCAGATACCGATCGGCGAAGGTCTGGCCGAACACGCTATTGACCCCGTAGACACCGAACGCCAGGTCGTTGGCGTCCGAGAAGTCAGCGATGAGCGCCGACGACGGCTTCAGGGCGGCGCATCCTGACGGCAACGACGACGCACCGGACGGCGTCACTGCCGCTCGGTCGAGGCCGCCGTCGCTGGTGATGGAGACTCGACCGCCCCCTCCGCCGCCCCCGGGCTGCTCCTGCGAGCTGCAAGCCACCGCGGTGATCGCCAGCGTCATCGCCACCTTCCACCCTGTCGCCATGGGCGCGAAGATACTGCGAAACACACTGGTCTGCCGCTATTTGCACGGCGCCGACGGCAACAACTGGCGAATCAGCAACGGCAGGATCACCCAACCGAGCGTCCACCACGTTGGCCCGACCCAGGACAGGGGCGTGTTCAACACGGCGGTCGCGATCTCGGTGCGCGCGCTGGTTTCGATGGCTTGGATGTGCCGCGGTTGGGTGGCGACGTCGATGAAGCCGCGCCAGCGCGCATAGACCCAGCCCAGGTGGCCGACCGCCGCGGCCAGCGCCACGCTGCCGCACTGGAGCGCGCGCGACGACGGGCCGCCGGTCAGCGTCGGATCGCAGATGGCGAAGTAGACGAAGAAGCACAGCAGACCGGACTGCGCCAACGCGATGGTCGTGTGCACGCCGTCGGTGAGCCGCAGGCGGGCGAGCCGCGAGGCGGTGACGCGCCAGCAGATCGCGGTCACGCCCATGCCCATGACGGCGCGCCAGAGCTCGCGGCGGTTGCCGGTGAGCGCGCCGAGCAGCCCGAGCGGCTGGCCGGCCCAGCTCATGTCGCGCACGGGCGGCAGGTAGCTCAGCATGTGGAACGCGAGCAGGCCGTAGATCACATCGAGAAAGACCTCGAGCCGGCGCAACGCGCGCGACGCGCCGGGCGCCGGCATCGCCGGCGCAGGCGATGTACCGGTCGCGAACGATGTCGATGTATGCCTCAGGTTGGCCTCCGTCGAGAACGGTCCTCATCCAACCTAGATCCCGCGCGGGCCGAACCGAATGCGGGCCAACACTGAAACCGAGCGGGGACGACGCGCGCGCGCATTCGCGCGCCTACGGAAAGCGAACGTAGATCTGCAGAGAAAGCTCGTTGCTGGTCTGGTCGTCGTTGTAGTCGAGAGTGTCGATGACCTGCATCGGCACGTGCTCGGAGGTCCGCGTGTAACTCCCGACGATGCCCGAGGAGGCGTCGACCCAGCCGGCGATCCCCACGGTGCCAACGTATCGAGTGGACGTCAGGGCGCTTGGGTTCTGGTAAAGACGGCCGGTGCTCGCCGACCCGCTGCCGAAAACGCCGAGCTCCGGCGACGGAAAGTACTCGACGCCCAGCCCTCCCGCGCCGCCGCCTGGAATGGTGTTGCCGGAAACGCTGACCCTCATCCGTCGCGCGATCACGCCGAATAACGAAAGCGACGCGAACCGCCGCGGTGATGCCCAGGAGGATCCCGACGGGTGATACGTATCGGCGCTGTAGGAAATGTCGGCGCGCCAGTCCCCGGCACGAAAGCCAGCGCCGACACCACCCGACACGCTGTGCGTGCTCTGACTGAGGTCGACGTCATGCAACACGTCGTATCCGTATCCGAGGTTGGCGGTCAGCGCCAACCAGCGCTTGACGTAGATATTCAACGAGCCGCCGACACCGCTCCCGGTGTCCGTTCGGTCCGGGGCGCCGAAGGGGTTGTGAGTCGCAAAGTGATTGATGCCCGCCGATAGGGATAGCGAGCTGATCCGCTGCAGATAAGGGCGCAGCGAGTACGGCGATCCATCGTTGCGCAGCGGCGCCAGGAAGCGCGTCATGTCGAGGTCCAGGCCTTCCTGGGTGCCGCCAATTTGTAGCTGGGGACATTGAATCGAGTAGCTCCTTCCCCAGAGAGACGTATCGATCTCCACGCTCGGGTCGGGCTCGCGCGCACCGAGCACGAAGGGCGCATCCTGTGCGCGCGCCGTCTCGAGCCAACCGCCCGACACGGCCAAGCCGACCAAAGCACCAAGCCACCACCGGTTCACACGCTCATAACGGGCGCGAGGGCCATTCTTTCATCCTCGATCGCGCGCGGACGCCGCTGTTTCGAAGTTGTCGCTTGCCCTAAAGTGAACGTTCGTTTATTTATAGGCGCCGGCGATGAGAGTCCGCGACCCCGAAAAGGAGCTCGCCATCCGCGAGCATGCGCTCGACATGATCGTCGCGCAGGGTTTCGACGGGCTCAGCATGCAGAAGCTCGCCAGGGCCGCGGGGATATCTCCCGCGACCATCTACATCTACTTCAAGAACCGCGACGATCTCATCGTCAGCCTCTTTCGCGAAGAGCAATCCAAGATGGCCGAGCTCACGCTCGCGGGCTTCGATCCCGAGATGTCGTTCGCCGACGGGCTGCGCCTGCAGTGGATCAACCGCGCGCGCTACTGCCTGTCCAACCCCAAGCGGATGCACTTCATGGAGCAGATCCGCTACTCGCCGTTCTACGCGCGCGAGAGCGCGCGCAACAACCCGTTCAGCAACACGCTGCGCACGTTCGTCGAAGGCTGCATCCGCCGCGGCGAGCTGGTGCAGGTGCCCGTCGAGGTCTACTGGGCGATCGCGTTCGCGCCGCTCTACCAGCTGGTCAAGTTCCACATGCACGGGCGCGGCCTGCCCGGAACGGGCCCGTTCGCGCTCGACGAAAAAATTCTCAACCGCACCTTGAGCTTGGTGCTCAAGGCGCTCGCTCCTGAAACAAACGCAAGGCAATAACCAAGGCAATACATGTCGACCTCCAGCACCACCATCCCCACCTCGCCAGAGACCGCGGTCAAGCCGGTCCTGACCTCCGATTCTGCGACCTCGCCTGCGGCCTCGCCGCCGGCCGCCGCCGCCGGGCCGGCGTTCACGCCCTACCAGAAGGTGATCGTCGCGATCCTCGCCTTCCTCCAGTTCACCATCATCCTCGACTTCATGATCTTGTCGCCGCTGGGCGCGTTCTTGATGCGCGACCTGCACATCTCGACATCCGCCTTCGGCCGGGTCGTGTCGGTCTACGCGTTCAGCGCCGGCATCGCCGGCTTTCTCGCGGCCGGGTTCGCCGACCGCTTCGATCGCAAGCGGCTGCTGCTCTTTTTCTACGCCGGGTTCGTCCTGGGAACCCTGCTGTGCGGCATCGCCACCACCTACCGATTCCTGCTGGCCGCGCGCATGGTGACGGGCTTCTTCGGCGGCGTGATCGGATCGATCTCGTTCGCGATCATCGCCGACCTCTTCCCGCTGAACCTGCGCGGGCGGGTCATGGGCGTCGTGCAGACGTCGTTCGCCGCGAGCCAGGTCATGGGCATTCCGCTCGGACTCTACCTCTCCAACCTGTGGAGCTGGCATGCGCCGTTTCTGATGATCGTCGCCTTCGCCTCGGTCGCCGGCGTGCTCATCGCGGTGTACATGAAACCGATCGACGGCCACCTCAAGCTGCAGCGCCCGGAGGGCGGCGCGTTCGGCCACCTCATCAAGACCGTCGCCAACATCCGCTACTTGCGCGCCTTCGCGACGACGACTTTGCTGGTGACCGGCGGCTTCATGTTGATGCCGTTCGGCAGCGCCTTCACCGTCAACAACGTCGGAATTCCGATCCAGAAGTTGCCGCTCATCTACCTCATCACCGGCCTCTGCTCGCTCTTCGCCGGCCCGCTGGTGGGCAAGCTCAGCGACCGCATCGGGAAGTATCCGCTGTTCGTGGCTGGCTCGATGATCTCGACGATCATGATTGTCATCTACACCCACCTCGGCGTGACCCCGATCCTGGAAGTCGTCGTCGTGAACGTGCTGCTGTTCATCGGCATCACCTCGCGGATGATCTCGGCGAGCGCGCTCATGTCGGCGGTGCCCGATCCGGCCCACCGCGGGTCGTTCATGGCGGTGAACTCGTCGCTCCAGTCGGTCGCCGGAGGGGTCGCGTCCTGGGTCGCGGGTCTGATCGTGGTCGTGGCGGCCGGCGGGAAGCTGGCGCGCTACGACACGCTCGGGTACGTGGTGATCTCGTCGATGGCGGTCACGGTCCTCATGCTCTACTTCATCGACCGCATGGTGAAGGCCAACGCCCCGCAGAAAGCCCCGCTCCCGGCCAGCCCATCCGAATAGAATGGGCGCATGGTCCTGAAGAAGTTGCTGGGGGCTTTCCTGCTCCCGTTCCCCATCGCGCTGCTTCTACTGATCTGCGGTCTCCTGCTGCTCTGGTTCACCCAGCGGCAACGGCTGGGGCGCATCCTTTCGTCGCTGGCGGCGCTGATGATGCTGATGGGCGGCTACGACGTGTTCTCGGGGCCGCTGATCCTGCCCCTGGAACGGCCCTTCGCGCCGCTCACCGCCGAGGAGGTCACCGCCATGACGCCGGCGCCAACCGCGATCGTCGTCCTCGGTTCGGGCTTTCGCACCGACAAGACGCTGCCGCCCAACGATCGCCTCAGCGCCAACGGGATCGTGCGGCTGACAGAGGGCGTGCGCCTCGCGGGCCTGTTGCCGGCGGCGCGGCTCATCGTCTCCGACGGGGTGGGCCAGGGTGAGGCGCTGGCGGAGACGGCGATGATCATGGGCGTGCCGCGCGAGCGCATCACGCTGGAAGCGCGCTCGAACGACACCTCCGACGAGGCGGCGCTGCTGCCGCCGCTGGTCGCCCAGTCGCCGTTCCTGCTCGTGACCTCGGCGGCGCACATGCGCCGCGCGCTGGCGCTGTGCCGCAAGCAGGGGCTGAACCCGATCGCGGCGGCGACGGACTTCACGCGCGCGAACGCCGAGTGGACCTCCGGCGACGCGGTCCCACGCGCCGAAGGGTTCCTGCGCGCCGACTACGCGCTGCACGAGTGGATCGGCTACTGGTGGTCGAGCCTGCGCGGCACGCTCTGACGAGCGCGATCAGACGGCAAACGCACGCACCTCGGCGACGGCGCGGTCGACCTCTTCGGGCGCGTTGAGCAGGCTGGGCGAGAAGCGCGCGAACGACGTCGCATAGGGCGTCGTGCTCGCGACGATCTTGCGCGTCGCCAGGTGGTCGACCACCGCCTTCGGCGTCTTGCCCGCCACCTCGAAGCAGACCAGGCCCGCGGACAGGGCGTCGGCGCGCGGCGTGTGCAGCTTGACCGACGGGATCGCCGCCAGCCCTTCTTTGCAGTGACGCGCCAGCTCGTGGATGCGCGCGGTGACGCGCGCGCGGCCAAGCTGCTGGTGAAACGCGAACGCCTCCGGCAGCGACCAGCGGTGCTCGAACGACTGGAAGCCGCCCGGCGTGGTGCGCGGCCCGGGCGGCAACGCATCCGGCGGCTCGCCGCGCATCCACAGCTCGAACGCGCCCCAATCGAACGTGGGAATCAACCCCGCGTGCCCCTTCCACGCCTCGGCGCGCCCCCAGACCAGGCCGGTGCCGCGCGGTCCGAACAGCCACTTGTGACAGCCGGTGACGAAGAAGTCGCAGCCGAGCTCCGCCATGGTCTCGCTCTCGACGCCGAAGCCGTGCACGCCGTCGACGCACAGGAGCACGCGGTCGGCCTCGCCGCGGCGCTGGTTCAGGCCGGCGAGCGCGTCGGCCATGCGCCGGATGGGCAGCTTGACGCCCGTCGACGAGTGAACCCAGGTGACCGCGACCGCGCGCGTGTGCGGGCCGACGGCCTTGACCAGGTTGGCGACGATCTCGTCCTCGGTCGCGGTCTCGGGCGTGGCGTAAAGCGTGACCTTGCGAAACGGCGCACCGGTGTGGACCGAGCGCAGGCGGATCGCTTCGTGCGTGACGTAGTGGTCGTGAGTGGTGGTGACGATCTCCTGCCCGCGCGCGAGCGGCAACCCGCCGTACAGCATGGCCAGGCCGGTGGTGGTGTTGCCGGTGATCGCGACCTCGTCGGCGCTGGCGCCGAGATAGCCCGCCGCCGACTCGCGCAGCGCGCGCTCGCAGCGTTCGACGTTCTCGTGGAAATAGGTGACCGGATCGTCGTCGAAGCCGCGGCGGTGGCGGTCGATCGCGTCGCGCACCGGCCGCGGGTGCGACGCCAGCAGCATCATCGCCAGGTTGATCCGCTCGCGCGTGAGCGGGAACTGATCGCGCACCACGCGCCAGGACGACAGGTCGGCGCCGTGCGCGCCCGACGACCGCGCGGCGACGGCGGCCGCATTCGCGGCCAGCGCGCGGCCCCGCACTCCCAGCGCGGCTCCGGTGGCGGCGAGCGTGCCCGAAAGAAAGCCCCGTCTTTGCAACTTCATGATCGCCGTTTTACGACCGGCGCGGAAAGCGCGCAAATCACGCCCGTGCTGCGCTACCTTCGACGCGCCGATGATCAACCCACGCTGCCGTCAAATGTCACCGATCTCGTGGATGCGCGCGCTGGTGGCGGGCGCCTGGCTGCTCGCCGCCGCGCCCATGCCGGCGGCGACCGCGGCGCCGCCCGATGGCGGCGCGCCCACGCCGGCAGCGACCGCGGCGCTGCCCGCGCCCAGCGACGCCGAGCTCCACCGGCGCGCGATCGTGATCGACACGCACGCCGACACCACGCAGGCCTTCACCTACTTCGGCATGGACCTCGCGCGCGCGCAGCCGGATCTCGATCTCGACCTGCCCAAGGTCGCGGCCGGCGGCCTGGACGCCGAGTTCTTCTCGATCTTCGTCTTCCCGAAGGCGTTCAAGCCCGCCGAGTACTACACCGAGGCGCTCCGCCAGATCGGCGCGGTCGAGCGCGTGGCGCGCGCCAACCCGCAGCGCATGCGGGTCGCGCGCACCGCCGCCGAGGTGCGCGCCAACGCCGCCGCCGGGATCCTGAGCGCGCTCATCGGCGTCGAAGGCGGGCACGTGCTCGGCCCCGCCGATCCGGCGACGCAGCTCGACCGCCTGCGCGCGCTGGCGGCACGCGGGGCCCGCTACATGACGCTGACCTGGTCGACCAGCAACGACATCGGCGGCTCGTCCAGCGACGACGGCGACGTGCGCGGATTGACCCCGTTTGGCCGCGACGTCATCGTGGAGATGAACAAGCTCGGCGTCATCGTCGACATCTCGCACGTCTCCGATCCCACGTTCTGGGACGCGATCCGCGCCAGCCAGAAGCCGGTGCTGGCGTCGCATTCGTCTTCGCGCGCGCTGACCAACGTCCCGCGCAACATGACCGACGCCATGCTCAAGGCGGTGGCAAAGAACGGCGGCGCCGCCTGCGTGAACTTCGGCGCCTCGTTCCTCGACGAGGCCTTTCACGAGCGCGAGTCGGCGATCTGGGCGCGGCCGCGACCGGCCGACCGACTCGCGGCCTGGCGCCAGATCCGTGCTGACGGCGCGCGCCTCACGCCGCGGGTGCCGCTGGCGCGCCTCATCGACCACATCGAGCACATGGTCAAGATCGCCGGTGTCGATCACGTCTGCCTGGGCAGCGACTTCGACGGTATGCCCGCGCTGCCCGTCGGCCTCGAGAACGTCAGCAAGCTGCCGGCGATCACCGCGGCGCTGCGCGCGCGAGGCTTCTCGCCCGGGGACGTGGAGAAGATCCTGGGCGGCAATGTGCTGCGGGTGATGGAGGCCAACGAGCACTGAGTGGGCGTGGACGTGGACGCGGACGCGTCGCGTTCAGCGCTCAGAAATCCACGCCCGAGATCCGATGCCGCAGCGGATAGCCCGAGATCGCCTCGCTACACAGCATTCCCGAGATCGTCGCGGCCTCCATGCAGCCAGCATTGATGGTGCACTGGGTCCAGTCGCCCGCGAGGTACAGGTTCGAGAACTCCGTCGGATCGTTCGCGGGCAACCGGTACTGGCTGCTGCCCGGCAACGACAGGACGAAGCGCTCGCTGTCCGAGACATTGGCGCGGAAGTACTGCGCGTCGATTCGCGCTTCTCCCGCGGGCGGCGCGCCCGGCCGCTGATCGACGAGCAGCTCCCAGCGAAACGCGCGCGCCCCGCCGACCTGCTGGCAGGCGTTCTTCCACATGACGTCCACGCCGTTCGACAGCAGATTCAGCACCGCCTGCCGCACCTTGTCCCGCTCGCTGGTCGCGGTCGGGCGCGCGCGCGGCGCCTCTCCGGCGGCGGGCGGCGGATCGTCGCGCATCGGGCCGCAGAAGTAAGCGATGTTGCCGGGCGACTGCCCCTCGGGCCAGTCTTCCCACTTCGCGACCTCGGTCAGGTCGCCCCAGACGTTGAGCAGGCTCTGGCGATCGTACTCCCACAGCACCGATGCAATGTCCTGGCCGGGCACCGCCCAGCCCAGCCCGGCAGCGGTGCACGACGTCCAGGTCTGCAGCGCCTGCGTGCGCACGGTCTTCACGCGTTCGATCATGCGGCGCCAGCGCCCGCTTTGCGCCACCAGCGGCGCGCAGATCTCGTGGTGCGCGCCGACGGGGATCCCCAGCACCACCATGTCGAAGTCGCGCCCGCGCTCGAGCACCTCTCGCCCGGCGTCGCGAAAATCGTCCGGAGGATCCTCCAGGTCCTTCCAATCGCGCGCCAGCTCGTCGCCCCCGACCAGCTGATCGAAGAGCGGGCGGTGCGGCCAGCAAGGAAGCGCCTTGATCGTCGTCAGCGGATCATATTCGGCGGCCGCTCCGGCGCGCAGGTCGACCTGGCGCGCGATCGTGATGCGATCGATCGGCCGGCCCGGGCCCACCCCGGGCCGCAGCGCCTCGACGCGGTGGAAGAACTTGAACTTCACGCCGCGCCGCTTGAGCACCTGGTACATCGGCACGTAGCAGCTGTCGCCGGTGCCGGCGGCGAAGCGATACGTGAGCGCGCCCCGGTAGGTGAACAGACCGCGAATGATCCCGCGCAGCACCGTGCCCGCTTCGTACTGGGCGGCGGGCGGGAACGTGGCCCCTGGCGGGATCGAAGTGTCGCCGTTCTCGTACGAGAACGACGAGTCGTACACGGACCGCACGACCGGCGAATTCATCATGAGATCCCCGTCGGGGAACGCGTACTTCGCGAGCCAGGGACGAAAATCTTGGTTGTTGATCGCGTCGAGCCCGCGGTGAATCAGGTCGTCGCTGATCATCCCGATGATACAGCCGTAGGCGAAATTGCCGAGGATCCAGCCTCGGCGGACCTCGTCATTGTCCACGTGCGCCTTGACGTGCGGCCACAACGCCGATGCGAACAGGCGCAACGAACGCACCAGCAGCTTGCCGATCGCGTCCTCGCTCCAGCGCGCGACGCCCCCAGGGATCAGGTGGCGGAGCGCGAGCGGCACCTTCTCCAGCGCGGCGAGCGGCCGCGCCGGCGCCATCCCGTGACGGCGAGCGCGCTCATCGACCGGCTGGCGGCTCATCATGCGCGCCAGGTGCCGCGCGACCGTCAGGTGCCAGCGCGCCACCGTGGGAGCGCGCACCGTGCCTGCAGAATCGTCGGCCGGCGGCGCGTGGAAAAGATCGTGCAACGCCTCGACCAGCATGAGGAGATACTCCCAGAGCGGCAGGAATCCCCGCCCCCGGCCCGGCGTATCGTCGTTGGGCGGCGCGCGAAGCAGCCACTCGCTCTGGCGGCCGTTGAAGCTCTCCATGAACACGAACTCGTGGCCGGGAACGAATGCTTCTTGCCAGGTCGCGAGCGGCGTTCCCGGCGCGCGGCCCAATTCAGCATAACAATCCTGGATTTGACGGAAGCTGTTGTCATAGAAACCAAACCAGTTGTGGAAGCCGTGCTCTTCGATGCGGCCGTGGAAACCGGGGTCGGTATTGCGTCCGGTCGCCCCTTTGCCGCCGAGCCGCCAACCAATCTGATATACGGTGACGTCGAATTCGCGATGCCGCGGATTGCCAGGATCGGTCAATTGAAAGGCCGCGGTCAATGCCGCCTGGCCGCCCCCCAACACGGCCACCTTTGTCCGCCTTGCCTCCACCATACGTCCCACCTCTCAAATATCATGGATGGCGAGCGCAACGCTCGACGAATCCGTCCGCAATGGTGATTCGCCTGACGATTTGGCGTGAATTGTAGGAGATGCGACGAGCCTCAAATCCGCGCGCGGGTTGGCGGAACGGTCAACGGAGCGCCGTTTCGCAGCTCGTTGATGAAGGACAGCAGCGAAGGGCCGCCCGCGCTGAGGCCGCGTCAGCCGCCGAGCACGCGCGCGCCGGCGGCGGCGACCTGGCCGTCCTGGTGCGACTGCATGCCGGAGACGCCGATGGCGCCGACGACCAGCCCGCTCTCGACCAGCGGAACGCCACCCTCGACGGGCAGCAACTCCGGCTGAAAGGCCAGCATGCGAATACCAGCGCCGCCTGCGACCAGCACGTCTTCGAAGACCTTCGTGGGCCGGCGGAAGCTGACGGCTCCCATCGCCTTGCGCTGGGCAAACTCGACGGCGCCCAGGTTGGCCTGATCCTGCCGGTGCAGCATCACGAGATTGCCGCCGCTGTCGACGATGGCGATGACCATGCGCCAGCCGTTGGCCTCGGCTTCGGCCTCGGCCGCCGCCATCACCCGCCGCGCCGCCGCGAGGGAAATCGGCGCGCCGTAGGACAGCGGCGCGGGCGGAGTGCCCGCAGTTTGCGTTGGGTTCGCGGTCGTCATCGGTTCCTCCGGGTCAGTTGCTCATACCGGCGGCGCCCGCGATGCCCGGGCTCCCCGGTCCTGTGCCACCACCTCCGCCGCTGCCGGGTAGGAGCGTGTTTCCCGTGAGCGACAGGGTGGTGCCGGAACGATACACGGCGTAAGACGGTCCGCCAGCGCCTCCGCCGCCGTGACCGCCCCGGGCGCCCGCGCTGCCGTCGGCGCCCTTGCCGCCGCCGCCGACCTCGGCGGTGCAAACCGTCGCGCCGAGCGCGCCCATCCCGGCTGCGCCACCCGGACCCCCGGTACCGCCGGGGCCGCCGGGGCCGCCGTGCCCCGAAGTGATGGTGTTCCCGATGAGCACGAAACCGGTGGAATTGACCACGAACAGGCCAAACGAGCCGCCGCCGGCGCCGCCGCCCAACCCCGGCATTCCGCCGCACCCTCCCGAACCGCCGCCCCCGCCGCCGTTGCCGCCGCCGTCGTTGACGAACGCCCCTCCCTGACCGCCGCCACCACCCCCACCGCCGCCGCCGTGCCCGTGCGACCCCAGCACTCCGTCGACGCCCCCGGCGCCCATCCAGAACATCGCGAGCAGCATGCCGCCCGATCCGCCCATGCCGTCGATCCCCGCGGTGACCATGGCGACCCCCGTCGCATTGCCGCCCGGACTCCCGGTGCAGGTGCCGAGGGCGCCGCCGTTGCAGCCGGGGCCCGGAGCGCCGCCCGTGGCGTTGCCGTTCTTGCCCGGGCTGCCCATCTGCCCGTCGTTCGAGCCCTCGAGGCCGCCGTCGCCGCCCTTGCCGCCGCTCACGTCGACGCCGCCGCACGTCAGCATCCCCGGTGGGCCACCCGTTCCGTTCGTGTCGTCGCAGCTTCCGCCCATGCCCTGGGTTCCGTTGGCGCCGTCCGCCCCCTTCATTCCGTCGGCGCCCGTGGACCCCGGCCCCGCGTCCCCCGCGGTGAGCGTGCTGTTCTTCAGCGTCACCCCGGTGCAACCGTTGCAATACATCGCGTAGCTCGACGCGCCGGCGACCGTGGTCGCCGCAGTCTGGATCGTCAAGCGGTCCAGCGTCGTCGAGGTCGTGATGTTGACGCCCTCGACGCCGCTGATGCGGCCGTCGGCGAAGGTGCTGGACAGGATCGTCGCGACAGGGCTCGCCGCGCGCGCCCAGCCGCTTTCGGCCGAGTAGCCGCCGTAGATCGACACGCCGTCGGCCAGCGTCACGCGCCCGGCGTAGGTGCCTTCGGAGACGTACACGGCGACCTTGCTGCCGGCGACCGCGCGCGCGATGGCGGCGTTGATCGTGAGCATCGGCGCCTGCATCGTGCCGGGGTTGCTGTCACTCCCCGAGGTGGCCACGAACACCGCTGTCGCGGCGTTGCCGTCGATGCCGTCGCAGTTGTCGTCGGCGAAGCTGTCGTCGGGCGGGTCGTCGCTGCTGGTCGGCACGCAACCGCCGTTGTCGCCTGCGCCGTCGCCCCGGCCCGTGCCCGCGTCGTCCCCGGTGTCGGCAGCCACGGCGCCGTCGCCGGCCGCGTCCTGGCTCCCGCCGGCATCGGCGCGGTCAGCCCCGTCGGCGGCATCGACCGAATTCGATGAATGGCTGCCACTGGAGCAACCCGCGGCCGCGGCACCGAGGACCAATACCCAGAGCCACCGGCGGCGGAGCAACGAACAGGCGAGCATCGCCTCCATTCAATACGAGGGTCCAGCGATCGTCAACACACGGAATCCGCATATTCGCGCATATTCGCGCATATTCGGACGAAAGATGACGACAGAACCGTGTTTGACCTGTTTCCGGTGCGTCTGCTAACTATGAGCGTTCAGTCGTCACTGATTGGAAGAATGACCGCGAAGTCTGAAGGGGGTGGCCTGTCGGCCAGGAAGCGGGGCAGGGTTGGACCGTTCGCCTGATTCGATGGAAACGCCGGCTCCGACGGTCGACGCCATCGGTCCCTACCGGATTCTGAATCGCCTCGGCGGCGGCGGGATGGGCGTCATCTACCGTGCGATCCACGTCGAGGACGGGCGCACGGCGGCGGTCAAGACCGTGCGCACCCCCAACCGCGCGCAGCTGTCGAGCATCCGCACCGAGATCCACGCGCTGAGCCGCCTCAAGAACCCGGGCGTGGTTCGCATCCTCGACCAGGGGATCGCCGAGGGCCTGCCCTGGTACGCGATGGAGCTGCTCGAGGGGACGACGCTGCGCGACTGGATCGATCGCGCCTGGCCCGAGTCGCGCAAGATCAACGATCCGCCGACGCCGACGGCCGACACCGCGATCGAGACGCCGCACGGGAGCGGAATGATCGCCGTGCCGCTGCGCCCGCCCCCCGCCAGCGGGCTGCGCTCCCACGCCGCCAACGGCCACCTCGACGAGGTGTTGCGGCTCTTTGGCCGGATCTGCGGCTCGCTGGCGTTCATTCACGGCGAAGGGGTGGTCCACCGCGATCTCAAGCCGGCCAACGTCTTCGTGCGCGACGACGGCAGCCCGGTGCTGGTCGACTTCGGCCTGGCGTCGTCGTCGCGCGACGCGATCGGGCGCGCGCGCCTGGAGATCGGCGGCGAGCACATGGGCACGGTGCCGTACATGGCGCCCGAGCAGCTGCTCGCCGAGCCGGTCGACGCGCGCACCGACCTCTACGCGCTCGGCTGCATGCTCTACGAGGCTCTGACCGGGCAGGTCCCGTTCTCGTCGAGCACGCCCGGCGAGACCGCGCAGAAGCACCTGTACCAGTGGCCGCCCCTGCCGTCGGAGCTGGCCAGGAACGTGCCGCCGCTGCTCGAGCGGCTGGTGCTGCAGCTGCTCGCGAAGAGTCCGTCCGATCGCATCGGCCACGCCGACGACGTCGCCGAGATCCTGTTCGACGTCGCGGAGCGCGCGAACGGCGCCCGCGCCATCGGCGCCGCCGGCGGCGCGCACACGCACGGCGCCGGCTATCTCTATCGGCCCGAGCTGGTCGGGCGCGAGGAGGCGCTCACCGCGCTCGAGGACGCGACGAGGCGCGCGGTCGACGGCGCCGGATCGCTGGTGGTGATCGTCGGCGAGAGCGGCGTCGGCAAGACGTTCCTGGCCGCGGAGGCCGGGCGGCGCGCGCAGATCCAGCACCTGCGCGTGGTCGCCGGCGACGCGCTGGCGATCGCGCCCGCGCCCACCGAGGGCCGCGGCGAGGGCGCGGTGGCCGCGGCGCCGATTCACGGACCGCCCTTTCACCTCTTTCGGCCGTTGCTGCAGACGGTGGCCGATCTGTGCCGCGAGGCGCCCGACGACGCCGTGTTCGACGAGCTGCTCGGCGAGCGCGCGGCGATCCTGGCGCCGTATGAACCGGCGCTGGCCGTGTTGCGCGGCAAGGATCGCCGCTCGCCGCTGGCGGAGATCCCCGGCGAGGCGACGCGCCGCCGCGCGGTCAACGCGCTCAAGGAGGTGCTGGCCGCGTGCGCGCGCGCGCAGCCGCTGTGCCTGATCTTCGACGACCTGCAGTGGGCCGACGATCTGTCGATGGCGTTGCTCGCGTCGCTGACGGCCGAGTGGCTCGGCGATAAGCGGATCTTGCTCATCGCGACCTGCCGCTCCGAGGAGATGACCGACGAGGTGCAGGCGCTGGTCGCGCGGCCCCAGCCCGGTGTCCGCTCGATCCGCCTGCCGATGCTGAGCCAAGCCGCGGTCACGTCGCTGGTCGCCGGCATGCTGGGCATGAAGGAGGCGCCGCCGGCCCTGGTGGGCTTTCTCTCGCGCCAGACCGAGGGGAATCCTTTCTTCGTCGCCGAGTACCTGCGCGCGGCCGTCGGCGAGAGCCTGCTCTATCGCGAGCGCGGTCACTGGCGGGTCGCGACCGACGACGCCGGCGACGCGCGCGCGTTCGAAACGCTGGCGCTGCCCGGTTCGTTGCAGGAGCTCGTGGAGCGGCGGTTGCGCCGCCTCTCGCCGGGGGCGCGCGATCTGGTCCAGATGGCGGCCGTGCTCGGACGCCAGCTCGACAGCGCGCTCCTCGAGACCGTCGCCGACCTCGACGAGCGCGGCTTTCTCGAGGCGCGTGCCGAGCTGTGCACGCGCGAGATCCTCGAGGACGTGGGCGCGGGCCGGCTGCGCTTCGTGCACGACAAGATGCGCGAGGTCACCTATCAGGGCATCGCCTCCGACCGGCGCCAGCACAATCACCTGCGCGCCGGCCACGCGCTCGAGGCGCGCTACCTCGGCACCGCCGACATCGGTCTGTTGTCGGCCGAGCTCGCGCACCACTTCACCGTCGGCGGCGACACCCGGCGCGCGATCGCGTATCTCGAGAAGGCGGGCCAGCAAGCGCTGGCGAGCTCGGCGAACCGCGAGGCGGTCCAGCGCTTCCGCACCGCGCTCGCGCTCGACGCGGGCGCGGCCCCATCCGAGTCGGTCCGCGAGTCGGCGAGCGCGTCCGTGGGCGCGATCCGGCGCGCGACCTGGGAGCGCCAGATCGGCGAGGCCGAGTTCGCGCTCACCTCGCTCGACGAGAGCCGAGAGAGCCTGCTGCGCGCGCTCGACGACATCGAGCTGTCGTTTCCGCGTTCCAAGGGGCGGCTCGCCTACGGAGTGCTCGAAGAGGTCGCGACGCAGGTGGCGCACCGGCTGTGGCCGTCGCGCTTCGTGGGCGCCGCCGGCGCGCGCGCCGAGACGCTGGCCGAGGGAGCGCGCATCTACGAGACGCTGCTGCAGATCTTCTACATGGCGTCGAGCCCGGGGCCGATCCTGTACGGCGCCGTCCGCCTGTTGAACCTGTGCGAGCTCGGCGGGCCGTCGCCGGCGCTGGCGCGCGCGTACGCCGGGATCTTCGGCACCGCGGGCGTGATGGGCCTGCATGCGCTGGCGCGATCGTATCTGGCGCGCGCGACGCAGATGCTCGCTTCGACGCCCGACGCGTCGTCGGAGACCTGGGTCTACCAGCTGGCGACGTTCTACTGGATGGGCGTCGGCGAGTGGTCGCGCGCCGAGGTGGCCGGCGAGCAGGCGGCGCGCGCGGCGCTGGCTGTGGGCAACCGGCGGCGCTGGGAAGAATCGCAGCTCGGCGTCGGGCTCACGCGCACCATCAGCGGGCGGTTCAGGCTGGCGCAGACGACGTTCGAGGGGATGCGCGACTCGGGGATGAAGGGCAACCACAACGCCGAGCAACACGCCTGGATCCTGCTCGCGCACGTCCACGCGCGGCTCGGCAACCTGGACCTCGCGCGCGAGGGCTGCCGGCGCGCGGCGGCGATCGTGCCGTCCCAGGTCGACGCCACGGTCCAGGGCCAGATGCACGCGACCGAGGCGCTGGTCGCGCTGGCGTCGGGCGACGCGGCGGCGGCGCGCGCGGCGGCGGATCGGGCGGCGGCGTCGCTGTGGAGCCTGCCCCCGGTCATGAACATGCTGATCCCGCACCTGTCATCGCTGTGCGACGTCTATCTCGGCCTGTGGTCGGACGCCGCGCGCACGACCGGCGCGGCGACACGCGCAGCCGCCGACGCGTCCCTGCGACGGGCGGCGCGCGATGCCTGCGCCGCCCTGCGCCGCTTCGTGCGCGTCTTCCCCGTGGTGGCGCCGATCGTCGGCGTTCACCAGGCCCGTCTCGCCTGGCTTGCGGGCGCGGCGAAGCCGGCGCTGAAACACTGGCAAGCGGCGCTGGCCGCAGGCGAGCGGCTCGCGATGCCCTTCGAGCAGGCGCGGGCGGCGCGCGCGCTGGCCGCGCACGGCCCCGCGGGCGATCGCGCGCGCCACGCCGCCCGCGCGCGCGGCCTCTTCATCGAGATCGGCCTTCCCGACACCACCGAGGAGACCCCATCATGAGCGCCATCGATCCGAGCCCCATCGATCTCGCCCCCGTCGACGCGCTCATCGCCCGGCTCCAGTCGGTGGTCGACGACGCCAAGCGCGAGGGCAGCCGCATCGGTTACTTCGCGTCGCTCTACACGCGCATCACCATCGCCGTGCGCCGCGCGATCGCCGCCCGCGCGTTCGAGGACGGCGCCGCGGTCATGCAGCTCGACCTCGGCTTCGCGCGCCGCTACCTGACCGCCATCGAACACTTCCGGCGCAGCGATCCCGCGATCTCGCCGCCGTGGGCGGTCGCGCTCGGCGCCGCCGATCGCCGCGACCTCTCCATCGTGCAGCAGATGGCGCTGGCCATGAACGCGCACATCAACTTCGACCTGGGGATGGCGGCGTTCGAGTGCTTCGGCGCGCACGATCTCTGGAGCCGGCGCGCCGACTTCGAGCGCGTGAACACCGTGCTGGAATCGGTGGTCGCCGAGGTGGAACGCGAGATCGCGCAGGTCTCGCCGCTCCTGCGCATCGTCGGCGGGTTCAGCCCCGCGCTCGCGACCTGGCTCGTCGACTTTGGTCTGGTCGAGGCGCGCGAGCTGGCCTGGCGGTTCGCGGCGACGCTCGCGGGCGCGCGCGACGCCACCGCGCGCGGGGCCCTGGTCGAACGACGCGCGCACGAGGTCGCCTCGCTCTGCAGCGCGATCAAGCAGGACCGCCTGCGCAACGTCTCGTTCCGGTTGATCGCCTCCATCGAGGAGAAGGATGTTCGGCGCGTGATCCGCACATTCGACCGGGGTCTCCCACCCGAGA
>CAZNCQ010000034.1:0-22945 GCA_964571275.1 uncultured Myxococcales bacterium
CTGGAGACCGACCTCGAGACCGAGGACGGCGAGGTGCGCCTGATCGACTTCATGCCCGTGCGCGATCACGCGCCGGACCTGGTGCGCATCGTCGAGGGGCGGCGCGGGCGCGTGCCGATGCACCTGGATCTGGTGGTCCGTTTCGACAACGGGCGCCTCTTGCCCTGGGTGCGCCAGCGCGAAGGGGCCCTGACCGCGGTCGCAGGACCCAACGCGCTCTGCCTGCGCGGCGACATTCCGATGCGCGGTGAGAACCTGGCGACCGTGGGCGACTTCACGGTCGCCGCCGGTGAACGCCGCGTGATGGTGGCGACGTGGTTTCCGTCGCACGAGTCGTTGCCCCTGCCGATCGATCCCGAGGCGGCGTTGCGCGACACCGAAGCGTGGTGGCGCGAGTGGTCGGATCGGTGCTGCTACGACGGACCGTGGCGTGAGGCGGTGCTGACCTCCCTGATGGTGCTGAAGGCGCTGACCTTCGCTCCCACGGGCGGCATGGTCGCGGCGCCGACGACGTCGCTGCCGGAGTGGCCGGGTGGCGTGCGCAACTGGGACTACCGGTACTGCTGGCTGCGCGACGCCACGATGACGCTCTACGTGCTGATGCTGACCGGCTACACCGAGGAGGCGTCCGCCTGGCGCGAGTGGCTGCTGCGCGCGGCGGCCGGCGATCCGGCGCGCCTGCAGATCATGTACGGCGTCTCGGGCGAGCGCCGCCTGGCCGAGTACGAAGCGGACTGGTTACCCGGCTACGAAGGGTCGAGCCCGGTGCGCATCGGCAACCAGGCGCACGAGCAACTGCAGCTGGACGTCTACGGCGAGCTGTCGGACGCGCTGTTTCAGGCGCGCCGCTTCGGCATCGGCGCCGATCCCTGGGCCTGGGATTTCGAGTGCGCGCTGCTGGATACGCTGGAGTCGCGCTGGGCCGAGCCCGACGAGGGTATCTGGGAGGTGCGCGGGCCGCGCCGACACTTCACGCACTCCAAGGTGATGTCCTGGGTGGCGTTCGACCGCGCGATCAAGTCGGTCGAGTGCTTCTGCCTCCAGGCGCCGCAAGCCGAGGCCAGCTCGACGACGGAGCAGCTGGTTGCGCGCTGGCGCGCCACACGGGACCGGATCCACGCCGAGGTCTGCGCGCGCGCATTCGATCCCGCGCGCAATGCGTTCACGCAATCCTACGGATCGTCGCGGATGGACGCGAGCTTGCTGCTCATGCCCATGGTCGGCTTTCTTCCGCCTCACGACCCGCGCGTCGTCGGCACCGTCGCGGCGATCGAGCGCGACTTGTTGCGCGACGGCTTCGTGCAGCGCTACCGCGCCGAGAGCGAGGGCGACGCATCCGTCGACGGCCTGCCGCCCGGCGAGGGCGTCTTCCTGCCGTGCACGTTCTGGCTCGTCGACGCCTACGTTCAGATGGGACGCATGACCGAGGCGCGCGCCCTCTTCGAGCGATTGCTGGCCGTGCGCAACGATCTCGGCCTGCTCTCGGAAGAATACGATCCCGGCGCCAAGCGCCTGCTCGGCAACTTCCCGCAGGCGCTCACGCACCTGGCGCTCGTGGGATCGGCGCACAATCTGGGTGGCCACGCCGAGCGCCCCGCGAAGTCGCGCGGGGATGGTACGAAGACCTAGCGCGCCCGATCAGCGCGTCCAGCGACAGCGGCCCGGCGCCGGCGAGCGCGATCCAGATGAACATCACCAGGTAGCTCCACTCTTCGAAGCCGACGAGCGTGGTGAGGCCGTCGATGTTGGGACGCTTCGCGGTCAGGATCGCAATGACCATCGTGAACGCGAGCGGCAGCGACACCAGACGGGTGCCGAGCCCGACCAGCACCAGCAGGCCGCCGAAGAACTCGGTGCCGGCGACGAGGCGCGCCTGGAAACCGGGCGCCGGGATGTGCAGGTCGGTGAAGAAGCTGGTGACGTCGGGGATGGAGTGGAGCTTGCCCCACCCGGTCCCGATGAAGACCAGTCCGACGGTGAGGCGCGCCAGCGTCGGCCCCAGGAACGCAAGCCTGTCGGCTATCGCGCGCAGTCGGTGCAGGACACTCTCGAGGGTCTTGATCAGCATGACGTTCCTCCTGCCGAGCCTACGTCGTCGAACCCATGGGGTTACGCGCTCGCCGGTCGCGCGTGGGTTGCCGACCGCGCGCGTCGATCAAGGTAAGACGTTTCCTGAGCCGCCGAGCCCGGCCATTGTGACGTCTAAACGGCCGTGGTGCGTGCCCAGAGGCATAGATCTGCGGTCGCCCCATTCCCCGCCCGAGGCGCTCGCGCCACCGAGGAGGTCTCATCGATGTCCCTCATCCCCCCGTTCAATCGATGGCGTTTCGTGACGTTGATCCCGGTCCTGGCTGCCGCATGCGCGGGAAGCACGCCGGCAACGCCAGGCGCGGAGGGCGGGAGCTCGGGCACGGCGGGCGCCGGCGCGGGTGGCAATTCGACGGGCACCGCGGGCGCGAACGGTGGCGGCGGGGCGGCGGGTTCCACGGTGAGCGGCATGGGTGGTCACGCCGGCACGGGCGGCGTGGTCGGCGCCGGAGGCGCGGGAACCGGTGGCGCGGCCGGTGCTGCCGGCTTCACCGGAACGCTCATATGGCCCAATGACACCAGCAAGGCGAACTCCGATCCCTGGCTGGTGCAGAACCACGATCAGATCGCGCAGCTGCAGCCGCGCGTGCTCGTGATGGATCTCGAGCAGACCGCGAATGCGCAGACGTTGATCGACCAGCACATCGCCGCGCTGAAAGAGGCCACCAGCCCGCACAAGTTCAAGAACCCGTCGGCGCAACCGACGGTTTCCTATCAGCTGGTGAAGATCGCGGAGGCGACCAAGAACGCCGGCACGACGATCGACTACAGCGCGTGGAACACGCAGGCGTTCGCGGATTCGAATCTGCAGCTCAAGGACCCGGCCAATCCGACCGGCCCGAATCTGACGCTGTGCGGGCTCTTCGAAAAGGGCGTGATCAACGAAGTCTGGTGCATGGCCAGCACGTCGCCCAAGTGCGGGGAGACGCAGGAATCGAAGCAGATCTACGACATCAACAACAACAAGATGGCAAACAAGTTTGCCAACGCGTCGAACGGCGATCCGATCACGTCGCTGGGATGCAAGGTCACGGTGCGGATCACCGACTTCAACTCCAGCCGCGGGGCCGGTTGCCACCAGCACGCGATGGGACACGCGTGGGAACGCTACATGGACGCGCAGGCGGTGCCGGCGCTGCGCAAGCAGGCGGCGCGGTTTCTCAACTGGGATCTCGACACGCGCGGCGCGCCGTTCAAGACCTTCTACATGGCGTGCAACAGCAACAGCACGCAGCTGACCAACTGCATCGTCTGGAACTCGATGATCAACGCGGCGTCGGGCGCCACCGCGGCGAGCGTGTTCAACATCCCCGACATGTCCGGCGGCTGCGGCAACGCGCACTTCTATCCCAACACCACCGGCACCTATTCGTACGACGCGACGACGCCCGATCCGGTGGTGCTGTCGTCATGTGAAAACTACGGCATGCACAACGGACCCAACGGCACCGACACGACGACCACGTTCACCAACGCGATGACCGACCAGCTCTACGGCCGCAGCCAAAAAACCTGCCCCGCCAATCAGCCGGCATGCGACGACGATTGCGGGGGCCACGGAACGACGTATCTGTACCAGAACTTCCCCGGGCCAGGGACGTTGGCCACCAACGCGGACAGCACGCCCATGCACGATTGGTGGGTGTATTTGTTCTACTAGAGCGGTGCACTAGCCTCTGTCCCCGAGCGCGGGTTGGTTTTCGGGTAGCATGCGCGCATGCGCCCGTTGGCCGCGATTTCGATACTTTCGCTATTCGCCCTCGCAAACGCGTGCGCGCACGATGCCCCGCCACCGGCCGCGAGCGCGGCGGCGCCGGCGGCCGCCGCTCCGACGGCGATGGCGGCGAGCGGTGAGCCCGCCACCGTCGAAGGCTGCGCTGCCTGCGGCGGTGAGTGGGCGGCGCACGGCATGCTCGGCGCGACAGGAACGATGTCCTGTCTCTGCCCCACCGGTGACGCAGGCAAGCGCTGTCGCGACGGCGTCGAATGCCAGGGCGACTGTCTGACTGACGGCGTGGATCACGACGTCACCGCGGCCGGACCGCCGGCGCTGGGATTCTTCGTGGGCAAGTGCTCGCGCTTTCACACCACGTACGGTTGCCACCGCGTGATCGCGACCGGCGCGTTGCAGGCGGGCCCGGTTCCGCTCGATCAGCCGCCGACAGAAATCTGCGCGGACTGACCTGGACGCGTGGCGGACGCGGCCCCATACTGCCGCGCCATGGCGATGACCAAGACGTCGAGCGGTCTCGAGTACGAGGACACGCACGTCGGCAGCGGCGACCCGGCCGCACCCGGCAAGACCTGCGTGATGCACTATACCGGGTGGCTCTGGGTCGACGGCGCGAAGGCCGCGAAGTTCGACAGCTCGGTCGATCGCGGCCGGCCGTTCTCGTTCGCGCTCGGCAAGGGCCAGGTGATCCGGGGATGGGACGAAGGCGTGGCCGGCATGACGATCGGCTCGAAGCGCACGCTCCGGATCCCGCCCGAGCTCGGCTACGGCGCGCGCGGTGCCGGCGGCGTGATTCCGCCCAATGCGACGTTGCTGTTCGAAGTCGAGCTCCTCGAGCTCAAGTAGCGGTCCCGCCGGGTCGCCGCCCTAGAGTCGATCTCGCAACGCAGGCGCGGGGGCGCTGGTGTCGGTTACCGTTCGGTACGGGCGGATTCCGCCGCTCCGTGCCCGGTAACCGCTCATGCGCGCCGCCCGCGCGGCAATCGCGCCTGTCACTTGGTGTGGCGATTGCTCGAGACCCATTCGCCAACACGGCGGAGGAGGGTGCGGTGGGCGGTGAACGCGATCGGGGACGGTGTGGTCTTGCCTTCGCCAGGCGCGCTGCCAGGCGCGTCGTCCAGCGTGTCGTGACGACCGCAGGCCTCGTGATGACCCTCATGGGTGCCGCCTGCGGCGGTGGCGGCGGCGCGGCAACGCCGGCCGATGGCGCGGTCGCCGGTGACGGCGGCACGATCGTGGCCGATCCCAACGACCACGCCATCACGATCAACGAGATCATGGCGACGAACGCGCTCACCACCGTCGACGACACCGGCGTCGCCGCTCCCTGGATCGAGCTCTACAATCCGACCGGGGGCGACATCTCGCTCCACGGCTACGCGTTGACCGATGATTTCGACCAACCGCACCGCGCGGTGCTGCCGGAGGGCATCGTCGCACCGGCGCACGGATATCTCGTGTTGTGGTGCGACGGCCGCTCGTCGGTCGGCACCGCTCACGTCGCGATCTCTCTCTCCGCGGCCGGCGGCAACGTCGCCCTGGCGCGTCCCGACGGCTCGTACGTCGACCGCGTGACCTACGGCGGGCAGGTGGTCGACTTCTCTGGCGCGCGCGAGCCCGACGGCTCGACGAACTGGGTCGCGGCCGAGTGGCACGTCTCGCCCGGCGCCGCCAACCCCGGCGGCGGCGCGCCGGCAGCACCGGCCGAGATCGCGAGCGATCCGCCCGAGACGATCTCCGCCGCCGGCGACATCAGCGATCGCGTGCTCGGAGGCGACGTGATGCCGTCCTACGAGCTGCGCATCGACGACGCTGGCATCGCGTCGCTGCGCGCGCAGCCCGACACCTGGGTGCAGGCGACGCTGGTCTACGACGGCCGCGCGTACGGTCCGATCGGCGTGAACCTGAAAGGGACGCAGTCGTTCGAGCCGATCGACGCCAAGCCGGCGTTTCGCGTCCACGCCGATCAGTTCGTCGACGCCGCGCGCTTCTTCGGCATCAAGGACCTGTATCTCAACAACATGAGCACCGACCTTTCGATGATGCACGAGCGCCTCGCCTACTGGTCGATCCTGCAGGTCGGCGGCGTGCCGGCGTCGCGCGCGAATCACGCCATGGTGACCATGAACGGCCAGCTGCTGGGCCTCTACGCGCATATCGAAGAGCCGCGCTCGCAGATGCTGAGCCGCTTCTTCACGAACTCGTCGGGCGCGCTCTACACGATCCACTACGCCGACTTCGCGCCGCAGTATCTGTCGGGCTTCGAGCCGCAGGGCGGGCCCGACGACCGCACGTTGATCAATGCGCTGACGCAGTCGCTGACGCTGACGCCGGCGGCCAGCGCGATCGCGTCGGCCGGGCCCTCCGTCAACCTGCACGAGTTCACGCGCTACTGGGCGATGATGGTCGTCCTCGGTCACTGGGGCGCGTGGCCCTACGCCGCGACCGGCGAGCCCGTGGGCGCCAACGCCGGCACCTACGCCGATCCGGCGACCAACCAGCTCTACTTCATCCCCGAGGGGACCGACGACACGTTCGCCACCGCTGACTACGACTACATGGGGCTACTGCGATCGGTGCTGCCCGAAACCTGCGCGCAGGTGCCAAGCTGCTACCAGGACTTCGTGAACCAGGTCTGGGAGATCCTCGACAAGATGGACGCCGTGAACTGGGTCGGGCAGAACGATCAGATCGCCACCGAGATCGCGCCGCTGGTTCCGATGGACACGCGCAAGCCGTACACGAACGCCGACGTGCAAACGGCCCAGCAGCAGATGCGCTATTTCATCACCGGCCGGCGCCAGTATCTCGGTACGAAGTTGCCCGCGGCGACCAGCCACTGAGGCCGGCAACCGCCCCCCCGCGCGTCGTACGTATTCGTCTTGACTGGATAACGATACATCGTTATGTATCTAGACCAGTCGGCGATAGCACGCCGCAGGAGGGCGCAAAATGGCGCATCACCATCACGAGCACGACGAGTTTGATTGGTCGGGCGCCTTCGAGCGTCTGGCGATGGCCGGCCGCGGGCGCGGGCGCGCGGGTGGCCGCGCCGGCGGGACGGGGCCGGAGTTCTTTCGCGGCTTCGGAGGCGGCTTCGGAGGAGGCTTTCCGCCGGGCCGTCCGCCGGGCGGCGGTTTCCCGCCGATGTCGGGGCTGCCCTGGGCCTTCTGGTCGCTGTTCCGCCGCGGTGCGCGCGCGCGGCGAGGTGACGTGCGCGCGGCGATCCTCTCGCTGCTCTTGGAGCAGCCGCGCAACGGCTACCAGATCATGCGCGAGCTCGCCGAACGCAGCCGCGGCGCCTGGCGACCGAGCCCGGGCTCGGTCTACCCGCAGCTGCAGCAGCTCGAGGACGAGGGTCTGGTCCGGCAGGAGGCGAGCGGCGTGGCGCCGGGCGGCCGCGTCTTCGCGTTGACCGACGCGGGCCGCAGCTACGTCGAGAAGCATCGTGACGAGCTCGAGGCGGCCTGGGAAAACAGCGCGCCCAACGAGGGAGACGGGACGATCTTCGCCGTCCTGGGGCAGCTGCGCCACATCGCCCACGCGGCGACGCAGCTGGTGCAATCGGGCAACCCCAGCCAGATCGCCGAGGCGCAGAAGATCCTCGCCGGCGCGCGCCGCGCGCTCTACAACCTGCTCGCCGACGACGGTACCGGCGGCGACGAGGAGGCCGACGAGTGAGCCGGCCCGCAATCGAGATGGCGCCACCGACGGATGCGGCGCCGGACGCCCGCCCGCCCGCGGTGGTGGTCGAGGGCCTGCAGCGCCGCTTCGGCGACATCGAAGCGGTGCGCGGCATCGACTTCGAGGTGAAGAGCGGCGAGATCTTCGGATTCCTCGGTCCCAACGGCGCCGGGAAATCGACGACGATCAAGATCCTGTGCACGCTGCTCGCTCCCAGCGGCGGTCGCGCCAGCGTCGCGGGCCACGACGTGGTCACCGACCGCGACGAGGTCCGGCGCCACATCGGCCTCGTGTTTCAAGACACCACGCTCGACGACTACCTGTCGGCCGAGCAGAACCTGCGCTTCCACGCCGAGCTCTACGGCCTGCCGCGCGCTGCGATCGCGCCGCGCCTGCGCGAGGTGATGGAGCTCTGCGGCCTCTGGGAGCGGCGCGGCAGCCTGGTCGGGACCTTCTCGGGCGGAATGAAGCGGCGCCTGGAGATCGCGCGCGGCCTGATGCACGCGCCGCGCGTGCTGTTCCTCGACGAGCCGACGATCGGGCTCGATCCGCAGACGCGCAGCTCGATCTGGCGCTACATCCGCGAGCTCAAGCAGCGCGAGGACATCACGATCTTTCTCACGACCCACTACATGGACGAGGCGGAGTCCTGCGACCGCATCGCGATCATCGACGCCGGCCGCCTGGTGGCGCTGGACACGCCGGAGGCGCTCAAAGCGCGCGTCGGCAAGGATCGCGTGCAGATCCGCACCGACGACGACGCCGCGGCCAGCGTCGCGCTCGCGCAGCGGTTCGGCGTCACCGGCGCCGTGCACGACGGCGTGCTCACCTTCGCGGTCGCGTCCGGCGAGCAGTTCGTGCCGCGCCTGTTCGCCGAGCTCGGCGTGGCGATTCGCTCGATCAGCGTGTCGCGTCCGTCGCTCGACGACGTGTTCATGTCGTTCACCGGCTCGACGATCCGCGACGCCGAGGCGACGTCGGTCGATCACATGCGCAACGTCGCGCGCGCGATGACCGGACGGAGGCCGTCGTGAGCGTCGCGCCCGCTTTCACCGCCGTTCCTGCGCGCACGTTCCGCAACGAGCTGCGCGCGATCAAGATCGTCTGGCACCGCGACATGATCCGCTTTCTGCGCGACAAGCCGCGCATCATCAGCGCGCTCTTGCAGCCGATGCTGTACCTGTTCGTCCTCGGCTCGGGGCTGGGGGCGGCGGTGCCGCGCGCCAGCGGCGTCGATCTGCGCATGTTCATGTTTCCCGGCGTGATGGCGATGGCGGTGCTGTTCACCTGCTTCTTCTCGGCCGGGTCGATGGTCTGGGACCGCGAGTTCGGCTTCATGCGCGAGATGCTGGTCGCGCCGGTCAATCGCTCCGCGATCCTGGTCGGCAAGTGTTGCGGCGGCGCGACCGTCGGAACCTTCCAGGGGCTGGTGATGTTCGCGGTCGCCGGGTTGGTTGGCGTCCCCTATTCGCCGGCGCTGATGATTGGTGTGTTCGCCGAGCTGGTGCTGCTGTCGTTCGCGATCACGGCGCTGGCGGTGATGATCTCGGCGCGCATCCGCAGCATGCAGGCGTTCATGGCGCTCGTGCAGATGCTGATGATGCCCCTCTTCTTCCTCTCGGGCGCCCTGTTCCCGCTCGCCGGTCTCCCCGGTTGGTTGACCTTGCTCACGCGCCTCGACCCGCTCACTTACGCCGTCGATCCGATCCGACGTCTCGTGCTCGCGCACGCAGCGCCGAACATGCCGTTCGCCGGCGTGACCTGGAGGGCATGGATCGTTCCCACGTGGCTCGAGCTGGCGCTGGTGGCCGCGACCGCGCTGCTGGCGCTGGGCGTGGCAATCGTGCAGTTCCGGCGCGCGGATTAGGATTAGTCCAGGTCGTAGATATCGATGCGGTTGCCGCAACCGCCCGAACCATAGATCTGGATCTCGGTCGGCGTCGCGCTGTACGAGATCTGCGCTGCGTTGCCGAGCAGGCCGAACGCATCGGGCGCGATGCAATCGATGCGCGTGGTGAGCGAGGTGTCGTTGATCTCGTAGGCCGTCGATTCGCTGACGAAGTATCCGACGCTGGTCAACGACGCGGTCTGCATGGTGCCGCTGGTGGGCGAAGAGGAGGTGACGACCATGTTGGCGCTGATCGGATCGAAGGCGCAGGACGCCGCGGGATAGTAGGCACTCGATGTCAGGTGATAGGAGCCATCGGTGAGCGCGCCGCCCGTCGGCGCCGGCGCTGTCGCGTTGCCGGAGTCCGCGGGCTGAATGAAGGTGTTGCCGGCCTGGACGGCGTTGCAGATCCGGTCGCCCAAGTCCGGCACCCCGCCGTCTCCCAGCGGGTTTTCGTTGCTCCCGTTGTTGCGGTTCCAGCAACCGCTCAGCACCACGGCGCAGACCAACGGAGCCACAACCGACACGTGGCGGCCAGGGGACTTCACTCTGCTCGTCTACCACGGGCGGCGCGGGGTCGCGTTGCAGAAGATCCGTCCGCGACGCGCGTCACGTGAGCGCGACCGCACCAACGAGCGCGGACGAGGCTCCGCCATCCGGTCGTTCTGAACGGCTACTTGCGCTCCACCTGCGCCCGCCACATGAGCTAGCTACTTCAGGTCGCGCGGATCGGGAGCCGCGCGAGGTTACCGTTTCCCGACCGGTGTCGGGAGCCAACGGCTCAGGCGGCTGCCTTGATCTTCTTCGCGCGTCGCGCTTCGCGGAACTTCTTGATCTTCGACTTGGCTACGTCCTTGTGCTTGGCGCAGACCATCCCGAAGACCGGAGCCGCCGGGTTTTTGCAACCAGGCACGGGACAAAGCTGCTTCGGCGCCTTCTTGCGAGGACGGCCTGCCGCGAAGTCGAGCGCCTTGACGCTGGCGCCGCGCCCATCTCTCGAGCCGAGCGCGCCGACGACCGCCGCGCGCGCGCGGTCAAGCGTCTCCTGCTCGATAATCGAGGTGAGCTGGTTTGTGAAGTTGGCAACGAGGGTCGCAATGTTCATCGGGGGAGATTGTATGTCCTAACAGGCTCCAGCGCTCCACTGAAATCGCAATTAATTCGTTACCAGAAGCCCCTTTTTCAATCCGGATCCATTCCGGGATACCCGAAAGGACGCTTCGAGGCGCGGCGTTCAAGGACCCTTGGAGCCAGTCGAGAGCGACCGCCCCAGTCGGCAATCGTCGTGGTGGGGTTTGGCCGTGGGCTTTGCGCTCCGCTTTGGGACGGCGGTTGGCGCGCCGGTTTGGGTCGCCGGTTTGGGGGCGGCGGGACGATCTTTTACGGCGGACTCCGTATTCTCGCGAACGCTTGAGGGGACCGATTGAGCCCCGGGTTGCCCGGCGATTGCCTCTTCGATTGGCGCCACGATTGGCGGCCGCCATTGCAAATCGCAGCCCGCCCTGCGTAGCCGCCGGGATGGGACCGTTCGGTAACCTAGATTCGCCCCAGCAGGCGTCTCGCCAGCTCCAAGCGTCGTTCCAGCTGGCGGACCGTGGCCTCGCTGATGCGTCGAATCCCGCTGCGCCGGTTCAATTCGGCGTTGAGCGTCGCATGCGATTTGCCGGTCACGTGGACCAGATCGGCGATCACCGCGCTGTTCTGCTCGCGCAGTTGGCGGCGGCGCGCCAGCGCGCTGATCTTCTTGTTCTCGCCGCTGGCGTCGGTCGTACCGGCCTCGGGCTCGGGCAGCGGCACCGGCGCCGTCCCGACGACCGCGGCCTCGGCCGGCAGCGACCGGCGGCGCTCATCGAGCTCGCCGCCCGCGCTGACCAGGTCGGGGATCGCGCCCGAGTCGGCGTCGTCGTAAACGCGCACGCCGTCCAGCCGGCGGCCCTGCTCGTCGAGCGGAACCGCGGAAATCGCGGTGAACAACGAGAGCTGCCCGTCGTCTTCGCCGCCGCCCGCCGGCTCGTCCGCCTGCGGCTCGGCCTCGCGCGGGCGGCGTCCACCATCCTCCTCGCCGAACGCCTCTTGCTGGCGACGCAAGCTGTGGCGCCGTTGTTCGGCGATGCCCACCGCGAACGTGCGCAGCCGCAGATCGTCGGGGATGAACATGTAGGCCATCTGCCGCGCGTCGCGCCCTGACCAGCGCACCAGGCGGCCGACCGCCTGGCGAAAGAAGAGGTCGGTCACCGTGTTGGTCGCGTACACGCCGACGCGCAAACGCGGGATGTCGACCCCTTCGGAGACCATGCGCACGGCGACGATCCAGGGCGGTGTGCCCTGGGCGAACGCGCTGATCTTCTCCGACGCGCTCGGTTCGTCGGACGTGGCGACGACCGCGGTCACGCCCAGCCGCTCCTGCATGATGCGGGCAATTTCGCGCGCGTGCTCCTGGTCCATCGCGATCACCAGCCCCGCGGCGTTTGGCTCGCGTGCGCGCAGGTGGCAGAGCTGCGCGTGCGCCTGCTCGATCACGGCGCCCAGCCAATCGCCCTCGGTGTCCAGCGCCGTGCGCAGACGCTGATTGGCCAGCTCGCGCGTCAACGGATCGTCGAAGGTGGCCGCGTACTCGAGCCCGCCGGGCGCGGTCCACTCCATGTGGCCCTTGATGCGCGGAAAGTAAACGGGACGCACGACTGCGCGGTCCTTCAGCGCTTCGCCGTAGCCATACTCGTAGTCGGCCTCGGCCAGGTCGCCGTCGTAACGCACGAAGGGGATAGTGTTCTGGTCGGAGCGGAACGGCGTGCCCGACAATGACAGGCGGCGCGCCGCGTGCTCGAAGGCGAAGCGCACGCCGTCGCCCCAGGCGCGGCTCTCGCCGGCATGATGAATCTCGTCGAGGATCGCGAGCGCGCCGTGCACCAGCGTGCGCAGCGCGCCCGGATTCGCGGCCACCTGCTGGTAAGTGACCACGACGCCGTGGACGTCGGACGGCAGGCTTCCGTAGCCCGCCGACCAGTTGGGATCCAGATGCAGGTCGATCTCCTCGGCGGCGTGGGCCCACTGATTCTTCAGGTGCTGGGTGGGGACCACGACCACGAACCGGCGCACGCGCCGGGCGACCATGGCGCGGCGTACGGCCGCCAGCGCGAACGTGGTCTTGCCCGCGCCGGGCGTCGCGACCACCAGGAAGCTCGGCGCGACACTCTGCTCGAACCGCGCGAGCGCCTCGCGCTGCCAGGCGCGCAGCCGCAGCTCGGGTACGGGCACCAGCGCCGCCTTGGTGGTGGGCGACGGATCCCCGGAATCGGGTGACG
Organism: uncultured Myxococcales bacterium; assembly: GCA_964571275.1. GTDB lineage: Bacteria > Myxococcota_A > Polyangia > Fen-1088 > Fen-1088 > DASRQZ01. The sequence continues at coordinate 12,695 of CAZNCQ010000034.1, forward strand.
GAATCGCTACGGCTCCAAGCTCGGGTTCGCCAAAGAGGGTGACTTCTAGCTGGTCGAGCTGCCCACGTCGAGATTGACTTTGGCGAGTCAGGCGACCTCGGCTCCTTTCCGACGACACGCTGCCTCCAATATTTTCATACAGTTTTTACGTAATCCTCCCGACGTTACGGTGAGCGCGATGGACGGGTGGCGAAGGCGAAGGATGGGTGCTGGCGCGCTTGATGTAGCCGTGGTGCTCGCGCTCGCCACCGGGCTTTCGGCCTGCCGCTGGGACCCCGAACGGCACTCGGACGGCGACACGCTGACGACCAGCGATGGCGTGAAGTATCTCGCGCACGAGGTGATCGTGCGCGCCGGTGCGGGCGTGTCGGAGGATGGGTTGCGGATGGCGGTCGCGCGCGTTGGCGGATCGGTCGCGGCCGACGACGGCGGCATGCACGCGCTCGGCTACTACCGGGTCGAGCTCCCGCAAACCACCACGGCCGACAGCGCCATCTCCGCGTTGACCGGCTCGGACGGGATCGCCAGAGCGGAGCGCAACTATATCGTCCAGCTCTTCGCGACGCCGAGCGATCCGCTCTACCCCCAGCTCTGGGGCATGGCGAAGATCAACGCGCCCACCGCCTGGGACACCAACACCGGCTCATCGGACATCCTGGTGGCGGTCAGCGACACCGGCATGGACTACACGCATCCGGATCTCGCCGCCAACGTCTGGACCAATCCCGGCGAGATCCCCGGCAACGGCAAGGACGACGACGGCAACGGTTACATCGACGACGTTCATGGTTGGGACTTCGCGAACAACGACTCCGATCCGATGGACGACCACGGCCACGGCACGCACGTGTCGGGAACGATTGGCGCGGCCGCCAACAACGGGGTTGGCGTCGCCGGCGTGAACTGGCACGTGAAGATCCAGGCGCTGAAGTTCCTGTCGGCGTCCGGGAGCGGCTCGACCTGGGGAGGCGCGCAGACGCTGCTCTACGCCGCGACGATGAAGGCGCGCGTGGTCAACGCCAGCTGGGGCTGCCTGGGGCCGAGCTGCTACGCCTCTTACCTGGAAGACGCGATTCGCACGCTGTCCAATGCCGGCGGCATCTTCGTCGCCGCCGCCGGCAACAACGCCAACAACAACGACGGCTATCCGGCGTATCCCGCCAACTACGCCGTCGACAACGTGGTCGCGGTCGCGGCGACCGACGCCAACGATCAATTGGCCAGCTTCTCCAACTATGGCGCGACGACCGTTCACCTGGCCGCTCCCGGGGTCAACATCCTGAGCTCGCTGCCCGGCAACCAGTACGCCAGCTGGAGCGGCACGTCGATGGCCGCGCCGCACGTCACGGGCGCCGCCGCGCTGTTTCTGTCGGCGCGGCCCGACGCGACCGTCGCCGAGGTGAAGCAACAGCTGATGGCCACCACCGACGCGGTGCCGGCGCTGGCGGGCAAGACCGTGTCGGGCGGGCGGCTCAATCTCGCCAAGCTGATCGCGGCCGCCGGCCATCCGCCGGCGGCGCCGACCGGCTTCGACGGCACGGCCGGCGATCGCAGCGACGCCCTCCTGAGCTGGAATGCCAACACCGAGAGCGATCTCGCCGGCTACCGCGTTCGCTGGGGCACGGCCACCGGCTTCTACACGCAGACGCTCGACCTGCCGGCGACCCAGCAGAGCGCGCACATCACCGACCTCACGCACGGAACGAAGTACTTCTTCGTGGTCTATGCGCGCAACGCCGCCGGTCTGGTGAGCGCGCCGTCGGCCGAAAAGGCGCTGCTGGCGCAGGATCGCATCGCGCCGCCCCAGGTCGTCGATCTGGCCGCCAGCGCGCTGCCCGGCGTCGCCGCCCAGGGCGAGGTCGCCGACGCGAGCGGCGAGTTCTCCGGCTACTGGGCGGCCAGCAACGCGTTCGACGGCAACCCGACCACGGCCTGGATCTCGCCCGGGCGCCCCGAAACCGATCAGGAGTTCCTGACCGTACGGCTCTACACGCCGTACTTGATCGATGCGGTCGATCTGACGCCCAACGCTGCCTATCCCCAGTTTTTCCCGGTCGACTTCGACATCGAGGTCTCGTCCGACGGCGACACCTGGAGCGCGGTCGGTGGCCAGCGCAACGCCGCGGTCGGTCCCACCGATCAGGTGCGCGTCGCGTTCCCGCCGACGCTGGCCGCGGCGGTGCGCCTGCACGTGGTGCGTGCGTACGTGCACGCGTCGGGGCTGGCCTACGCGTCGATCGCCGAGATGGCGATTCAAGAGGCGTCGAGCGCACCCGACACGCTGCGCCTCACGTTCAGCGCGCCCGGTGACGACCCGGGCGTGGGCCGCGCGCAGAGCTACGATCTGCGCCGCTCGACCGCGCCGCTCACCGCGGCCAGCTTCGCGGCGGCGACGCCGATCCCGACCGGGGCACCGCTCAGCGCGGGCGCGCCCGAGTCGATCGACGTCGCCGGGCTCGCGGGACAGACGACGTATTACTTCGCGCTCACGGCCGTCGACGAGGCCGGCAACGTGTCGCCGCTCTCCAACGTGGCGAGCGCCTCGACCTTGATTGTCCCGCCGTCGACGATCACGGATCTGGTCGCGCTCGATCCGATCGTCGGCACGTCGCCGGGCACGATCACGCTCGCCTGGACCGCGCCGGGCGCCGACGGCAAGAGCGGCCAGGCGTCGAGCTACGACTTCCGGATGTCGGCAGCGCCGCTGACCGCGGGCGGCTTCGACGCGGCGACGCCGATCACGGGGCTGCCCGCGCCCGCGCTCGCGGGAACGCGCGAGACCTTCGCGGTGACCGGCCTCGACCCGAATCAGGTTTACTATTTCGCGCTGCGCGCCGCCGACGAGAAGGGTGCGGTCGCCGGCATCTCGAACATCGTCGTCGCGATGCCGGCCGACGGCGCCGACGTGACGCCCCCCGCGCGGGTGGGCGATCTCGCGGTCGCGCTCTCCAACCCGGGCGTCAAGCTGACCGCGCGCATCGACTCCGTCTCGGATCAGCTCTCCACGCAGCGCGCCGCGGCCAACCTGATCGACGGCGACGTCGCCACGGCGTGGGTCAGCCAGGCCGCGTCGCCGACCACGCCCGCGTGGGTGATCTTCGACTTCGGAAGCGCGCAGCCCCTCGATCGCTTCCGCACCAACCCCTCGACGCTCGACCTGGTGGGCAGCTACCCGCAGGATTTCGAGATCCAGACCAGCGTCGACAAGCTGGTCTGGACGCCGCTGGTGCACGTCGAGGGACTGGTCGGCACCTTCGCCGAATGGAACGAGTGGAGCGCGCCGGTCACCTACGCGCGCTACGTGCGCCTCTACATCACGCGGCGCGGGCCCGCGGCCGGCACGTCAGTCTACGCTGCGATGGGCGAGTTCGAGGCCTACGCGCTGGCGCCGTCGATCGACGCCGACCTGACCTGGGTCGCGCCGGGCGACGACGGCTACGGCGGAACCGCCGCGCGCTATGACCTGCGCCAGTCGACGCAGCCCATCGACGACACCAGCTTCGCCTCGGCGACGCAGCTACAAGCGCTGCCGCCGCTGCACGGCGGGATGATCGAGGTTCACCACCTGGCGGCGCTGCCGGCGGAGTCCAAGCTCTACTTCGCCATCAAGGCGTACGACAGCGACGGCAACGCCGGCCCGCTATCGAACGTGGCGACCCTGACCACGCCGGGCGTCGCGCCGGCGCCGATCGCCGATCTGGCGATCAGCGGCGCCACCAAGACGTCGCTGTCGCTGTCGTTCACCGCCACCGGCGACGACGGCGTGGTCGGACGCGCGACTTCCTACGAGCTGCGCTACGCGAAGACGCCCATCGCCGCCGCGACCTGGGCCAGCGCCGCGGTCGCGCCGACGACGGCGCCGCAAGATCCGGGCACGCGCGAGACGATCACGGTGGCGGGCCTCGATCCGACCAGCGTCTATTACTTCGCCATCAAGGTGATCGACGACGTCGGCAACGCCTCGCCGATGTCGAACCTGGCATCGGGCAGCACGCTCGACGGCACGGCGCCGGTGCGGGTGACCGACCTGGTGGCGGCGCCGGTCGATCCGACGCAGCGCCCGCCGGTGGCGCTCACGGTCACCGGTTCCAGCGGTTCGTACTCACCTTCCACCGCCGCGCCCAACCTGCTCGACGCCAACGCGGCTTCGGTCTGGATCAGCCCCGGATCGACCACCGTGCAGCCGATGAGCGTGACGTTCGACCTCGGCGGTGCGCGCAAGCTCGGCCGCCTGCGCATGCGCGCGGGCGTCGGCTACGTCGATCTGTTCCCGTCCGATTTCCGGCTCGAGGTGCAGGCGACCGCGGCGGGCGCCTGGAAGACCGTCGTCGCCGAGACCGGCATCACGACGGCGGGCGACTGGGAAGAATGGTTGCTCGGCGCGGTGCCCGCGGTCGCGGCGCGCCTCACCGTCACCAAGACCGTGGCCTGGAACGGCCAGCTCTACACCGCGCTCGGCGACTTCGAGCTCTATGAGGATCCCACCGACTACGGCACGTTGCGCCTGGCCTGGACCGCGCCCGGCGACGACGGCACGGCCGGGACGGCGAAGGGGTACGACGTCCGGCGCGCGGCGCAGGCGATCGACTCCGTCGGCTTCGCGTCCGCGGCCCCCATCTCGGGCGCGCCCGCCCCTCATCCCGCCGGCTATCTCGAGCGCTTCGACGTCACCGGCCTGCCCGCCGAGACCACCACGTGCTTCGCGCTCACCGCGATCGACAAGGGCGGCAACGTCTCGCCGGTATCCAACTCCAGCTGCGCCACCACGCCGGGCATGCCGCCGTCGACGATCACCGACCTCACCGTCGCCGGCGCGACGAACAGCACGGCGACGCTGACGTTCACCGCGCCGGGCGCCGACGGCAACGCGGGCACGGCGGCCAGCTACGAGCTGCGGCGCTCGACGGCGCGCATCACCAGCGCCAACTGGAGCACGGCGACGATCGTGGGCGGTCTGCCCGCGCCCCACGCCGCCGGCACCGCCGAGACGGTCACCGCGACCGGGCTCTCGGGCGCCACGCTCTATCACTTCGCGCTCCGCGCGACCGACAGCGGCGGCAACGCCGGCGCGCTGTCGAACGACGCCCGCGGCGCGACCGCCGACGACGTGCCGCCGGCGGCCGTGACCGATCTGGCCGCCGCGACGGTCAGCGCGCAAGGCGGCAGCCTGGCGCTGTCGTGGACCGCGCCCGGCGACAGCGGCCTCGCGGGCACGGCGAAGCGCTACGACGTACGCATCTCCCCCGCGCCGATCACCGCCGCCAACTTCGCCGCCGCCACGCCGGTCACGGTCGGTGCGCCGCAAGCCCCCGGCACGCACGAGACGGCGACCATCAGCGGCCTGCCCGCCGAGTCGCTGGTCTACGTCGCGCTCGAGACCATCGACGCCGCGGGCAACATCTCGCCGCTGTCGAACGTCGCGTCGGCGCGCACCCGCGACGAGGCGCCGGCCGCGATCAGCGACCTGACCGTCATCGGCGGCAGTGGACGCGCGGTGCAGCAGGCGACGATGATCCTGCAGTGGACCGCGCCCGGCGACGACGCCAGCGTCGGCACCGCGACAAGCTACGACATTCGTTACGCGACCTCGGCGATCACCGCCGCCAACTTCTCGTCGGCGACGCCGAGCGCGCCCGGCCTGACGCCGTCGCCGGCGGGCACGCAGCAGCAGTACACGGTCACTGGCCTCGCGGTCGGCATACGCTACTGGTTCGCGATCAGGACCGCCGACGAGCGCGGCAACGTCTCGGCGATCTCGGTCGTCGCGTCGAGCAGCACGCCCGACGAGATGTCGCCGTCGGCGACCAGCGATCTGGCGGCGGCGACCGGCACCGGCGCTGGCACGCTGGTCGTGTCGCTGACCGCGCCTGGCGACGACGGCACGCAGGGGACAGCGCAGGCGTACGATCTGCGCTGGAGCCTGACGCCGCTCGATGTGAATTCGTTCGCCGCCGCGGCGACGCTCGCCGCGCCGGCGCCGGTGGCCGGCGGTACGCACCAGACGTTCACCGTCACCGGCCTGCCCAACGAGACGACGATTCACCTGATGCTGCGCACGCGGGACGACGCGGGCAACTGGTCGCCGGTGTCGAACGACGCCAGCGCCAGCACACCGCAGGTGCCGCCGGCCGCGGTCACCGACCTGCGCCAGCTCGCGCGCGGGACCGGCAGCGTCACTGTCGGTTGGACCGCGCCCGGCGACGACGGCAACAGCGGCACGGCGGTCGAGTACGATCTTCGCTATGCGACCGTGCCGCTGACGGCGGCGACCTTCGCGACCGGCACGCGCGCCACCACGCCCTCGCCGAGCGGCGCGGGCAGCGCGCAGAGCGCGACGGTCAGCGGTCTCGCGCCCAACAAGACCTACTACCTGGCGCTCGAGACGCGCGACGATCGCGGCAACTGGTCAACCATTTCCAATGTCCTGGCGTTCGCCTCCGATGACACGCTGGCCCCGGGGACGATCGGCGATCTCTCGGCGGCGACCGGCACGGCGGCGGGCAGCATCGCGCTGCGCTGGACCGCGACGGGCGACGACGGCTCGACCGGCACGGCGACGAGCTATGATCTCCGCCGCTCGCCGTCGGCGATCACCGCCGCCAACTGGGCGGCGGCGACACCGATCGCCGCGCCCGCGCCGCACGCCGCGGGCGCGGCCGAGACGTTCACCGCGACCGGCCTCGCCGGCGAGACCACGTTCCACTTCGCGATTCGCGCGATCGACGAAGCCGGCAACCTCGGCCCGATCTCGAACGACACCGCCGCGGCGACGCCGCCTGTGCCGCCGGCCGCGATCTCGAATCTGGCGGCGGCGCTCGCGATCTCCGGCACCACCGCCACCGCGACGCTGACCTGGACGGCGACCGGCGACGACGGCGCCACCGGCACGGCGACGCGCTACGACCTGCGATACGCGACGTCGCCGATCAGCGCCGCGAATTTCAGCGCCGGGACGGCCATCGCCGTCGGCGCGCCCAAGCCCGCCGGCAGCGCCGAGACGGTGAGCCTGAACGGGCTGCAGCAGCAGACGACCTACTACTTCGCCATCGAAGCCATCGACGACACCAACACGGCGTCGTCGATCTCGAACCTGGCGATCGTGGTCGTCCCCGACCTCGTCAAGCCGAGCGCGCCCGCTTCGTTCAGCGTCACGCGGCCCGACACGGCCGGCAAGCGGCTGACCATCGCGGCTGTGACCGCGTCGTCGACGCTGGGTCCGTCGTGGCAAGCGGCCAACGCCATCGACGGCGACGCCGCCAGCGCCTGGTCGTCGGCCGGCAGCGATCAAGGCGATCCGGAGTCGCTGACGCTGGATCTCGGCACCGCGACGTCGATCGAGCAGGTGCAGCTCACGCCCGACGCCCGCTACCTGACGCTGTTTCCGCGCGACTTCACGCTCGCGGTCAGCGCGGACAACAACAACTGGAAGACAGTCGCGACCGAGCAGGCCTTCGTGCCCGCTACCGGCGACATGCTGGTCTGGGGCTTCCCTGCCGAATCGGCGCGCTACGTGCGACTCGCGGCCACCGCCACGGGCGTCAGCTTCGGCAAGCACTACGTGATCCTCGCCGACGCCGCGATCTTCAGCGCCGCCGCCATCGACGGCCGCGCGCAGCTGACCTGGATCGCGCCCGGCGACGACGGCGCGGCCGGGACCGCGACGCGCTACCAGGTGTTTCAGTCGACCCACGCATTCACCGAGGCCGACCTCGGCGGCGTGGCGCTGGTGCCGGGCGCGCCGCAGCCGATCCTCGCCGGCTTGCTGCAGACCATGCTGGTCACCGGCCTCGCCGGCGAGACCACCTACTACTGGGCGATCCGCGCCGTCGACGAGGCGGGCAACATCGGGCCGCTGTCGGCGGTCTTGCCGGCGCGCACCAACGACGTCGCGCCGGCGCCGGTGCGCACGCTCGCGGGCCAGGCATCGGGCGCGACCGACATCCAGCTCGACTGGAAGGCCACGGGCAGCGACGCGGCCACCGGAACCGCCGCCAGCTACGAGATTCGCTATCTGCCGGGCACGCTGAGCTCGCAGAACTTCGCGAGCGCCACGTTGGTTCCCGGGTTGCCCGCGCCGATCTCGGCCGGCAGCGCGCAATCGGTCGGCGTTCATGGATTGACCGCGGGCGCGACCTATCACTTTGGTTTGATCGCCAAGGACGCCGCGGGAAACGCGTCGTTCCTTTCGAACGTCGCGGTCGTGGCCACGCAGCGTCTGCCCGACACCACGCCGCCGGCGGCGATTCAGGATCTCGGCATCGCGCTCCCGTCGCCGGGCGGCCAGCTGGTTGGCGCGCACGCGGTCACGCGCTCCAGCGAGCAGTCGACCAGCTTCGGCGCCGGCGCGCTCATCGACGGCGACCACGGCAGCTTCTGGGCCAGCGCCGCGGCCGGTTCGAGCCAGGACGAGTGGGCGCGCGTGGAGTACCCCGCCAACACAAACGCGGGCCGCGTCGAGATCTGGCCCGCCGATGCGCTGGTCGGGTTGTTCCCGCCCGACTTCACCGTGCGCGTGAGCCCCGACGGGCTCGCCTGGACCCCGGTCGCGACGCGCACCGGTTACGTCGCCGCCGCGGGCCAGCCGCTGGTCGTCGACTTCGCCGCCACGCCGCTTCGCTACGTCGAGCTGCGCGCCACGCGGCTGGCGGCGGCGTCGGCCGGCGTCTTCTATCTCGCGGTCGCCGAGATCGAGCTTTACACCGCGAGCGCGCCGGCCGGCAGCGTCGTCGCCAGCTGGACCGCGCCCGCCGACGACGGCCCGAGTGGCAACGCGGCGACGTACGATCTGCGCGCGGCGCCGTGCCCGCTCGACGTCACCACCGCGCCCAGCGTCACCGCTCCCACGCCGTCGCCGGCCGGGACGCCGGAGCGCGCGCGACTGGCGCAGCTGCCGAGCGGCCCCACTTGCTTCGCCATCCGCAGCACCGACTCCGCCGGCAACGCCAGCGCCTGGTCGAACATCGCCAGCATCAGCGTGCCGTGATCGGCGCGCGCTCGGGCGCGACGATGACAGGCGTGGCCGCTCGCCGCGCGCGCCGCGCGAATGCGACGGTGAGCGCGAGCGCGATCGCCACCGACACCCACTGCGCCGTCGACAGCCCCAACGCCGCGCCGCGATCCCGATCGCCGCGCAGAAGCTCGATCGCGAAGCGCCCCGCGGCGTAGATCGACAGGAACGCCGCGAACGCCGTGCCGTCGCGCTTGCCGCGCGCGATGGGCAGCGCCGCCGCCAGCCCGGCGACGAGGCCGAGCGCCGCTTCGTAGAGCTGCGTCGGATGCACGGGCAGGCTCGGCGCGCCGCGCGGCACGAAGCCGCGGCGCACGTGATCCAGCGCGGCCAAGCTGCCGGGTGGAAAGCGCACGCCCCAGACGCCCGCGGTCGGCATGCCGTAGTCGCAGCCGGCGAGGAAGCAGCCGGTGCGCACGAGCGCAAACGTGAGGCCCGCGCCGATGGCGACGCGATCGAAGAACGGCGCGAGCGGCTCGTCCGAGATCTTCAGATACGCCGCCGCCGCGAAGATCGCCGCCAGCAACCCGCCGTAAGCGGCGCGACCGGCGTGGGTCACCGGTCGCCAGGATCCGGCTTCCAGCGCCGCCGGCACCGCGCGCACCGCCTCGAAGACATAACCGCCGGCGAGCGCCGCGACGTAAGCGCAACCGATGGCGCGCGCGGTGTGCACGACCGACGCGCCGTCGCGCCTGGCCAGGCGCAGCGCGATCAACGAGCCGACGACGACGGCGATCGCGGCCAGCATGAAATAGTCGGGAAAGAGCTCGCCCGGGAAACCGTGGCGAGCCAGCCAACCAACCACCACCGGTCTCATCGCCGCCTCCGTGAGAAGAGGAACGCGAGCGGCGCGAACAGCGAGAGCATCATGCGCGGGCTGGTGCCACCGTGTTGCCGGCCACGGCGTGACACCTGGCAGTTGGTGTCGTCACTGCCGTCGCCGGCGGTGTTGCACGAGTTGTCGCTACCGTCGTCGGTGCTGTTGCAGGAATCGTCGCTGCTGTCGTCGGTGCCGCCGTCGCAGGAATCGCCGTCGTCGCTCGAGGCGTCGCAGGCGGCGCAGCTGCCGGCGGCCGCGCCGCAGGAATCCTCGGTCGTGCTGGTGGGCGGTGGCTGCGGTGTCGACGGCGGGTACACGACGACGACGCCGCCGTCGGCGTAGCCGGGATACGGCGCGCCGACGTTGTCGACCGGCGGCGTCGCGCGGAGCGCGCCGCCATCGGGTGGATCGTGCCCGTCACTCG
>CAZNCQ010000034.1:23045-38692 GCA_964571275.1 uncultured Myxococcales bacterium
CTCGCGCTCGCCGGCGTGCCCGCGCTCGCGCTCGCCGCGCCGATCGCAGCCGCAGTCGTGGGCGTCGGTCCAGGCAACGCGCCCGCATCGGCTCCGCCGTCCGCGTGGGTTGCCGGCGCGAGCGCCGCCAGCCACCCCGCGCCGACGTAAACCGTGTCGTCGATGGCGACGGCGCCGGTCGGCCAGCCGACGACGCGGCGCAGGTGGTGCGCGCCCGATGCAGAGAAGACCGCGCGCAGCAGCCCACCGGCGCGGCCCTGCAGCGCGCGCGATTCCAGCGCGGCGATCGGTGCGGCGGTCGCGTCGACCTCGAGCGGTGGTAGCGGCGGCGTCTCACTCATTTGCGCGTCTCCGCGCAGCGCACGCGCCACGCCCGATGCGATCGCGCCGACGATCAGCGCGTCGCCCGAGCGCTGCGCTCGCGCGGCATCGGCCTCGCCGACCAGCACATCGGGCGCCGTGGTCGCGGGATCGCCCGCGATTGGGTCGCTGGCGTCGTCTCCCGCGCGCGCCGCGTCCAGGCGCGTGGCCAGCCGCTGGCGCGCGTCGTCGGACATCGTGGCGACGACGGCCGGATCGGCGCGCAGGGCGTCGCGCAGCGGAAGGTCGTCGAGAGGAGGAGCTCCTTCGTCGCATCCGGCGAGCGCGAGGAGGATCAAGGCACTGGCTCGTATCGTTCGCATCGCGCCGCGCAACCATCGCAAGCGAGATGCCAGGTGTGATCCGCGGAGAATCGCCCCCGGGACGGCGGGCGATCGTGAACCGGCGACGACAGTCTGAAGCGTCCGCGCTACAGGTCGGGGCCGTGAGCGTCCCGATTGCGCTCGTCGCGCTGTGGCTGGTGCGCCGCCGCGCGCGCTGACGCCGCGTCGGGTTTGGGGTTAACATGCGCCGATGACCGCGAAGCGCGCTCCTGCGACCGCCGCCGACCCTGGTGCCGCGAGTGCGACCGCCTCGGCGGGCGGTTTGAACATGAAGGTCGGGCGCCTGGTCGCCGGCAGTGCCCCGGGCCGGTTGATGGTCGATTTCGACGGCAACCCGCACGGCCCGCTGGCCGCGCGCACCGTCATCGCGCTGGATCAGCGCGGGCTCGACGAGGCGGTCGCCGTGCGCCGGATGGTGGTGCTGCTGTTCGAGAACGGCGATGCGCGGCTGCCCATCGTCGTCGGGCTCGTGTCTGCCGAACCGGGCGCAATGCTGCTGGGCGCGTTGCTGGCGCCGGCCGCGGCTCCTGGGCCGCTTCCCGCGCCCGCTACGGCAGCGTCGCCCGGGCCCTCGTCGGTCGAGGCGCGCGTCGACGGGAAGCGCGTCGTCTTCGAGGGCCAGGAAGAGATCGTGCTCAAGTGCGGGGAGGCGAGCATCACGCTGAAGCGCGACGGCAAGTTGATCCTGCGTGGCGCCTACGTCGAGACGCACGCCAAGGGCGTGAACCGCATCAAGGGCGGCAGCGTCAAGATCAACTGAGCGGCGCGTCGCCTCCCGTTCGTGATGGAAGTCACGATGCGCGTGACGACCTGCGGGCTGCGGCGCATAAACCGTGATCCGCGCCGCGCCTGACCCTGCATGACCGGCAAATCGCGCCCGGGCTGACTGCTTTGTGGGTGTTGCGGGTACAAGGCTACAGCGCTGCATGGCCTAGGCTTTTCTGTCGGCAGGCGCCTGACCTTAAAGAACTGACCGCCCCCCGTCCCCGAGCCCCCGGAGGTCGAGTGTCCTGTCTGCATCACCTGTTCGAGCGCGAGGTGGATCGCCACCCGCAGTCGCCCGCAATCGTGTGCGGCGAGGTTGCGATGTCGTACGCCGAGGTCGAGGAGAGCGCCAACCAGCTCGCTCGCCACTTGAGGAGCCGCGGCGTAGGCACCGGCGAGCTGGTCGGCCTGATGGTCGAACGCTCGCCCGACGCCATCCTGGCCATTCTTTCGATCCTGAAAGCAGGCGCGGCCTATTTGCCGCTCGATCCTTCGCATCCGCCGGAGCGCATTCGCCACATCCTGGCGGAGGCGTCGATCACCACCGTGGTCAGCGAGGGCAAGCTGGGCGCCGACGCGCTCGGCGTGCTCGACGCCGCCGGCGCCCACGTCGTCGCGATCGACGATCCCTGCCAGCCCTGGCGGGCGCTGTCGACCATGCGCCTCTCGATCGAGCAGACCGGCGTCTCGTCGGCGGATCTCTGTTACGTCCTTTACACGTCGGGCTCGACCGGCCGGCCGAAGGGCGTGATGACCGAGCACCGCAACGTCGTCGAGTTCGTAAAGGCGTTCAACGAAGTGGTGCGCCTGAACCCGCAGGATCGCGTTTTTCAGGGGTTCTCGCTCGGCTTCGACGGATCGGTCGAAGAGATGTGGATGGCGTTCTCGAACGGCGCGGCGCTGGTGGTGCCCGAGCGCGGCGCGGCGCGTTTCGGCGACGACCTGGCGCTGCTGGTCGCGGGCGGCAACGTCACCGTGTTCTCGACGGTGCCGACGTCGCTGGCGATGATCACCCACGCGCTGCCGTCGGTACGGCTATTGATCGTCAGCGGCGAGCGCTGCCCGCCCGAAGCGGTCGCGCGCTGGGCGACGCCGGGCCGCCGCATGCTCAATGTCTACGGCCCGACGGAGACGACCGTGAACACCACCGTGGCTGAATGCGGGCCCGGCCGGCCGGTCACGATCGGCCAGCCGCTGCGTGGCTACGGGTTGCACATCCTCGACGAGGAGGGGCGCGTGGTCGCGCGCGGAGAGAAAGGCGAGCTCTACATCAGCGGCCCCGGGCTCGCGCGCGGATACCTGGGCCAGCGCGACCTGACCGACGAGCGTTTTGCGCCGCTGCCCGCGAGCTCCGGCACGCCCGACACGCGCGCTTATCGCACCGGCGACCTGGTCAGCGTCGACGACGGTGGCGACCTGCTGTTTCACGGCCGCCTCGACACCCAGGTCAAGGTGCGTGGTTACCGCATCGAGCTGTCGGAGATCGAGAGCGTGCTGCTCGAGGATCCAGCGATCCGCGCGGCCGTGGTCGTCGCTCGGCAGGGCGATGGCGACGGCGCGCCGACGCTGGCGGCGTACGTGGTGGCGCACGACCCGGCGGCGGGGATCGACCGCAATCGCTTGCTGGCGAACCTCGGCGCGCGGCTGCCGGCGTACATGGTCCCGGCGTTCCTGGACCTGCTGGAGTCGTTCCCGACGCTGCCGAGCGGCAAGGCCGACCGCAAGCGCTTGCCCGCGCCGCTCGCGGCGCTGGTGCGCACCGACCGCGCGATGCGCGCGCCCGGCGACGCGCTGGAGGCGGACCTGCTGGCGACGTACGCGCGCGTGCTGCGCAACGACGCGATCTCGATCGACGACGACTTCTTCCTGGCGCTGGGCGGTTATTCGTTGCTGGCGGCGCAGCTGGTGTCGGAGCTGCGCAAGGACCTGGGCCTGGAGGTCGCGATCCGCGACGTCTACAACCACCCGACGATCGCGGCGCTCGCCGTCTATTTGAGGTCCAAAGGCGGAGAGCGGCCCCGCGACCGCGCGCGATCGGCGGCTGAAGAGCCGGGCAAGCTCAACGGATCGCATGCGCAACCGCCGGCGAACCGCGCGGCGCGCGCGGTCCGCGCCGCGTGCGCGGCCGTCCAGGCGGTCGGTCTCTACGTCGTCTATGCATTGATGGCGCTGCCGTACTTCGGCACGTACTTTCCCGCGGTTGCCTGGCGCGCCGGACGCATCTCGTTCGCGTCGTGCGTCGGCCTGTGGGTGCTGATGCTCACCGGCACCTGGCCGGCGCTGATGCTGCTCAGCGTGGCGGCGAAGTGGATCCTGATCGGCCGCTACCGCCCCGGCGCGTATCGCCTGTGGGGCTGGTACTACCTGCGCTTCTGGCTCGCGCGCCGGTTCCAGCTGATCTCCGGATCGACGTTCCTGGCGGGGACGCCGTTCTTCCCGGTTTATCTTCGCGCGATGGGCGCCAGGGTTGGGCGCGGATGTACGATCTCGACGGCGTTCTTCGGCGTGTTCGATCTGCTGCGCATCGGCGACGACACCAGCATCGGCGTCGAGACGCAGCTCCTCGGCTATCGCGTCGAGGACGGCGTGCTGTACATCGGCTCCGTCGACATCGGCAGCCGCTGCTACATCGGCACGCACGCCGCGGTGGGCGTCGACGCCTGGATGAGCGATGACGCTCGGCTCGACGATCAATCGCTGCTGCCCGACGGCGCGCGCATTCCGGCGGGCGAGTCGCGGCGCGGATCGCCGGCGCAACCGGCCGTGGTCCACGTCCCGTCGCTGGCCATGGCACGGGATCGGGCGCCCTTGCGGCGCCGCCTGGGGATGCTGGGCGCGCTGCAGCTGCTGGCGCTGGCCGCGCTCTCGGTGGCGCTGCTGCCGACGCTGGTGCCGGGCTATATGCTGATTTCGCTCGCGGAGGATACCCACAAGCTCGGCTGGGTGCTGGCGGCGATTCCCGCGGCGGGGACGCTGACGCTCGCCGTGTTCTGCCTGTGGCTGGTGGTGCTGAACAACCTGGTGCTGCCAAGGGTGGAGCCGGGCGTCTATCGCGTCGACAGCCTGTTCTACGTGCGCAAGTGGTGCTCCGACACGCTGATGCACCTGTCGCGCACGATCGCGCGGCCGATCTACACGACGATCTATTTGCCGGCGTGGCTGCGCATGCTGGGCGCGCGCATCGGGCGGCGCGCGGAGATCTCGACCGTCTCGCAGATCTCGCCCAAGCTGACGTACATCGGCGCGCAGAGCTTCTTCGCCGACGGATCGATGATCGGCGGCAATCGGATCCACCGCGGGTTGCTCGAGCTCGCAGAGAGCCGCATCGGACGCCGCAGCTTCGTCGGCAACGGCGCGATCTTGCCGGTCGGCGCGAGCCTGGGTGACGACTGCCTGCTCGGCTGCCTGTCCGCGCCGCCGGCGGCGCACAAGCGGACGCCCGACGGCACGGAGTGGCTCGGCTCGCCCAGCTTCGCGCTGCCGCGCCGGCCGCGCGTCGGCGGCTTCGATCGCTCGGTGACCCACGAGCCGACGCGCAAGCTGATCGCGCAACGCCTGCTGGTCGATGCGCTGCGCATCGTGCTGCCGGCGACCATCGTCACCGGCGCGGTGGTGGCGCTGACGACGCTGGCGTCGCTGGCCCACGATCGGCTGCCGCTGGGCCTGTGGCTGCTCAGCGTGCCCGCGATCGAGATCGGGCTGTCCGCGGCGGCGTTGTTGTGTGTCGTCGTATTGAAAATGACTTTGATTGGCACGTTCGTCCCGACGGTGAAGCCGCTCTGGTCGATGTTCGTGTGGCTCAACGAGGCGCTCAACGGCAGTTATGAATCGGTGGCGGGGCCGGTGCTGACGTTGCTGCTGGGGACGCCGTTCGCCGCCCCGTGGTTGCGCATGCTCGGCTGCAAGATTGGCCGCGACGTCTATCTGGAGACGACGCTGTTCTCGGAGTTCGATCTGGTCCAGATTGGGGACGGCGCGGCGCTGAACGCGGGTGCCGTGATTCAGAACCACCTGTTCGAGGATCGGATCATGAAGGCGTCCATCGTTCAGATCGGTGATCGCTGCACCGTCGGCAACATGGCGGTCGTGCTCTACGACACCGAGATGAAGGATGGTTCGTCGGTGGGTCCGCTGTCGTTGTTGATGAAGGGCGAGACGCTGGCGCCGGACACGAGCTGGGTCGGGATCCCCACGGCCCATGCGACGCGGCCCGCCGTGCTGCCGCCGGTCGCCGTCGCGGCGGCCGCGACGGCGCCGGAGGTGGCGGCCGACGTAGCCTGGTTGGAGCAATCGCTGTGATCACGGGCAGGCGCAGGGCGCCTGCTGCCCGGAGGGAGGCTTCGTACCTGGTCGGCGGGCCTGTGGCGGCGATCATCGCGACCGCGCTCGCGCTGGTCACGGTCGGATACGCGCCGCGCGCCGCCGCCGTGATCCCGGCGATCGAGGAGTACAACGAACCCCTGGATGTCGTGGAAGGTCCGGCCGCGCAGGGCGCCGCCGCCAGCCGTGGCGCGCAGCCCGAGTTCGAGCTCTCCATCGACCTGCTCTCGGCGTATGTCTTTCGCGGCTACAACGTGTTCCAGTCGCAGAGCCAGGGCGAGCAAAAGTGGGTGCAGCGCCCGCGCATCATCTGGACGGTGCCGGAGACCGGGCTCTCGATCGGTTACGCCGCCGCCAACCAGATCAGCGGCGACAACCTCGTGTCCAACGTCGCCGCCGGGCTTGGCGCCGAGCAGGATCTCTTTGCGAGCTACGCGTTCGCGCGCCACGAACGGGTCGGCGTGGAAGCCGAGCTGGCCGTCGTCGGCTATCCCGCGGCCGACTCGCGCCTCGTCGGCACCAGCGCACCTTACTTCCTTTCGGTGTCGCTCGAACCGCGCTACCGGCACCTGGCGTTTCTCTACCTCGGTTACATCGCTGGATTTCGCACAGGACCGGTGGAAGGCAGCCAGGGATACATCAATCCGCGTTTCGAGAAGCGCTTCGATTTCGGCGACCGACTCGAGCTGGAGCTGCAATTCGGCGTGGGAATGAAGATCCTGCAACGCGACGTGACCGTGGTCCGCGACAACATGTTCGACGTGCTCGGGACCGCGACGCTCTACTGCGCGCTCAACGACGTCTTTTACGTCGGGGTGAAGGTCGGCTGGGCCTGGACCAACTTCACACCCGGCAAGGACCGCGACACTGGCGAGACCATCACGCCACGCTTTGCCGACGAGTACGTGCCGTTCTGGGGCGTGACGATCGGGGCGGAGTTCCTGGGCCGCGGGTCAGCCGAGACCGGCACCTCGCGCCACCGCGTCCACACCATGTGAGCGCGCGAGCGGCTGGCGGCGCCAGTAAGTCAGCGAGCGCCAGAGCCATTCGAGCGGTCCGAAGTGAAACCGCCGCAGCCAGAGGCGGCTCCCGGCCAGCTGCGCCGTCCAGATCGCCAGCACCACGAGATAGAGCTGGTGCCGGCGCAGCGATCCGAAGAGCCCGAAGCCGTAGCCGTTGAACAGCGTCGTGCAGATCAGCGTCGCGCCGATGTAGCTGGTCAGCGCCATGCGGCCGACGTCGGCGAGCGAGCGCGTGAGCCACGCCAGGGACCTCGACTTCACGACCAGCATCACCACGCCGATGTGGCCGAATGCGACCGCGACGCGCGCGGGATCGTAGGCGGTGGTGAGCCACACCACCTTCACCGGGTCGAAGCGATTGACGTAGAAGCCGTAGGCGGTGGCGGCGGCGAGCGGCAGCCCCAGCCCGTACCCGACGGCGACCATCGTCGTGTAGAAGCGGCGCGAGCGCGCGGCGCTGAACACCCCGAGCTGGAGAAGGCCCATCCCCATCAGCATCATCCCGATGCTGTCGAAGAAGGCCCAGCCGTAGAAGTCCGACGACTCCACGTAGCGAACCAGCTGGGCGCGGCGCAGAAACAGGTGCCCGTAGCCGGCGTGGTAGTCGGCGTTGGCCTTGCGCAGATCCTCGTCGTCGGGTTGGTAGTCGTCGGTGATCTCCTCCCAGTCGGACAGCGCGTCCTCTTGCGCCTTGGTCAGCGGTTGGTCCGCCGCCCTGGCAGCGCTGGCGGCGGCAGCGCGCGCGCGCAGGTCGCCGCGGTGGATCGCGAGGGCAGCGGCGCGCGGCAGCGCGATCGCCAGCGCGAGCGTGCCGAGCAGGATCAACCGGCGCGGCGCCAGGCGGCGGAACGGGAAGAGAAACAGCCCGCAAATGGCGTAGCTGTAGAGGATGTCTCCCTCCCAGAGCAGGTACGCGTGCGCGACGCCGATCGCCAGCAGCCAGAGCGTGCGCCGGTAGTAGATGTCGGCGGCGCGCGTGCCGTCGCCGCGCCGCTCGAGCCGCGAGGTCAGCAAGACCACGCCGGCGCCGAAGAGCATCGAGAAGATCGCGCGCATCTTGCCTTCGAAGAGCGCGCGCAGCGCGACCCACAGCGCGAGCGCCTGATGGCTGAAGTGGGCGGGGACGTAGACGCCGACCCACTCGGTGCCGGCGGCGCTCTTGTTCGAGTGCAGCAGGCCGAAATCCTCGATGTTGATGAGCAGGATCCCGAGCACCGCCACGCCGCGCAGCACGTCGATCGCGGAGATGCGTTCGTCGGCGTTCACCGGTTGCGCGGCCGCGCGTTGCGCAGAGGCTGCCGGCAGATCGCTGCCCGCGCGTGCGGTCGCCGGAAGCGCTTCGCTGACGTCCTCCTTCATCTCGGGCGCCGCGCGACTCTACCAGAATCGCTGATGGCGGCGGCGTCGCGTCGTCAGTGAGGTTGGCCAGCGCCGTCGGGCGGATCGTCGTGCGCCGCCTCGGGCGCGTCGCCAGCCGTCGCCTCGGCCGCGAGCGACGTCTCGACGACGTCGCCGTCGTCGATGTCGAGATAGGCGTCGTCGATATCGCCGCTGGCGGTCCCAGCGCCAGGCCGCGCAGCGGCGTCGCGGCGGATCTGTTCCAGAGCCGCCCCGAGGTCGACGACGACCGCGACGGCGCGCTGGTCCTCGCTGCGCGCGCGCCGCCCCCGAGCGCCGCCGGCCACGCGGTCGTCGTCCGGCTCGTAGAAGAAGCGCCCTTCGTCCCAGGTGATCGCGTCGGCGAGCAGGCGGCGGGTCTTCTCGCCCAGGATCGACTGCAGCTGCGCCGGCGTGACCAGCCCTTCGCGCGCCAGCAGCCGCCCGAGCCGCGCGCGCGAGCGTCCGCGCGACGCCAGCGTCTGCGCCAGCGCGTCGCGGCCCAGCAGCGCGCGTTCGACCAGCAGGTGACCGAGCAGCATCTCCTGCTCCGAGGAGCTGACCAGGCGGACCTGGCCGGCGCGCAGGTGGAACCGCCGCGCGGTGAGCCGGCGCGTCAGGCTGAGGACGCCGGTCGCGCGCCGCTGCGCCAGCCAGGCGAGCAGATCGCCGACCGGGAACGTCGCCACGTCGCCCTCGAACGCCATGGCGCCATTGAAAGGCGAACCGGTCACGCCGTCCATTTTCTCGCTGCGCGGCTGCCGGGCTCACGGCGGGAGCGCGGCCGCACCGGCGGTCGATCAGCGCGGGTAGACTTCGATCTCGGTCAGCGCAATGTACGTCGCCGAGCGAACGCGAATCGCGCGCGCCTTCCGTCCGCCGACGTCGGCGATCCAGGGCTCGGTCGCGGTGAAGTGCTCCGATCGCTGCCCGACGATCGTGAACGTCACGCCGTCTTCCGAGATCTCGAGCGTCAGCGGGAGGACCTGGTCGAGCGCGCTGTCGGCGCGGTTGTAGACCTTGACGTCTCCGACAGCACGTACGCCGTCGAGATCGATCCGCACCCAGGCGTCCGGGCCGTTGTTGGTGTGGATCCCATAGTCCTTTTCGATCTCGCCGTTGACCACGCCGCTGTTGTCGGCGGGGGCCGTGCTGCGCGGATGCCGGCTGCTGACCGTCACCGGCCGGTGGAACGCCAGGTTCGGATATCTCACCGCATGCCAGATCAATCCGGCTCCGACGATCGCTATCCCGGCGACCGCCACGGCGAGCGTGATCGCGGAGCCGCGATCCAGACGCGGGCGCACGAATGGCGCTCGCCCGACCAGGCGCGCGAGCCACTTCAGCGCCGCGGCGGCGTCGTCCCGCTTGATGAGCAGGTCGGTCGGTTCGTCGCCGTCGAACGCCAGCAGATCGACCTCTGACAGGCGCTGCGCGGTGCGATCCACCGCGGCCGGGAGGGGCGGAATCCGACCGACCTCGGCCAGTGCGCGCAACGCGCCGATGGCCGCCGGTCCGGCGGCCGGGTTGGGAGCGGCGTCACCGGTGCGCGCGAGCGCGATCGCCGCGACCGCCAGCGGAAACGCCTCACGATAAAGGCAGATCGCGGCCACGGCGTTGTGCGTCTCGCGAAGCTGGTCCGCGACTTCGATTCGCCGGCGCAGCGCCTGGCGATAGCGTGCCAGCAACGCGGCTTGTTCCTCGGTGAGCGCGTGCGTGGTCACCGCGGAGGCGATCCCCAGCAAATCGCGTGCACGGGCGGCGGCCGTCTGCCAGGTGCTTTGCGCTGCGGTGACCAAGGTAGCGCAAATCTAGCAGGAGGGCAGGGCTGAGCGTCGGAAAGTGTTTCCGTTCGGCCGCGGCTCGTCTTATGGTCCGCCCATGAGTATGAACGGCATGTCCGACGGACGGCTCGCCGCTCCGACGCTGTTCGTGCGCCTGCGCCAGGTCTCCACCCGGGACCGGTTGCCGGCGCCGAAGCGCCGCCGGCGAACCAGTCCTGCATGAAGCTGCTGCAGCATCCGTCGGTTCGTTTGTTGGGGGTGACAGTCGCGGTCGGGGTGGCGGTTCGCGCGCTGTTTTTCCAAGTGGCTCCCTGGCTGTGGAGCTTCGCGTTGCCGGTGCCGGCGAGCGATCTACTGCCCTGGGCGCTCCCGGCGATGGTCGACCGCGACGGTGCCGAGCCCTATGGCCTGCTGGCCGCCGTGATGGTGCAGCTGCTGCTGACCGGTCTCGCGTTCACCTGGCTCACGCACGTGGCGCCGCGGTGGCGGGCGCTGATCCTGGCTGCGTTGCTGGTGGTGGTGGGCGTCTTTGCCTATCGTCTGCCGCCGCGGCCCCCGCTGCACGCGGTGGCCACCGATCTCTCGCGCGCCTGGAAGGTGGTCGCCGGCAGCCTGGTCGCGGCCTGGTTGCTGGCGCGCGCCGTCCGGCGCGGCACGCGTGCGTCGACGCTGGTGGCGGCGGTACTCGTTCCGCTCTGCTTCATCCCCACCAACTACCCATCGCTCGTCGATCTCTCGTGCGTCCTGGCGCCGGCGCTACGCCTGGCTCACGGCGCTTCGCCGCGTGAGATCTACATGCAGTACGACCTTTTTCCATCGCTGCTCGCGATCGGCTGGACCAAGCTGGGAGCCAGCGCGTTCAGCTTCTGGGTCGTTTGCTCTGCCGCTTACTACGCAATGCTGATCGGGATCTTCGTGATCGCGCGGCGGCTCTTCCTGCGCCCACAGCTGGCCGGTCCGATGCTGCTGGCGCTCGTGATCCTGCGGCTCTTCGCGCCCATCAACGACCCCGCGTCGGTTCCGCAGGTGACGCCTTTGCGGCTCGACCTCTGGCCATTGCTGGTCGCCGCGGCGCTGGTCGCCGGTCTGCGGCGCTGGCCGGTGGGGCTGGTGACGGGGTTGATGTATTTCTTCGCGCGTGGCGTCGGCGAGCTCTACATCGGCGCGTACGCCCTGGCGCTGGCGGCCGATTTCTTTGCGCGGCGACATGCCACACCGGCTGCCGAGCGGGCTCCCTTCGCCAGCGAGCTCCGCTCCGCGCTGCGCGAGACGGCGGTGTCGCTGGCGCTGGTCGTGCTGTCTCTGGCAGCCGGCCGCGCGGTCTTCGGCAGGTTCGGGTCGGAGGGGATCGAGATCTACCGGCGTCTGGGCATCGGCATGCTGCGCGTCGACCGCACGTCGTTCTACTGGTGGCTGCTTCCGCTGACCGGCGCCGCCGGCTGGCTGGTGTTCTCGCGGCGCGGGTCGCTGCCGCCGAAGCGGGCCGAGGCCGCGACGCTGTCCGTCGCGCTGCTGGTCGCGAACTCGATCTACTTCTTCGGCCGCAGCCACGAGCACAACCTGATCAACACCAGCGTGTCGTTCATTTTCTGCCTGTTCCTCGCCCTCGATCTCGCGTGGCCGTCGGCGGACTCCGATCCTGCGATCCTGCGCTGGGGCTTTCGCCTGGCCCCCTATCTGGTGCTGGCGGTCTGCGCGTACAACTACTCCGCCCGCGTGGTGAAGCGGCTCGATCAGCAACAGAGCCTGGTGCTCGAGCAGCATCCGCTGGCGGGGGAATTGCCGCCGTCCATCAATTGCGACGAGATCCGGCGCGCCGCCGGTGACGACCGCATCTTCTTTCTGTCGCGGAACGACTACTGGTTCTACGAGGCCTGCAAGCTCACGCCGCCGTCGACCTACCTCCAGCCGATCACGCTCACCGCGCTCCGGCAGCCACTGGTCGACGAGCTCCGGCGGCTGCTGGATTCCGGCGTGAAGGTGTTCGTTCCCCGCGATCAGCGGGATTGGTGCGCCAGATCTTGGCCCGATCTGAGCGCGACGCTGCCCCGGCCCCAGGCCAGCGGGACCTCCGCGTTCATGGTCTATCGTCCGAGCGCCCAGGCTCAGAACTGAGCGAGACCGAGGCCACTCAAGGCGCGCTGGGGGTCGGCGCCCGCAGCGCCGCCAGCAGCTTCTGGAACTCGGGATTCTGATCCAGCAGCTCGGCGGCGGCCGCGATCAAGAGATCGACGTCCCCGGACTCCAGCGAGAAGTTGGTGCCGATCGACAGCAGGCGCGCACGCCGTGCCGGATCGGAGATCGCCTCGAGGTTGACGTCGACCACGTGAATCTGCGCGGGCGCTGCGAAGCTGGGACAGTCGCTCGGTGTTCGCGCGACCTGCTTGCACACTTCGACGTCCTGCCGCGCCTGATCCAGCTCGCGCTGGCGATCGCGCAAGAACTCGATCGTCTCGGTGCTGAAGTTGTCCATGCTGGTGGTCGCGGTCTTGAACGCGACGTCGACCAGGCCCGGCGCCGATTCCTTCCTGTTGTAAGTCGCCGGCTCGCCGCTCTTCGAATCGACGACGATGAAGACCACCCGCGACGTCTTGCCCAGGTTGTAGCGGCGCGCGACGAAGCCGGTCGGGTCTTGCAGCTGCCGCTCGAGGGCGCGCAATCCGATGTTGTCGGCGAGGCCTCCGTCCATGACGTGTACGTACGGCGTCGCGTCCTTGTCGAGATAGGTCGATTGGTGGTCGGCCCACGTGTACCGGCGGCGATCGACGTAGTAGTCGCTGGCAGCGTGCTTGAGGCTCGCGGGCGGCTTGTACCATCCCGGCCCCGAATGGTTGGTGAAGCTGATCGGCGTCAGCAGGAACGGGAACGCCGACGACGCCGCGACCGCGCGCGCGATCGGCAGCGCGCCGAGATCGGAGCCGATGAGGTCGAATTGATCTTGCGTGAACTCGAACCCGTCGCCGGTGGCGAGATCGGTGGCGTTCAGGATGATGAACGGCCGGTGCGCGCCCGCGAGCAGATCGGCGTAGGTCTTGTTCCGGAAGATCGTGCCGGCGTAGAGCTCGGCCGCGAGGTCGATGCGGCTGAAGTAGGGCGAGAGCAGCCGCGGCCAGTTGAACGGGTTCGCGACCTTCCAGAACAGCTCGCCCTCGACGTTGCGGTCGAGAAAGATACCGCGGTAGTCCTGGAAGATGCGCGCGCCGAAGAGCGCGTAGTACGCAGCGGTGAACGAGCCGCCCGACACCGACGAGATGCAGTCGACCTCGTCGAGCAGCGTCTCGTGACGGCCGTCCTTGACGCGCACGATCGGCGTGTCGCGCAGCTTCTGCAGCACGCCGTACGAGAACGCCGCCGCGCGCGTGCCGCCGCCCGAGAACGTCAGGCAGACGAACAGGTCGTCGTCGACGGCCGGCGCGGGGATCTGCTCGAACGCGTAGCGCGCAGCCGGCTTCTGCGACGGCAGCGGCGCGGTCGCCGGGAAGTGCGCGCACCCCACGGCGACGGCGGCGGTCGCGGCGGCCAGCGCGGCCAGGGCGCCGCGCAGCGCGTGGCGAACGCTAGGCAAACGCGACCTTCTTCGGCTTCAGGGGCGAGGTGCCCTCGACCACGACGTCCACCTCGGCTGGGTCGAAGTCGAGGGCGCCGTCGAGCGAGATCGTGTAGGTCCCGGGTGCGAGCGTGATCAGATGATTGGTGATACCCGCGGCGACGCCGTCAATCAGCACGTCGCGCTCGGCGGCATAGACGACCAGCAGGAACTCCATCGGCGCATGACACAACGAAACGCGCGCGGCCGCAAATCTGCGCCGCTCGGCCGGCCGCGAGCCAGGCGATCAAACCGCCAGCACGACCTTGCCGAAGGTGTCGTTGGACGCGACACGGGCGTGCGCGTCGCCGGCCTGGGCCAGCGGCAGCACGCGATCGACGATCGCGCGTAGCGCGCCGCGCTCGAACAGCGGCATCAGGTGGCGCGCCAGCTGCTGGACCGCCGCGATCTTTTCTTCGAGCGGCCGCGCGCGCAGCATCGTGCCGATGATCTGCACGCGCCGCTTCATGACCGCGCCGAGGTCGATCTCGGTGCGGCTGCCGCCCATCATGCCGACGAGGACGATCCGTCCGCGCAGCGCGACACACGCCAGGTCCTCGGCCAGGTGGGCGCCGCCGACCAGCTCGAGCACCACGTCGGCGCCCGCGCCCCCGGTCGCCTCCAGGACCGGCGTCGCGAACCGGCTGTCGTTCCCAATCGCGATCGCGTCGTCGAGCCCCAGCGCGCGAAGCCGCTCGAGCTTCGCGGGCGAGCGGCTGGTGCCGATCGCCCGCGCGCCGATCGCGCGCGCGATCTGGATCGCGGCGGTGCCGACGCCGCTCGCGGCCGCCTGGATCAGCACCCGCTCGCCGGCGCCGAGCCGCGCCTGCACCACCATCGCGTCCCAGGCGGTGATGAACGCCTCGGGGATCGCGGCGCCGTCCGTGAACGACACGTCGGCCGGCAGCCGCGCCAGCGTGCGGCTGGGCACGACCACGGCCTCGGCGTACGCGCCGCCGCCGCACAGGCCGACGACGCGATCGCCGGGGACCCATTCGGTCACGCCTTCGCCGATGGCGTCAATCTCGCCGGCGAATTCCAGGCCCGGGATGTCTTGCGGCGAATCGGGCGGCGCCGGGTAGTGGCCCGCGCGCTGGATCAGGTCGGCGCGGTTGACCGCCGTCGCGCGCACCCGCACGCGGACGTCGCCGCGCGTCGGCGAGGGTGTCGGCACGTCGCGGAGCTCCAAGACCTCGGGCCCACCGAAGCGGCTGATGACGATTGCTTTCACGGCGACCAGGATACGCGACGGCGATACCCGACGCCTTCTGGCTTGCGGCTTGCCGTTTTCGTTCGCTGTGGGAGTATCTCTTTTCCGCATCGCCCCCCAATGGCTCCCCACGTGAGGTACGGACATGACGACCTATCGCACGGTGTTCGGTTCGCTCGAGAAGCACGAAAAGGGGACCATCGAGATCATCAACGATGATCCGAAGCACTACGTCTATTCGAACGTGTTCGAAGTCGTCGGCAAGGCGAAGCCCTACGAGAAGACCGCGGTCGCGAAGAACCTCGAGTACGTGATCGAGGCCATCCGCGCCGAGGGGCGCTCGCGCTGGATGACCTGCGCGCACGACGAGTTCGTCGTGGTGCTCGACGGCGAGGTCGAGGTCGAGCTGGTGAAGCTCGCAAACGCGCCGGCCGCGGGGACGCCGAAGCCGGGGACGGTGTTGCTGGCGGGCGACCCCGACGGCAAGCGCATGGGGACGATCCGCCTCGAACGCGGACATCAGGCGTTGCTGCCGGTCGGCGCCGCTTACCGTTTCAACGCCGCGCGCCCGTCCGCGATGATCCAGCAGACGCTGAAGGGCGATTTGACCGTCGAGAAGTGGGGCGAGATCTGTTCTCGTTGATTCGCCGAGGAGGATGCCATGGCCGCCAATCCGCAGGTCCAGACGACTCACGAACCCTCCGCCAGAGGCGGTGAAAAGCCCTCGGGCGACAAGACCGTGGAGACGACCGCCGGCTACCGCACGTTCCGCCTGGGCGAATTCACGTTCGCGCGCGACGAGTACTTCGTCACCGTGACCTGGCCCGCCAAGGGCAAGCGCCAGTCGCACACCATGAGCGCCGACGCGTTCCTGCGCGC
>CAZNCQ010000035.1:0-38584 GCA_964571275.1 uncultured Myxococcales bacterium
TGATGCAGGCCGGGGTCGCCGTCCTGTCCCAGGCCAACCAGATGTCGTCAGTGGTTCTCAAGCTGCTCGGATAGAATCCCGCGATTCGGAGCGCGAGACCGCGGATCAAGCCGAATCAACGACGGGCGGCGCGGTGGCGCCGGGCTGCTCGCCAGCTGCCGCGCTCGCGCTCAGTAGACCGCGACGCCGGTGCCGGTCGCATAGGCAAGCCGCCCCTCTGCCAGCGCCATCGGCCAGCAGCTCATGTAGCTCAGGAAGCCGGTGGTGTCCTGTGATACGTCCTTGCCGGTCGCAGCGTCGAGCTCGTGAACCACGCCGGACACGGTGCCGACGAACACCTGGCCTCCGCGCCCGGCGACGACGGGCAACGTGCAGGCGCCGTCGATCGCGGTGACCCACTTGGTAGCGCCGGTCGCGACGTCGATCGCGGTGACGCCGCCGGAGAGATGGAACGCCGTCCCCGCGTACGCGGCCGGGGGCCGCCCCGGGAACTTGCGCACCGCGGTTCCATCTCGCGTGACGATGAGGTTGCCGAGGAACGGATCGACAATCCACAGGAGGCCCTGGTTGTAGACCGACAGTCCTCCGCCTCCGCCCGTGCAACTCGTCGAGTAGAGTGTTTTGAGCAGCTGCCCCGTCGCCGCGTTCATTTGCGACACGTACTGGCAGCCGCCGACCTCGTAGAGCAGGCCGTCGCCGATGGTGGGCGCGCGTCACCGGCATAGTAGTCGGTCGTCCAGCGCGGCGCGCCCGTTTCCGTTCTGATCGAGACCGAACAGGTTCCCGGAGTCGTAGGCGAGCGAAACCGTGCTCGGCAGCGCGAGCGGTCCCCAGGAGACGGCGCCGGTTTGTAGAGAGATGGCCTGCGCTCATGTGACCGCGGTAGCGGGCTGACGTGCTCGAACCCCAGCAAGTAACGACTCGGGCGGCGTTTATTTCAAGTTACGTTTTGGTCCCAAGCGCTACTTCCGCGCCGTAGCCAGCAGCGTCGGCGCGCGCTTGCCGTCGACGAAGGTCTGGGCCCGGAGTCGCCGAGCGGCTCGACCCGACTCCGCCGGCCATGTTGCGCGATCTCACAACCGGGGAAGAGCGCCAAGTTGGCTCGTTCAGGTTCTGCGAGGAGGACGCGATGGAGGCGGACCAGAGTCACGCGAAGCACGCGCGCAATCGACAATGCGCGCGCGTATTGACGGGGCGCGCAATTGTTGCCGCAATGGTGGCGGTGGTGTTTGCGCCGACGGCGGCCGGCGGCCACGATCGAGCGCCGCCGCCCGGCGCGCCGGACCCGCGCTTCGGCGCATCGGGCGAGGTCCTGACCGATCTCGGTCTGGGGAGGGCGGACGGGACCGGCGTCGTCGTCGAGGAAGACGGGCGGATCGTCGTCGGCGGAACCACGAACGAGTTCATCCCCGGTTCGGGCCTCGCGCTGGTCGCGTACCGTCACGACGGTACGCTCGATCCGACGTTCGGCACGGGCGGCATCGTCATCACGCAGTTTGGCAGCACCGTCACCGCGTCCGGCGCGGCGCTCGCCGCCGACCACCAGGGACGTCTCGTTCAGCTGGGCGTCTATGTCGATTCGGTCGCCGCGAAAGAACAGTTCGTGCTCGTGCGCTATCGGCGCAACGGCACGCTCGATCCGACGTTTGGCACGGGCGGGATCGTCCTGAGTGACTTCGGTGCCCAGATCAAGGCCGTGTCCGCCATCGCCATCCAGCACGACGGCCGCATCGTCGTCGCCGGCGCGGTGTTCTTGCCGACCAGCCCGAGCGGCGCGAACGCCGCGCTCGCCCGGTACGAGAGCGACGGAGCGCTGGACGCGAGCTTCGGCACCGGCGGCCACGCGTTCACCGATCTCGGCGGAAGCTTCAAGCAACAATTCCAGGCCGTAGCCATCCAGCACGACGGAAAGATCGTCGCGGCCGGACAGACCACTTCGACCGGTCAGCTGTCATTCGTGGTCGCGCGTTACGACCGCGAGGGGGCGCTCGACCCGACGTTCGCCTCCGGAGGCATCGCCGCGACGAGCTTCGGTGGCGGGAGCGGCGCCGGCGGGATCGCGGTGCAACGTGACGGAAAGATCCTGGTCGTCGGCAGCGGCGCCGCCGCCGTCGGGGATCCACTCGGTTTCGCGCTCGCCCGATACGATTCGCTCGGCGCGCTCGATCCGACCTTCGGCGTCGGCGGTCAGGTGATCAGTGTGTTTCCCGTCGGCTCCGCGGGGGCGACCGCCGTGCGCCTCGATCGCTGCGGGCGTGCGGTCCTCGTCGGGGACATAGACTCGAGCGCCATTGGTCACGGCGCGTTCGCGGTCGTGCGCTACGAGACCGACGGCAGCCTGGACCCGGCGTTCGGCGCGAGCGGCCTGGCCACGACGGACTTCGGAGGATTTCTCGACGTTGCGCATGCCCTCGCCATCCAGCCCGACGGAAAGGTCGTCGTCGTCGGAGGGTCGGACCTGTCGAGCGACGTGGAGCGCATCGCGGTCGCCCGCTACGAGGGCGAGGAGCGGTGCGGCTGCGACTGAGCTTGGCTCGTTGCGCTCCTGCCGTCCTGCAACGGCTCTCGGCAATAGGAGCTTTCATTCTCTCGATAGTCAGGATCTCGGGGTGCGCTGGCACCTGGGCGTACGTGTCCGTCCGAATCATGTCAACGCTCAGTAGCTCGCCATCCGCGGGAGCGGGGACCACGCGTGAGAGAAGCCAATACGGAGCGGCGTCCAGCCGCAATTCGCGCGCGTCGCATTCGCGCAGCGACCGGTCAGCCTCTCAATCCAGGTCGGCGATCGCCGCCGCACCCGTCTCCGGGCAGAACAGGATCTCGCAGAAGTTCTGCAGCAGCCCGACTTCGATCTGAGCGACCTCGGGCGCGGGTAGCAGCCCGGCAACGTCGCGCGCAGCCTCAGCAGACTCGGTCGGCGTTGCAATCATTTCGCGTCGCATCTTCTGGCTTGACTCAACCATTGCGACCTCGATACAAGGCAAATTCTCGTTCGTGTGAAGTTGTCCGGGGGGACGCGGGCGGAAGAGAGGGGACGTGTGTCGACGACCGGGTTTGCCGATGGACACGGGAACGGGAAGGCTTTCTCTTCTTCCCGATCTTTTTTGAATTTTGCGGTGCGCGAGCATTGCGCCCGAAACTCGAAATCGAACCGCCTCGGGCTCGAGGCTTGCAAGGCGGGCGGAACGCGCACCGGTCCGCTTGAAAAAGAGGAGCAAATGGCTGCTACGCGTCTGGATGCTCATATGACTTGGCGACCGTCGCTCATTAGTCATGACCGACCTATCGCGATTTCGTTGCCTCGTGTGAGCTGTTCACGGCGGTCGGCGACCGTCGTCGCACGTTGCTCAATTGTAACGTTCGTGTTTCTCGCTCTGCCAGCGTGCCAACCCTCTGCACCAACACCCGAGAAGCTCCAGGTGGAGCGGAGCGCGCTCACGACCCCGATGTTCGTGTACGAAGCGTCGTCGGTGCCGCAAACGCCAAAGCCAAAACCGCGGCGCCCGCCGAATAGGAGCCTGGGCGGCTCGCGATCGCATGCCGTCGCCACAGTCCACCACCAACTTGGGATAGTCTGATGGTTTCGAGGATCCGTGCTCGGGTCGTGTTCGCGGCGGTGCCGATCGCTGTGGCCGTTGTCGCCGTTGGTTGCCAGCGCAGCGATCAGCCGCAATCGAGCGCATCGCAAACCGGCGACGTTCTCGCCGTTCTGCGTGACCGCCTGCCGGTCGGGCTGGCGACGGGATTCGACGCGGTTCCGGGTGGTTTCCGACCGCGTTTCGGGACGAGTGAGGCCAAGACGGAGGCGCGCGTCGTGCTCCCAGCGAGATCGACCGACCCGCTGCATGTCGAGGATGCGAGCAGCGGCATAGGCGTCGACGTGTCCCTGCGCGGCGCGCGCGAGGTCGTGGGGCAGGCGGGTGCCGGCTATGTAGCCTATCCGCGCGGGCACGTGTCGGGGGCGACCGTCGTGCAAAGACCGCTGCCGATCGGGACCGAGGACTTCGTGAGCTTCGCCGAGCGTCCGCGGGTGCCAGCCATCGAGTACGAGATGACCGTCGGGCCCGGCGTGAAGGGGTTGCGCCTGGTCGCCAATACGCTGGAGGTGCTAGACGGGGCGGGCGCGCCTCGGTTGCGCGTGTCGCCTCCTTATATCGTCGGCGCGGACGGGGCGCAGACCGATGCGACGCTGGCGGTGGATGGGTGCGCGGTCGACATCAACCCGGCCGGGCCGTGGGGCCGGGCCCCGTCGCCGCCGGGGGCGGCGACGTGTACCGTGCGCGTGAGCTGGAATGACGAGGCGGTGGTCTACCCAGCGGTGCTCGACCCGCGCTGGACGACGACAACAGGGGCGTTGGTCACCGCGCGCCAGGACCATACGGCGACGGTGCTGTCCACGGGCAAAGTGCTGGTGGTCGGGGGTCGCAGTAGCGCGACCAGCACGACCGGCATCACCATCGCCGAGCTGTTCGATCCGGCGACGGGGACCTGGAGCCCGACTACCAGCATAACGGGCGGCCGGTGGTTCCACACGGCGACACAGTTGGGGACGACCTCCAGCTCCACGACGAGCGGCAAGGTCTTGATTGCGGGCGGCATCAACGGGACGGCGACCGTGACGACCGCGCAGCTTTATTCGACGTCCGCGGGGACCTGGACCGCGGCGGCGGGCCTGAACGCGGCGCGCGACGGGCATACGGCGACGCTGCTGTCGACCGGCAACGTGCTGGTGACGGGTGGCGAGAGCGTGTCGGGCTCGACGACGACGGTGCTGAACACGGCCGCCGTCTACAACCCTTCGTCGGGTGCGGGGAGCTGGACGGCCGTCTCGACGAACATGGCCACGGCGCGCCGATTCCACACAGCAACGTTGCTCACGAGTAGCAACAGCAATTTCAGCAACCGCGTCCTCATCGTGGGCGGCACCACCGGTACCGGCACCACCAGCACCACCAGCGTGCAGCTGTTCAACGCCTCGACGAGCGCGTGGTCGACCACGACCGCGCTCTCGACCGCGCGCGACAGCCAGACGGCCACCGCCCTCACGGGCGGCAATGTGCTCATCACGGGCGGCAGGACCAACGGTACGCCGATCGGGACGGCGCTGGTGTTCACCATTCCGTCGTCGGGCACGTCGGCGACCTGGGCGAGCGCCGGCACGATGAACTCGGTGCGCTGGCGGCACACGGCGACGTTGCTTTCGGGGACGAACGTGCTGGTGTCCGGCGGAGCCAGCAACTCCGGCGGCACGACGCTGGCCGGCACCGCGGAGCTGTGGAACGGGGGGACGACCTGGACGGCCACGGCGACGGCGATGGCCACCGCGGTGCAGTTGCACACGGCGAGCCTGCTCTCCAGTGGCGCCGTGCTGGTGGCGGGCGGTTCGAACACCTCGGGAATGGCCGTGGCGTCGTCGCAGCTCTACGATCCCTCCTTCGGCCAGTCGTGCACGACGAACAGCCAGTGCGTGACCGGCTTCTGCGCGAGCGGCGTGTGCTGCAACACCGCCTGCACCAACCAGTGCTCGGCGTGCAACCTGACTGGCTCCGTGGGGACGTGCTCGCCCAAGACGAACGGGACCACGTGCACCGACGGCAACCTGTGCACGACGGGGGAGACGTGCCAGTCGGGGACGTGCACGGGGGGCACGGCGGTGACGTGCACGACGGACCAGTGCCACACGATCGGGGCGTGCGTGCCAGCGACGGGATGTCCGGCGGCGGTGGCGAAGACGAACGGGACCACGTGTAACGACAGCAACTTGTGCACGGCGGGGGAGACGTGCCAGTCGGGGGCGTGCACGGGGGGGGCGGCGGTGACGTGCACGACGGACCAGTGCCACACGATCGGGGCGTGCGTGCCGGCGACGGGATGTCCGACTGCGGTGGCGAAGGCGAACGGGACCACGTGCAACGACAGCAACGCGTGCACGACGGGGGAGACGTGCCAGTCGGGGGCGTGCACGGGGGGGACGGCGGTGACGTGCACGACGGACCACTGCCACACGATCGGAGTGTGCGTGCCGGCGACGGGATGTCCGGCGGCGGTGGCGGTGACGTGCACGACGGACCAGTGCCACACGATCGGGGCGTGCGTGCCGGCGACGGGATGTCCGGCCGCGGTGGCGAAGACGAACGGGACGGTCTGCAACGACGGCAACGCCTGTACCAGCTCCGAAACGTGCCAGACGGGCGTGTGCAGCGGCGGGCATGCCCAGACGTGCAGCGGCTCGGGCAACACCAGCACGGTGGCCGTCGGGTCCGGCGGCGGAAGCGTGACCCTCGAGGGCGTCACCGTCCAGTTCCCGTCCAGCGTGTTCACGAGCGCGACCAACGTGACCATCACGTCGACGACGAACGCTCCGCCGGCCGGAATGACCGCTTACACGCCGATCTATCGGTTCGACCCCGACGGTGCGCAGTTCAGCACGGCGGCGACCGTGACCTTCGTCGTGGGCACCGCGCTCACCAACCCAGTGATCGTCTGGTCCGACCCGGGCGGAGGTTGGGACGAGATCGGCGGCACGTACGCGAACGGCCAGATCTCGGCGAGCGTCACCCATTTCAGTCAGGGCTTCGTGGCCCTGGGCCAGTGTGTCGGCCAGGCCGACGGTGCCACCTGCACGGACGGCAACGTCTGCACGGTCGGCGACAGCTGTCGCACGGGCCTGTGCCAGCCCGGGACGACCGCCCTCAGCGTCGACGACAGCAACATCTGCACGACCGACTCGTGCGATTCCAACACGGGCGCCGTGCACGCGCCCGTCGCCGATGGCACGACCTGTAACGACAACAAGGTCTGTACTCTTAACGACTCCTGTCACGCGGGCGTTTGCACCGGCTCGCCGAGCCCGGCCTGTGTGCCGCCCGGGGCGTTGAGCCTGACGGAGATCGCGGCTGACAAACAGGCGGGCCTGTTGCCGGGCACCTACCTGACACCGACGCTCTTCCAGCCGATGGGCACCGCCCCGTATGATCCGACGAGCCCTCAATCCTATACACAGGCGTGGGCAATCAACGACGCCGGCACCACCGTCGGTTACAGCCAGGGAGCCGAAAACGAGGGGATCGGGGGACAGATGGTCTACCCGTTCATCGCGGACAGCGCGGGCGAACGCCTCTTGACCCCCTACTGGCCGAGCGGCCCCACCTATCCCACGGCGATCAACCAGGCCGGTTGGATCGCAGGCATCGGCGGGCCGATCGCGCAGAGCACCACCGCGCAAGACTGGTCCCGCATCGTGATTTATCCCCCTGGCGCCTCGCCACAGCCTCAAGCTCCTCCGCTTCCTGTTCCCGTCTGGCTGGGATCTCCCATCCGCTTCTGGGCCCAGGCGATCGACAACGTGCTCGGCAGCGCCGGTCTTCCGACGATCACCGGGTATTCGACGTACACGTTCGGCGGCACCAAAGACGTCTGGCACCTGGACAACAGCGTGGCCGCCGCCGTGGGCCCCCATTCGCTGTCCGGTCTGCCCGCCAGCCCCGAGTGGACGACCGGTCACACCGGCGCGGCCCTGCACATGAACGGCAGCGTGTGTCTGTCGACGCCGGTCGTGGCCGGGACGCTGCCCTACGTCCAGCCCGGAATCACGATGATGGCCTGGGTGAAGCCCGACGCGGCGATGTGTCCGGGCGGACCGCGCACGATCTTGGCCCGGACGACCGACTACGCGATGTCGCTCGCCTGCAATGCCGACAACAGCGCCGCCGCGCTGACCGGGCAGACGTGGATCGGCTCCTTCTGGGCTCCCACGCCCGCGGGGACCGTCCCCTTCGGCCAGTGGTCCCACGTCGCGATCACCTGGGACTACCACACGATGCGCGCCTTCGTGAACGGCGCGCTCGTGAGCGAGCTGACCGCGGCCGGCACCGCGGTCGGCTCCTATCAGCAGACCGTGTCCGTCGGATGCCTCACGGGCGCTCCGGCGATGAACTTCGTCGGTGCCCTGGACGAAATTTCGACGTTCGACGTTCCGATGGGCGCCGACCAGATCAATCTCTACATGAACGGGACGACCGACTATCGAGCCTCCGCGCAGTATCACGATGTGGCGCGCTTCAAGGACGGATTCTTCGACATCGTGTTGGGTCCCTCGGACCCCATCTACACAGGGTCGGTCGACCCCTACAAAACCAACGATCTGGGTATGATCGTCGGCGCTGCATTCCTGGCCGGCGGGGGGACAAGCGCCGTCGTTTACGACCCGCAAAAGGGCTGGACCGATCTCAACAGCCTCATTCCGCCCGACAGCAACTGGAACTTGCAAGTCGCCACGGCCGTCGATGAGACTGGCCGCTTCTTCGTCGGTTCCGGGCGCTACTACGGGCTGTCAGCCGCCTGGCGATTCGATTCGCTGACCGGCGACGTCATCAACCTCGGCAATCTGCCCTTCCCTTACTCCTATCCCGACTTTCAGCTCCCCATCATCCCGAGGAGCATCAACTCCAAAGGCCACGTCGCCGGAGCGCTGATGGATCAGAGTAACTTCTGGTCCCAGTACGCCTTCATCTATACCGACGAGACGGGGATGTTCCCGCTCGACGACCTGATCGATCCCGCTCAGCCGGTCACACTGCGCGACGCCAAGCAGATCAATGACAACGACGAGGTGGTGGGGATCTCGTGGCATAGGGACAACACCACCCGCCGGGGGTACAAGCTGAGCATTCCGTCGTCGCTGCCCACCGACCTGACGCCCGTGTTGCAGGGAATCGCGACGGGCGGCCCCACAGGGACGAAGGCGATCTTCACCTACACCACAGCCGCGCCCACTATCACCATTCCCTATGGGCCCCCAAACGGCGGGATGGAAAACGCGCTTTCTGACCAGAACGGCTTCATCGCATCACCTCTGGAGAAACCGCCCCAGACGTTCGTTTCCGAGATGCACGCTCCGTTCGTGGCGACGTTGACCGGCACGCAGCTCAAGTGGTCCTTGGGAGCTCTGAGCGCAACGGCCACGCCCCAGTCGAACCACCTTCCGACCACCACGCTACCCGACGGAACGCGGGTCGCCATGCTGCCGGACGGAAGCAAGGTCAATCTGGATTCTGGCCCTCCGGCCGATCCGACGCAACAAAACGAGCCAACCCCAGGGGCGGTCTTCGCGGGCAGCATCAAGGGGACGTTGACCGTCGGTCCCTCGGGAGCAGCGCTCTACACGCTACCCATCGTCGTTCCTCCCGGAATCGCCGGGATGACCCCGAATCTCACCCTCCAGTACAGCAGTCAAGGTGGCGACGGGATCGCCGGTCAGGGGTGGGGACTGACCGGCCAGTCGATGATCTACCGATGTCCAAAGACGCGGGCGCAGGATGGCATGGCGATGGCTGTCGAGATGACGCCGTTCGCGGGATCTGCAAACGACGACGCCCTTTGTCTGGACGGCAAGCGGCTCTTTCTACAGGGCGACGGAACATATCGCGCGGAGTTGAATGACCTGAGCGTCGTCACGAGGTCGCAAGATTCGACGGGCAAGGACCGGTTCACGATCGCGACCAAGAGCGGCCAGACGCGCTATTACGGGTTCCACGACTATTCCCGCGCCGAATTGCCGGGCGACGCGATGTCGAGCTACACGAGCGCGATCGCGATGTGGGCCCTGGATCGCGTCGTCGATTCCTGGGGCAACTACTACGACCTCCATTACAACTCCAATATCGGCAGTCTGGTGACGACGCAGGGCCTGCTGCTTACAGAGATCGATTATACGGGGCACCTCGATAGCAACGGAGATTCGAACAAAGACACGTTCGCCTGGGTAAAGTTCGTTTACGACCCAATTCCTCGGCCGGACATCCGCCATCTCCGTTTTGCAAATTCCCAGCTGAAGACAGATCACAGGCTGGCGACGATCTCCACGCAGCTCGGGACCTATACGCTCAACTACCTTCCCCACAGCGACCCAACCTTGCCGACTCAGCTCGACAATATCGCCTACTGCACTGTGGGTGGAACCTGCCCGGCGCCTTTGCACTTCACGTGGGGGATCGGAGGGGGATACGGGTGGCAGCAGCAAGGCACCGCGGCAGCCGTTGGCCAGGCGAACACCTATGACCTGCCCACGCCGCTGGTCAAGATCGACGGCTCCGGTAATCCCATCGCCTCGGGCGTCCAACTGGTGGACCTCGACGGCGACGGCCGCCTCGACCTGGTGCAGGCCGTCGGCGACGTCATTCCGGGGACCACGAACCACGTCTGGCTGAACAACGGCCACGGCTGGACACCCAACGATGCGTGGGTGCCCTCGACGACGCTGGCCGGGCCCGAAGGGAGGCCGGATGGATTTTTTGCGGACATCGATGGCGACGGCCTTCCGGACCTCATCACCGAGTCGACTTTTGCCTGCCCTGACAACCACGACTGTATTTCGGGGCCCTGGATATCCTTGAATCGCCTCAGGACGGGGGGCGGATGGCAGCTCCTGCCGGAGACTGACAACACACCGTACTCGATTCGTCAGTTCTCGGACGCTCAGACCGCGGTCGGGTGGCACGGGTTCGACCTCGCGGCCGGGGACACTCTGGCGGATATGGACGGTGACGGCCGCGCCGACGTGGTTCACTTCGGGAAGAATGCCACCCAGCTGGTGGTACTGCTCAACACCGGGAGCGGCTGGCAGGCGACGACCGCGTACGGGGGCACAAACGGAAATATCCAAGACTACCAGCTCGTGGATGTGAACCGGGACGGGCTTCCCGACCTGATGAAACCAGCCGCGCTCGTCTCCCTCACCTCGCCCTCGAACAATATTTACATAAATACGGGCAAGATAAACCCAGCAACCGGAAACGTCTGGCAGCTCTTCACCACGCCGTGCACTCCCGGTGTGGCCGACATCGACGGAGACGGGCTCCTCGACGGCACTGTCGTTGGGGGCGGGGCCACCCATGCCTTCTCGACAGGCTGTGGTTGCACCAAGGGAGGTGCCGACAATTATGAATCAATGTATTTCACGGCCCTGAACGCGTTTCCACAAAACGGGTTCAGTGCGATCCTAGGCATGATCGACATCAATCAGGACGGCTTGGCCGATCTCATCGCCGAACCCGTGAGCGCTGCCGACGTACCTACTCTCGGAACAAACAAGACCTACATCAACACGGGTACGACCTGGGCGGAGGCGCCCCAGCTCCCGACAATCCCTCTCGTACCAGTGTCGAATTCGAACTTTGTTTCGCAGGCCGTGGATCTCAATGGCGACGGAGTCACGGACCTCCTCTCGAGCGGCGCCGCTAACAGCGGTGCGTCGGGATCTCACGGCGCCTGGCTGAACACTTACCAGCCTCCAGCCATCACGGATTTTCCTAATGGCCTGGGCGTGAACACCCATGTGAATTACACGACAATCACCACCGCAGATGCGCACAACGCTGGCACGTATACAGACGATGACCCGCTCGAAGGGTCGAGCCGATACCTGGCGGTTCCGGTCCGCGTCGTTGCGAACGTTCAGCCCGAGGACGGTACGGGGAACGGTACTACGAACACCACCACCTACGGATATCACTCCCTGAGAAACAGCAAAGACTTTCGCGGGCCGCAGGGGTTCCGCCGGATCATCTCCAGCGACTCAGCGTCGAAGGTTTCCATCCGCACCACGTACTTTCAGGGCTCCCCGTACACCGGCCTGGTGAAGACCGTCGAGCGGTTGCAAGGCGTGCCCTTCAACCTCTTCACGCTAACCAGGACGGAAACCTCGTATTGCGACTCGATCGCTCAGGATTCCGGCGGAAATCTGATCTGTTCCCCTCCTGGGACGACATACGCCCCAGGCACTTCGCTGTTCGTATACCCAAGCTCCGTAACCGATTCGAACTTCTTGAACCCCGACATTGGTGACGAAGCGAACGGTGTCAGTACAACCATCGAGACCCGTTACGATGCGCTCGGTAACGTCGTCAAGTCGACCGCCACGACGACGAAAACCGAAGCCTTCGCGCTCGAGACGTTCGTTCGGACGACGGAAAATACCTATGGCACGGTCAACAGCCAGTATCAATTGCAGGGCAAACCCTCCCTGACCACCGTGACGGCGAACGCCAGCGCCCAGGTATCCATGAACACCCCCATGATCGCGAAGCCAACGCGAATTCATAAGACCGACTTTCAGTACAAGCCCGTCAGTACCTTCGGCGGTGCGTCCGGCTCAGCGCTAGCGCTCACGATGACGAGGACTGAACCCGGCGCGGGCTGGCCGCTCGAGGCGGACGTGGCGTACGAATACGACATGTTCGGCAACACCGTCACCACGACGAGTTGCGCGAGCGACTTCTCGCTCTGTGGCCCGGGAGTTCGCGGCCCGGGGAGCCCCACCGATCCCATGCGCCACCCATTGTTTCGCACGACGCGCACCAGTTATCGAAAAACTGACTTCAACGCCCCGACCGAGCCCGGATTGATCAACAGCCTGAGCTATTCGGACGGGCGGTTTCCGGTCAAAAGAACCAACGCCGCGGGGCACACCGAGTACACGGCATACGACCCCATCAAGGGTGTCATCGTGCAGCAAACGGGACCGAACGGAATCCACACATGCTACGGCTACGACGACATGTCCAGGCAGACGTCGGAGACGTCGCGGTGCGGTACGTCTGGCCAGTATGTGACGACGAAGGAGTACCACCTCAGCAACGTCGAGGCGCCCCTGACCGCGCGCGTGACCACCATCTCGCGACCGCCCACCGGAGCGACCTCATGGACGTCCACCGACGACCAAGACAAGGTTGTCCAGACTCTGACGCGCAGCTTCGATGGCGGGTTCATCAAGACCCTGACGGAGTACGACGCCCTGGGACGGCAAACGCGTACCTCGAAGCCCTTCGAGGCGCCGGCCGCACCGGTCTGGACAACCAGCTTCTACGACGGGTTCAACCGCAAGTATAAGATCCAGGAAGATCTGGGCGTCATCGACGCATCTGGCACGGACACCATCAGCACCCTCACGACGACCTTCAACGGATCGAGTCTAACGTCAACTCGTACCGTGAAGGGCCAGACCGTCACGCGTAGTGAAGCGAAGAATGCCATCGGGAAGCCGGTATCCGTAACAGACGCGAACAACGCTACGATGTCATACAACTACGATGCTGACGGTAACCTCCTGTCGACGACGGATCCTGCCGGCAACCAGGTCGTAGCGGTCTATGACACCCGTGGACGAAAGGTGTCGACTACGGATCCCGACCTCGGGACCGCGACGTACGTCGTAGATGGCTTTGGCGATGTGGTGGGCGACGTGGACGCCATACACCAAGCGGCAGCAATGACGTGCGCGACGGACTCATCCACCTGCACTCATGCCATGCTCTACGACACCCTTTCGCGAATGATCAGCCAGACCGACGCCACGGGGACGGCTCAGTGGGTGTACGACGTCGCGCCGGGAGCGGGCATTGGCCAGTTGGCGGCCGTGGTGAGCGCGCCCGATCAGAACCTGACCGGGCAGTGCTCGATCCCTCGCGTCTCGGTGACGGGCGGCAATCGCACTGGCCGCTCGTACACATATACGGCCTTCGGGGACACGCAGGATGTGACTGAGTGCGTGGACGGCAACAACTTCGTGACGTCGTACGGCTACGACCCCCTGGGCCGCGAAATCCTAGTCCGTTACCCGGCCGTCCATACCAGCCAGCTCGCAGTCGGCTACCACTACACCAGCCTCGGATATCTGCAGTACCTCACCGATGAATCCACGGACTACTCGGTCCTCTGGCAGGCCAAGACCGTGAATGCGCTTGGCCAGGTCACTGACGAAGTGATGCGAAACGGTGTCGAGACCGTCGCCAACCGCAACCCCAATACTGGATGGCTCCTCGGCTCGACGAGTACCGCCCATAGCAATGGAGACACCCTCATCCAGAGCCAGCTCTACGGTTATGACGAGGCGGGAAACCTCCTGTCACGACAGAGGCTCGATTCCGTCAACAGCGGTGCGTGGAGCGAGACGTTTACTTACGACCTGCTCCAGCGAATGAAGACGTCGCAGGTCACCACCCCATCGCTGGCCTTGCAGTCCTACGGCTACGACGCTCTCGGTCTCGGAAACCTGACCAGCAAAGCGGGCACGACCTACACGTACGGGGCGGGATGTCTCGCGGGGACGCGGACCGCGGGACCGCACGCCGTGTGCACCGTCGGCGGTGGGCCACAGTTCGCTTACG
Organism: uncultured Myxococcales bacterium; assembly: GCA_964571275.1. Lineage (GTDB taxonomy): Bacteria > Myxococcota_A > Polyangia > Fen-1088 > Fen-1088 > DASRQZ01. The sequence continues at coordinate 14,166 of CAZNCQ010000035.1, forward strand.
ACGGAAATGGGAATCTGACGAGCAACGCAAACCGGACGGTGAGCTACAACTCGATGAACAAGGCCCTCACCATCGTGAGTGAGCCCGCCGGATCGCAGGTGGAGTTTGTCTACGGCGCTGACGGAAACCGTGTCGTTCAAAACGTCACCGCCGGTGCGACCACCGCCCGGACGGTGTACGTGGGGCTGGGCGGCACCGGCAAGAGTCTCTACGAGAGAACCATCCGCAACGGCGTTGCGGAGCACGTCCATTTCATTTACGCAAACGGAGCTCATGGCGGAAACGCCTTTGCCGTGCGCGTACTGGCGGACGACGGGAGCGTGACGTCCAATCGGTACTTCAACTTCGATCATCTCGGATCGACAACCACGATCAGCGATGATATTGGACACGTCGCCAGCGTAGCGACCGCCGGCGCAGGTGCCGGTGTCCTTGGTTACGATGCCTGGGGAGCCCGCAGGAATCCGGACGGCACGCCGGCCAATCCGGCCACGTTCAACCTGCAACCCGGCCATCGCGAGTTCACGGGGCATGAAACCATTCCCGAGGTCGGACTGGTCAACATGAACGGCCGCGTCTACGATCCGACGCTGGGACGGTTCCTATCGCCCGACCCCAACATTCAGTCTCTGGGAGACCTGCAAAGCTACAACCGCTACACCTACGTACTCAACAACCCCCTGCGGTACACGGACCCGACCGGCTACTTTTCTATAGATCCCGGGGCCGTAACGGTCGGAGACTTCATGATCGGCGTGGCGGCCATCGTGGTCTGCGCCGGGTCGGACGGACTAGGGTGCGGTCTTGCGTTTGCGTTTGCGACCGCGGGGTTCAATGCGACGGTGGTTGTGGTGAATGGGGCGGGGTTCGACCAAGCAGCCAATACATTCATGCTCAGTGTGGCTGCGGGAGGCATTAGCGCCGGCCTCGGGGCCGAACTGGGCGGGGTGTTGGGCCAGGACGCTGCCAGTCAAATCATCTCGGGTATGGTCTCGGCTAGCGCGTTCAGTGTGTTCCAAAGCTACGCGGCCAACGGGAAGATGTCGTGGACGGACCTGGAGGAGTCGGCGGCCATGGGGGGCATGATGGCGGCGTTCTCCTGGGCTGCCTCAGGTCCGGCTCAGGTCAGCAAGGCTGACCTCGCCACCAAGGCCGGGGACGGCGGGGGGACCGGTGAAGCTCGGTTGGAGGCGCGCTTCTTGGCGGGTGGTCTGAGCCTGGGTGACTTCAATCTACAGAATCCAATAGTGACCCTGATTGAAGAGGAATCGGCAAACACCGGCATCACGCTGGCCACCAATGATTTATTTGCTCCTAAAAAACCGATAGACATCACCGACTTCAAACCAGAAGGATTCCCAGATATCACGAGACCTTCCACGCTCATCAAGAGGGGAGGGGTCTCAATCGTGATAGGGATTGGCGCGGAGGCGGCTGCGCAAGTCATTTTCTGGGGTGGATCTGTCACGGGGATGCTCGCAGTCGACACAAATGGCGGCGTCGGACTCGTACTCACGCCGGCCTTCAGGGGTGGGATCGGATTTGGCGCAGCCTTGGGTCCAGCAATCCTGATCCAGGCGGTTGACGGCGGTGTCGTCGGGTTGAGGGGCCCGAGTCTCGGCTTGGTGACTGACCTGGGAGCGGCTGGTTCGTATGGAGCGAGTGCAAGTATGTCCGGCGGAGGCGCGGGTGTTGCTCCCACCGAAGGCGGACTAAAGTCGATGCGACTACCCTCATTAGGTGAGAATTTCTTTTTGGGGACCGAGATTGGGTGGACATTTGTGCTTCAACTGCGATGAATATCTCGACGCTACCGATTGAAGTATTGGGGTTTATTGCGCTGGTATTTGTATGGGGGATGGCATACTCGTACCTGCGAAAGCGAGCGGAGAAGGCCGAGTTGAGTGAAGGGCAAAGGAGGGATTGGACCGGAACAAAATGGGCGTTTCCAAAGACGGCAGAGGGGCGGCGATTTCGCAATCGTACCCTCGTGGTTCTATTCGGCGGAATGGCGCTAATTGTTCTCTACATGCTTTTTGTCGTTGCCAAGATCCAGTACCCGAAGAGGGGCAGTCTGAACAATGACCCGTATTTCGAAGTACCGGACCGACGTTGATCTGCCGATACCCGCTCCCAGGTTGATGCGCGACGCCAGCGTGCGAGATGCCCGTCCGTCTGGACGGCCAGCGTCCCAGGTTCGAACGGCTCGGGACGAGAAATCAACCCGTTAGGTCGGTAACCCGTCCACGAGGGGGTAGTTGGGTAACCGTCCGACTGCCGACGTCTTTCCGGGGTGGCCGCGGTAATGCAGTCTCGCGCGCATGAAGCACCGAGAGGAGAGGCAACGGTTTTGGTCGGGGTTGATTGCCCGCTTCGAGGGGAGCGGGAGGTCGCGGAAAGAGTTCGCGGCCGAGGCAGGCGTCGGCCTCGCAATCTTTCAGTACTGGCTGTACAAGTTTCGGCGCGTGCGCCAGACGGTGGCGACGCGAAAGACGCGGGTGGCGGAGGTCCGCATCGTGCCGGTGACAGTTAAAGCGCGGCCGACCGTTCCGGCTCGACTCGAGCTCCGCGTCGCTGGCATGCGGCTGCGGGTGCCTGTTGGCGCAGACCCCGAATATGTCGCGCGGCTGGCGTCGCGCAACCTAACGGTGCACTTCAAGCGCGTCACGTACCTGATCGACCCTGGACCCGAGACGCTGCCGCGCGGCGGCAAGCGCGTGCAGGTTCGCGAGTGGGCAGACGGCCGCGTCGAAATCCAGTGGGCGGGCCGGACGCTCCCCTTCTCGGTCTTCGACCAGAACCCCCACGTCGCTGCCGGTGCGATCGTCGAGAACAAGCGCTTGGGCGCCATGCTTGCGGTCATCCAGGCCGCCCAGGACGGACGGGACCAGGTCCGACTAGCCTCGAAGAAACTGACGATCCGACAGAAGGACCGGATCAGAGCTGCTGGTGAGGCCAGCCGAACGCCAATTCCGTCGAGCGGCGCTGGCACGGGAGCTGTCGCCGCCTTCCTCGAGCAGTTCGAGAAGGACCAGAAGGAACGAACAAAGGCCCAGAATCTCCGCGCGGCCAAGCGTCGCGAAGCACGGGCTCAGGCCCTGTCAAACCGGACATTTCTACTTGGCAGAAACCCGGACATTTCTACTAGGAAGCCGACCCTTTCTGGGTTAAGCGGCGACGGCCTTGATCTCGACCTGGCAGCCGAGGTGACCGAGACGGCGAATGAGTCGTCCGATGGCCTTGGTCTTGTCGCGACGCTCGAAGTGGTCGGAGCCGAGGTCACGGTATTCGACCCCGTCGCGGAGCATGAAGAAGGCGGCCTGGAGCATCGAGGCGGCTACGGCCATGACCGCTTTCTTGGCGCCGCGACGAGACTTGATGCGGAGAAATTGAGCGCGGAGGTAAGTCGCCTTCACGCGGACGGCGGACCAGGCTGCCGTGACGAGGTTGGTCTTGAGCCACGTCCCGGACTTCCGCGTTCGGGTCGACCGACGTTTGCCGGCGCTCTCGTCATTCCTGGGGCACAGCCCAGCCCACGAAATGAGGTGACCTGGCGTGGGGAAGCGACTCATATCGGTGCCGATCTCGGCGACGATCACGTTCGCGACGATGTCACTTACTCCAGGAATCGTCGTCAGCAGGTGAGCGCAGGCCTGGATCGGCTCCAATGCTTTTCCCACGTGACCGTCCACCTCCCGCAGCGCCGACTCGATCGCGTCGATCATCTGCAGATGGAGCTTGAGCATCGAGCGGTGGTGGTTTGTCACACGACCCCGGAGCGCCTCGACGAGCGCCGCATGTTTCTTTCGCGCGTGGCCCTGGGCCAGGTCCGCAAGCCGTTCGGGGTCGGCCTCGCCGTCGATGAGCGCCTTGAGCATCGCGCGACCGCTCTTGCCGACGACGCTCGACAAGACGCTGTCGAGCTTGATGTTCGCGTCTTCGAGCACCTTCTGGATGCGCATCGTGTGCTGCGACATCTCGCGGACCAGCTGCTTGCGCGTCCGAGTGAGGTCGCGCAGTTCCTGAATCGGAGCCGGAGGCACAAAGCTGCTGCGAATCAGTCCGTGGGCAAGCAGATCCGCGATCCACATCGCGTCGTTCACGTCGGTCTTGCGGCCAGGCACGTTGCGAATGTGCTGCGCGTTCGCGAGCACCAGCTCGAAGCTTCCTTCGAGCAGATGCCACACGGGCTTCCAGTACACGCCCGTCGCCTCCATCGCGACGTGCGTGCACCCGTGCGACTCGAGCCACTGGTTCAGCTCGAGCAAGCCCTTCGTCATCGTCGAGAACGTCCGCACTTCGTTGTGCCGCGGCTCCGACACGCAGCGGACGCTCGCCACCACCGTCTCTTTGTGCACGTCCAAGCCCGCGCACCGTGGGTACAGGATCTCCATCTCTCCTCCTCGCTGTCGATCGGCGAGGAGCCCGCGTCTTCGAAGTCTACTAGACGTGCTCTCGGGCCTTGCGGCCCTCGGCGACAATACGGGGTGCTCGCGGGGCTCCGGGTCCAACTACTTATCGGGCTCGAACGCACCATAAAACGTGCCGACCTCTATGCCGATTGACACCCGCCATCATACGCCGCCTCATGTCCGCTTCACTCAAACGGGGTCCGCGGCCCCCGCGGATGGGAAACTACTTAGCCTTGACAAAAAGAGGCGGACAGACCGGGCCACTTGAACGGCCTACCGCTCCCAGCCGAGGGCAGGGCTACTCGTATCAATCTTCGTCGAGCAGCTTCAGCGCTTCCTGGGTATCCTGGTTCGCCTGGGCGTGGACCGATCGGTCGGTCTGTCCGAGGATGAGGCTGCCGCTGACATTCGACTCCTGCAAGATGAGGTCGGTCTCCCTGACGGCGGCATCGGTAGCGGCCTGGCTGACCGGCGCCGCTTGCGCCTCGACCGGCGCCGGGGCGCCAGCCCCCTCATTCGCCGCCACTTGCGTCGACGGCTGGCCGGCTCCGCTGTTCGCCAGTCGGTCGAGCGCGACCCTCAGCATGTCGGACTCGGTCTGAATCGCCTGCCGCTCGGAGGCGCTGAGGGCCGCAGATTTCTCCTGAAGGGCCAGCTCGTCGAGCCGCGCGAGAATTGCGGTGTTTCGAATCGCGGTCTGCTGGTCACTGGCGGTCAACGCCTCCTTGACGTGGCCGAGAACCTCATCCTGGCCGCGCAGCTGCGCCAGCCGGATCGCCAGCGCGGCGGCGTCGTCCTGTACCCGGTCGACCAGGTCGTCGGCCGACTGCCTGGCCGCCAGAGTGCGCTGCTGGCCTTCGGCGGCGACGATCCTCTGAGATTCGAGAACGTCGGAGACGGGAGTGATGAGGTCGGACATCGAGGTACCTCTCGAGCAAAGGTTCGTTCGCCGCCCCTCTATCGTCGGGTGGCGGCGAATGCTGAGCTCCCCGTCCGAACGGCCGCCAGAGCTGGCCTTTCGGGACCTCGAGCTGCGGGTGGGGCGCCGGGGACTCACCTCACCAGATGGGATGGACCGACGAATCGACATCTGGGCGCAGCCGCCGTATCCGTTTGGCGAATACGGTCACTAAGGGTTGCCGCGGCAGGTGCTACTTGGTCGGGGTGCGTATTCCAGCCATCGTGATCACCGAGACCAGGGCATCGTGATCGCGCCGTCCGGGGCATCATGATCGGAGCGAAGCGACGCTGGTTGGTTGGTTAGGCGGCGGCTGTGACCTGGTCTTTCTCCTTGCGGCGGGAAGCCCCCTTTAGCAGGTCGTGACGGTCGGCTTCGAGAGCGGAGCTGAGGGCCCAGTCGTCGATGACCAGGACATCGATGCGCGCGATGCGGGCCAGGAGGCGGGCGTAGGATCCGTCGGCGCGCGCCATCGCGAGGTCCTGAAAGAAGCGGGAAGCGCGTCGGTACAGTGCTCGGTACCCGCTCCGACACGCCTGCTGCGCGAGCGCGCATGCGACGTAGGAACTATGAACTGCAACCTCGCGCGTCGAAAGCTAAGCCGCTGCGTAATCTGTGACTATGGGCCTACATATCCGAAAATACCCGAAGCATAGTAGCAATCCGGCAGAACGACGTTACACGAGCCGGTTTGGGGATTGTAAATGCAGTACGCGCTCAGACAAGGAAACCCGTTGACGTCGTTTGGGTTGGTGGTATTGAAGGTCTCTCCCTTGCGCGGATTGAAATAGCCATAGATTGGCACCAGCCCGGAGATTGCGCTCTGGTTCGAGAAGAAGAAGCCCGATCCCGAGCTCAGCATGGTGAACGGAACGGCGCCGTAGCCATTGTCGTTGGCGAGCGAGAACGCGTGCTCTTCGAAGATGTAGCCGGTGGGAGCGGTCGAGCCGGTCGTGAAGTAGTGGAGGCCTGTGCTCGGGTTGACGAAGCGGTTGACTCCGACTGGAGTGGTCGGAACTTCGACGGTGTAGGTCACGTCATGGCAGACTTGGCCATAGATCGGTGTGTACGTGCATTGGACAATGGGCGGAACACCCGGCCCCGGTTCGTTCACGACGTCGCAATCGGCGTCTTCACCGGTCTGCTCGCTGTCACAGACGGTTGTGTGCTGGGTCTGTGTGCTCGCGAGCGCCGCGAGATTGAAGGTCGTCGATGAGGCGGCGATCATGAAAGTAACGAGCTTCTTCGAGGTCATCTGAATTCTCCTGAGGTTCGCGGGGATAGGAAGCCACGGTGAGAGCAACTCGACCGGCGCACTAGCTGGGAGGAGGTGAGGGGAAGGTCACGTACCCAACGGCCCTCCAAGCGGCGCTGCATCCCGAGGCTGCGTCGCAGGTCTGTGAGAGAGTTTGCGTGTCCGTCACCGCTCCCTGCCCATTGAGGAGCCAGCTCAGCAGCTGGCCGGCCGTCCGATTGTGCCAGAGGAGGTCCGCGTGGCCGTCGCCGTTGGCGTCGCCTCCCGCGACGATGGTCCAAGGCGGTGAGCAACCCGTGCTCGAACCGCAGCTCGCCGAGAATTCTTGGAAGGCGATGGGGGTTTGCGCGTCCTTGACGAGCCACGCCTCGACGAGGCCCGAGGTCTGATGCTGGAACAGGGCATCGCCGTACCCGTCGCCATCGAAATCCTGCGTGAGCATCGCCTTCCATCCCGTGGGCGGACAACCAGCGGGGCCGCACGCCAAGCGTGCCTGCAAGGACTGGCTCCCGGTGACCGTCGAACCGTCGAGCCCAATCAGCCAAACACTGACCTCGCCCGTGACGATGTTTGACCAGAGCAACCCGCTCTGGTTGAAGCAGATGCCCGAGCATGAAGCCGGTCTGAGGAGCAACCGGCCGATGGGCTGCCAGGCCTGCGAACAGCCGGACGCGGCGCTGCAGGTCCACGAAAGGTTTCGACCGATGCTAACGTTGCCATTGCTGTCGAAGGTCCATGTCGAGAGCCCACCCGAGGTGGGGTTGAACCACAGGATGCTGTTCGACCGCGTGTCCACGACATGCCAAGCGGCCGAGCATCCGTCCGACGAACCGCAGCGCGTGGACAAGGACTGCGCGCCAGTCACCGTTGCACCGGAAAGAATCCAGGCGCTGAGCTCCCCCGTTCCGGCATTGTGCCAGAGGAGATTGGGACCTCCCGTCAGTGCCGCGGTTTCCTCCCCGACGACCAACGGCGGGACCTCCCCACCACAAGCTGCCAACGTGACCGTGAGAACGGCGATGCCAAACCCGAATGAATTCGACTTATTCAACGGTGTTCCTCCTGTTACGCAGGCGTCCGGATTGAGGTAACGCACCGACAACCACGTGCCAAGGGCAAGAGTTTTTGCCCCCCTGGTTTCGCTGGGTGGTGTGACCCGGCCCTCGGGAGCGGTTCGTGGTAGAGGAGCAGCCAAGTTGGGTCGGGCGCCAGAAGAGCATCCAAGCGCACTCGAGCTTCGGAGACTGGCTGAAGCACACGAAGAAGAGCGGCTGTTCGCGCCAGCGCCGCCAGTCCAACTACTAGCTTGGTTGCTTGCGCCGCCGGAGCGCCCCGACGACGCCAATGGGCATCAGACCAAGCGCCAAACCTCCGCCGAGACCGACGAGCGGGAGGGCGCGCGCGGCCATCGCGTAGAACACGTCCGAGATCGGCATCGCGCAGACCGCCGCTGACAGGCCGTGGCCGGAGCAGTCTCCGAGGAACAGCCGTACCTTCGATGACGACACCGGAGCGGCCATCACCAGATCACCGCTGAAGTTTTCTATGGCGCGCGCGTAGTAACGCATCGACCAGAGCCAGAGACAACTTCGTCCCACGATGGCGTCGAAGACGCGGCGGGCGATCGCGTAGTCGCGCTCGCCCGCTCCGCGAGGCGCCCCAGTTGGTCCCGGTCGGCGGCGATTTCAACGGTTCGATCCACCATGCGCACGAGGGCGTGGAGCTTGCTCACCAGCAGGCTCGCGCTGGCGCGCTTCGGGAAGAGTCATCGCCCCCGCGGCAGGCCGGCCGCCAGCGCCGTCTCGTCGTCACCCTCGGTCATGACCAGCACGGGGAGGAACCGGTCGCCAGCCCGGCGCCTTGAGCGCGCGCGCGATGGTGGTGCCATCCACGACCTGCGACGCCAAGGCGACGTCGAGCAGGATCACGTCCGGCAGCGACGCTCGCACCGCGACCGCCGCGGGCCCCCGACGACGCCCGTTCCACCTCGAAGGCGTCTCCCAGCCGCACGGCGAGACGCGCCTTCGCCGTCTCGCACTCGTCGACGATCAGAACGCGTCTCGACACGGCATATCTCCGGCTATCCATCGTCATTCGGCGGCCACCACATGAGGCTTCGATTGCCTTGCCCATGAATAGCGCCGCGCTCGCACGATCGCGGAGGATCCTCCGCGAAAAGGTTGCACAGACTGCGGAGTCGCGGAGGGTGCGCGCGCAAGCGGTGCGCAAGCTAGGCGGCATGCGTCTCGGAATCGCTTGCAAGTTCATCCGAGGCGACTTTGGCGGATGCTCGCTATTCGCAGGACGGCCCTGCGAGCGACCGCTCGGGGAATCGCCATGCCTCGGGGCCGAGCGCCAGCGCGTGCCCAACCCTAACCACCACTGAACATCTGGAGGGGGTCAGTTTTAGTGTCGTAGGGGGTCAGGTCTTAGTGGCGTTTGACAGAACCCGCCTCGGCGCCTCCGCGAGCAAAGGCGCCGGAGCAGGTCCTCCGAAGCGAAGATCGGCGTAAGCATCGTCCTCGATTATCGGCAGACCAGAGTCCAGCACGGCGTGGGCGCGCCGTTGGCGAAATGGAGAGACCGCGCGGATTCCCAACAACGAGCAATTCGTGGGCTGCACTAGCAGAGGCCAAGCCCGAAGGCTTCGCCACGGGGGCGCAGCCGGCGTGCCCGCATAAGCTCGAGCGCGGCCGGATAGGTTTCACTTTCGACCGCCACGCGATCGCCCGGGCGACAGGTCAGGTCGAGAGCGATAGCAATCGCCGGCTGCGCGCCGCTGGCAATGATGACGTGGTCCGGATTGACCTTGGCACCGCGTGCGCGCAAGCGTCCCGCCACGAAGTAACGAAGCCGCTCCGACCCTTCCGGCCAGCCGTACTGCAACGCTGGAACTCCGGCTCGGCTCAACGCGCGCAGGAAAGACGCCGCCAGCGCTCGCCTCGGGAACTGGGCCTCGTTCGGCAGTCCCCCGGCCAGCCCAATCTCGCACAGATCGGCGGCTGCCCGGCGCTGTAGCTCCTCGACACGGTCATCATCCATGGCATCGCTTACTCTAAAAAGCCAACGGGAGGTATGAACGCGATATCAGCTGGCCATCGACGGTCGCAAGGTCGAGCCGAAGATCGATGGGACGGGATGTCGGACGGAGAGGTCGAAAATAGAGAACCACCCGCTCGGTCTGTCCGGGAGCGACGACAACTTCCCGAAGGAATAACGGTGGCGCAGCTCGGCCGCCCAGCTCGGAAGGAAGCAGCGCCATGGATCGAGCGCCGGTGGCTGCATCGGACAGCGAGAAGGTGAGGTAGTCGAGCTTGATTCGCATCGCGCCCTGGTTGGATACCGTCACTCTCGCCTCGAGCAGGCTATCGACTGCGCGAAGAGGCTCCATGTGTAGTTCATCGACGGTGATGAAGATCCCGCGTCCGACGGCTCTCCTCTGAAGCGAATGCGAACCAGCAAAGGCACTTGCCGTCGAAATGACCAGACCCGCCAACACCGCCACGATGCTCGCAATGCGAATCATTTGCGCCCTCCATCCTTCCTTCACGCAATGGGTCTCGGCAGGATCCCTCCCGAGACGCCATCGGCGTCGCGACTCTCGTTGGCGATTTCAGTCTGCTACACGATTCCGCGACGACGCCCGGTAACGAGCCGATAGATCCCGAGGATGACCATCGCGCCGATGATAGAAGCAATGAGGCCCGGCCCAACGTCTCCCGCCTGATAGAGACCAAGCGAACGGCCGATGAAGGCGGCCAACATCGCCCCGCCGATTCCAAGCAGCGCGGTCACAAAGATGCCGCCCGGATCCTTACCGGGCATGAGCAGCTTGGCGATGGCGCCGACGACGAGGCCAACGATCAGAGACCAGATGATATGCATGCTGTGCTCCCTTGTTTGTGGTGACGGAACCTCTCGGGTTCTCCTGGTGGATGAGAATCCGTCCCTACAGCCAAATGCGTGCCAACCGAAGGCGACTTGTACCGCGCGCTTCCCAAGCTCCCGTTACGGAGTGGTGACAGCCGTTACCAGACCTTCCCTCTCAGCGGATGCGCGGCGCCGAGTCGTCTCCAGGAAGCATCGGATTGCCGAGGCGTTCTTCTTCGCCGTTGTCGTCGAAGGGCATGCAGTGGCGCGTTTAGGCCGCCGGTGTGTTGGTCCGGTGCCATTTGTCCCAGGCGTCGACGGCCGCAAGACCGTCCGCAATCAGCGCTTGCGCCGGCCCCTCGTCGATGGGCAGCTGGCTGACCGCATCGAGCAGACCCGCTACGCGGCCCAATCGGTTCAAGAGATCGGACGGCGCGACCGATCAACTTGGCAGGGATCTCCTGCCCGTCGGAGAGCGACATGACACTCCGCGAAAGCGCGAGGTATTTGATTTCATCCTGCGTGGATACATCGAACCCACATCAACCAGAAGCTGGGAACCCGCTCGACCGCCGACCTTCTGCGCTTGGGGGCGCTCGATGGGCTCGTCGGACCTCCGGGCGAGTGAGCGTGCTCGGCGTCGCAACAGTCCCGTCAGTTCACTTCACGAACACCTTCACCTCGCTCGGACCGAGAGTATCGCGCAGCACGCCTTGTTCGACCGCACGATCGTTTCCGAACGTGCGCTCGCGCCAGTTGCCGTCTTCTAACCCACAGTCCGCGACGGTGACCTCACCGGCCGGCTCGTGGCGCAGGTTGGCGAGCACGAGCACGACGTTGCCGTCGCTCGTCCACCGTTTGAAGGCGAATACGCGTCGGGCCGGGTCCTTCAGGCACATCTCGAAGTTGTCACCACGCAGCGCGGGTGCTTCGGCGCGCAACTTGAGTAAATTGCGAACGTAGGCGTGCAAGTCGGCGTTGCGCTGGTTGTCGAGCAACTTCCAGTCCAGCGGCCGGGGATCGAGGCTCTTCTCCGCGGCGTGCCCGAACTCCTGCCCCATCCAGATCATCGGTATGCCCGGAATCGTCGACAGTAGCGCGAGCCCCATACGCGCGCGGGCAAACGCGACGTCGTCGAACATGTGCCCCTTCTCGGCGAGTTGGGTCATCAGCTTGTCGTGATCGTGACTGACGATGTAGTTGAGACAGTGATTGCCCGATGCGTAGCCATTCTTCGTCGGGTCGAGAGCGGTCAAGAATCCTTCGAAATCCGCTGGCGACGCGCCGTCGTTGGGCTGCTCGGTGAGAACGGCACGGAAGTGTGCGCCCAGCGAAAAGCGCCAGGCGGCGACGACCGGACCATTCGGGTACCCCGTGATGGCTGGATCCTCGGGCACGTGCTCTGCAACGGTGAAGAAGGGTTTGCGGCCGCCGGTCTGTTCGAATGCCGCCGCCGTCAGCTCTTTCAGCACGTCGAAATCGGAGATGCCGCGCGTGGCGTCGAAGCGGATGCCATCTATGTGGAACTTCTCGACCCAGAATTTGATCGAGTCGATCACGTATTTGCGCGCGGGGAAGATCTGCAAGTTCTCATCAAAGTGACCGTAGTTGAACTTGGGCCCCCACTGCATCTCCGGTGGATCCGGGTTCTGCTCGTAGAACCAGTACGCATAGGCGATCTTGGCCAGGGGCGAATCGGCGTCCGCGTGGTTGTACACGCCGTCGATGACCACGCGGATCCCGCGCGCATGGCACTCGTCCACCAGACGGCAAAGATCGTCTGCGCCGCCGTAGGCGCTCGCGACGGCGAACAGGCTGCGGAGGTTGTAGCCCCAGCCCTTGCCGGGGAAAAACTTCACGGGCATGAGCTCGACGCAATTGATGCCGAGATCCTTGAGATAGTCGAGCTTGGCGATGACGTCGTCGAAGCGGCCACGCGGCTCCACCGTACCGGCGAAGTCGGCGACGAAGAGCTCGTACACGATGAGTTCCTCGTTCTGTGGCAGCGGGACGTCGTCGTGCTTCCAGTCGTGCTCGGTCCAGATTCGACGACCGTTCTTCACTCTGACGACCGAATTCTCGTGCTCGTCGCCCGTGACGCCGGGCGCATACGGGTCGAACACATCGAGCGTCTCCCCGGCGGCGAAGTAGCTCACCGACTTCACGCGGAACTTGTATTGATGCTCCCCGTCGGCGAGGTCGATCGTCGCGCGCCACCAGCCATCCGCGCCTTTGGTCATCGGTGACGGTTGCCAGTCGTTGAAGTCGCCGATCAGCTCGACCGACTCGTTGTAGGGCGCGAACAGCGCGAGCTCGACTTTTCCGAGCTCGGACGATGGCGGCGCATGCTTCTCATCGGTTTGCTCCATAGCGACGGCGATGGCCATCAATCGGCGCTCCTTTCTACGGGTTCCTCTTTGGTTGAAGCGGTAAGGACCACCCGCTATTCAAAAAGTGTTCCTGCACCCGCGGTAACGGAAAGCTGCCGTCGACGAGGCGGAGTGTCGGCATTCGTCTCGCCGAGGCCACGTCCGCTGCGATTCCGGACGGTGACACCGGCCACGCGCCCGTCACCTGTCGGCAACGTGCGGGACGTCGGCGCTCAGCGTCGTCCTCGCTCGATGTTCATGCGCCTCGATGCCGGCTACACGCGGCGCGCGAGTGCGGCGACGGTGGCCACCAGCGCGGACGGGTCCACCGGCTTTGCGAGATGCACATGAAAACCGGCGGCGGCGGCGCGCTGGCGATCTTCGGCGCGCGCAAACGCGGTGAGCGCGAGCGATGGGATGTCTCGGGCCCGAGGCGGCCCGGCGCCGCGCAGGCGGTGCATCAGTGAATAGCCGTCCTCGGCCGGCATCGCGACGTCCGACACGATCACGGCGACGTCGTTCGATACGAGCGCGTCCATCGCGGCCGCGGCCGACGAAGCGGTGGTGACTCGCGCGCCCGACTCCTGCAACACGGCGGAGACCAGGTCGCGCGCGTCCGCCTCGTCGTCGACCACCAGAACATGAACACCCGCCAACGTCGGCGGCTCATTGACCGCCGGTGAGCCTGGCGCGGCGCCAGGAGCCGACGCATCCGTGGCGGAGGCGCGCGGCTCCACCGCGCGGACCGGCAGCTCGACGGTGAAGGTCGCCCCCCGCCCGTCGCCGTCGCTGTGGGCGCGGACGGTGCCGCCGTGCATCTCCACGAAGTGGCGAACGATGGCGAGCCCGAGGCCCAAGCCAGCGTGGCGCTTCGTCGTCGAGTTGTCGCCCTGCCGGAATCGATCGAACACGTGGAGCAGCAGATGCGGCGGGATACCCTGCCCGTTGTCCTCTACGGAGATCACCATGCGTGATGCAACCTGATGCGCTGCCACGCGAACCTTGCCGCGCGCCGGCGTAAATTTGACCGCGTTCGACAGGAGGTTACAGACGACCTGCTGCAGGCGATCCGCGTCGCACACGAAGTCGACGGCGGCCTCCTCGATGTCGACGTCGAGCGCGATCTCCTTGCCGGCTGCGGCCGGGCGGACTGAGTCGACCGCCAACTGAATCACGCTCGCGAGCTGCCCGCGCCGCAGGTCGAGCGCGACCTTGCCCGAGGCTATCCGCGCCATGTCCAGGATGTCCTCGATCAGCCTCGCTTGGGCGGTGGCGTTGCGGTCGATGACCGACAGCCCGCGCTCGAGGCGGCGCGGATCCTTGCTGGCCAGCATCAGGCGCGACCAGCCGAGGATCGCGTTCAGCGGGTTGCGCAGCTCGTGCGAGACCATTGCAAGAAACTCGTCCTTTGTGCGGTTCGCCGCCTCCAGCTGCTGGCGTCCCGCGACCGCCGCCGTGGTCTCGGTGGCCACGACAAGCGCACCGGCGATGGCACCCGTGTCGTCGAACGCGGGCGAGTAGCTATAGTTCCACCACGCGTCGTCTAGCTTTCCGTCGCGCGCGATTGGGACGCACATCTCGTGGAAGAGCACGGCGTCGCCGCGCGTGACAACGCCGTTCAAGAGCTCGCCGACCACTGGCCACGCGTCGGCCCAGCAGGCTCGAGCGGGCTGCCCCATAGCGGCGGGGTGCTTCTCGCCGAGAAGTGGGATGAAGCCCTCGTTGTAGAGGTTAGTGAGCTCGGGTCCCCAGAACAAGCACGTCGCCTGTCGCGTGGCCAGCATCGCGCGCACCAATGCCTTGAGCGACATCGGCCACGCGGAGGGCACTCCGAGCGGGTTCCGCGCCCAATCCGTCGCAGCTAGCGCGCGGCCCGCGGCGCCCCCGTGCGGAAACAGGGAAGAGACCTGCTCATCGGTGCCCGCGCTCACGCCTAAGGTTTACCGCGGGGAAGAGCTCAGGTCACGCTCCGGAGCGGCCGGCAGCAATCACGAGTCAGCAATGTGGTCGGGGCTGAGCGTATCGAACATCGTTAGCATCGCGCCCCCGACGCGGCGAGCCCCAGCACTCTTCGCGAGCGAGGGCTCTCTCTCCCCTACGGCGCGCCTGGCGCGCGCCGGCTTTCGAAGGCGAACACCGTGCCCAGCTGGGGCCCGGCGCGTCGTCGATCCTTGACGGTCGTGGTGGCTACCTCGTCCATCCGCTGGGATCGCAAGGGATCACGCGGCCCTTTGGTAGTCGTGATGAAGGCCGCCGAGTACCGGAGTGGCGATGATCTTGCCGTCGTGGTTGTCGTTCGCCGGGGCGTCCGGGATCCGTTGCCCGATACCTTGATGAGGCCGGGCCTTGTTGAAATAGAGCAGGTATTGCCGGGCGACGTCTTCGAGTTTCTGCGCGCTGACGAGGAGCACATGGTCGAGGGCCTCGCGCCTCAGGCTGCCGACAAATCTTTCGCCAACGGGATTCATGTTCGGGGCCCGCACGGCCGTCTTGATCACGCGCGCGCCCGCGCCCCTGGCAACGCGATCGAATGTGGCACCGAACTTCTCGTCGCGGTCTCGAATCAGGAACCTGGGCGTCAAGCCCTCCATGGTGGCGTTGCGCAACTGCTGCGCCGTCCATTCCTGGGTCGGGTTCCGCGTGGCCGCTATGTGGACCACCTTGCGCGAGCCCTGGTTCAGCAAGAAGAAGAGGAAAAGCGGCTTGAAGAGCAGGTCGTAGGTTTGCACGAAGGCGCAGCACCAGATGTCGTTGGCGTGGTTCTTGATGAACGTCGCCCACGTTTGGCCGCCACCGCGACGCTCGCGGACGGCGCGCATATACTTCTGCACCGTCCGCTTGCTGACCTTGAGGCCGAGCTTCAAGAGTTCGCCTCGGATCCGTTCGGCCCCCCACAGTCGGTTCTTCGTCGCCATCTGCCGGATCAAGGTGACGGTCTCGTGGGCGACCCGGCGTTCCACGCTCCCGGCCCGGGATCGGCGCCGCCACAACAGGCGAAAGCCCTCGCGGTGCCACCGCAGGAGGGTCTCGGGCTGCACAATGGCCAGGGCGCGGCGCCACGTCGGCAGCACCGCGGCTGCGATGAGGAAGCGAAGCCGGTCGAACATCGTGATCCTCGGATGCGGAAACTTTCTCCGCAGGATCACGATCTGGTGCCTGAGCATGGCGTTCTCGATGACGAGTTCCCGGCGCCGTCGAACGATGTCGGCCGCCGCTCCGCTCGCGACGCCCGGCGTGCGGGGCTACCACGCGCCAGATCGCGCCGGCCTTCGATCGGGCCCATTCGACGATGTCACGCAGCAGCCTTTTCATGCCCCACTTCGAACACGCCGAAGGTAGCCGGTCAACCGCGGGCCTGACCCAGAGATCCGCGATGAAATCACGAGGATGACCACGGTAGCCAGCACGGGTGGTCGTCGTGATCATTCGCGTGATTCAGGGTCGAAAGGTCATCCCATGATCGGCCGCATCGCGAAGACCGCGCTGGTCGCGGTGTTGCTGGCGGCCTTCTCCGCCATGCCATCGCTCGCGCAGGCAGGCGTCCTGCGCGCGCCCGCGACGGCGCCGCAAGAGCTGGCCGGCGCGCGGCGCGCATCGGTCGTCCCGGAAGCGGGATCCGGGGCGGCGACGGTGCCGGCCCCGGAGGGCTACGCCGCGCGCGAAGCGGCCGCGCCCGGGCTGGCCCAGTTCATCGGCGGCGACGGCGGGAGCTACATCGGCGGCGGTGTGATCACCGTGCTGCTGCTGGTGATTCTCATCGTCATCCTGATCTAGCTGCTGGCCCGCTTCCGCATCGAGGGCGCGCCGGAAGGGTCGGCGCGCTCATTCGAAACGACAGAGGCGACCGCTTCATTTTGATTGGATCGCGCCGCGGCGACCACGGCCCGCGCTCGCAAGCCACCGAAGTCATTTGCTTCGGTCGGTGGCCCGGAAAGTGCTGTTCTGGAGGTGGGGTCGGGCGTGCGCCGCCCGCGCGACGTCGCCCCCGCCGCGCCGCCGCCGCCGGCCGAGATTCGCACCGTCACCGTCAACAAGGAGGTCATGGTGTGCGCCGACCGCGACAGCGACGACGTGCCCGACAAGGTCGACCGGTGCCCTGACGTCGCCGGGCCCGTGGATAACTGGGGCTGCCCAGCCTACAAGAAGATCACCGTCGGCAAGGACAAGCTGGAGCTGAAAGAGCGGCTCTACTTCGCCTGGAACCAGGCCACCGTGCAAGAGGTGTCGTTCCCGGTGCTGGACGAGGTCGTACAGGCCTTGAAGGACAACAAGAGCTTCCGCGTGCAGGTCGAGGGGCACTCCTCGTCCGAGGGCGGCGACGATCGCAACCAGACGCTGTCCGAAAAGCGCGCCGCGGCGGTCCTCGACTATCTGGTCGCGCACGGCATCTCCAAGGATCGCCTCGACTCGAAGGGCTTCTCGTCCTCGGTGCCGGCCGACACCAACGCCACCGTCGCGGGCCGTGAGAACAACCGTCGCGTCGAGTTCCTGGTCCACTTCAACATCATTCCCGAAGGGAGCAAGTAACATGAAGAGCCGCGGCGCGCCGGTCTGGTCGTTGTTCCTGCTGCTGCTGGTGCTGCCTGCGTGCGGACGGCAACTGGTCGAGTTCCCCGCCGGCGACGCCGGCGGCAGGGTCGACGCCGGCCACGACGCGGTGCTCGACGCGCCGCGCACCGACACCGGCACCCCGGATGTTCCCGCCGGCGACGCCCCGCGCCTGGATCTTGCCGCCGACCTGCCTGCCGACCTGGCGGCGGGCGACGCGCCTCGCATCGACGCGCCCATCGACGTGCGCATCGACGCGCCCACCGTCGACGTGCCGATCGACGTGCCGGGCGTCGACGCGCCGATCGAAGCGCCGGGGATCGACGCGTCCGCCGACGCCTTCGATGTTCGCCCCGACACCGCCGGTGTCGAGGTCAGCGACGCCAGCGACGCCCGCTTCGACCTGGGAGACGCCAACGGCGCGCCGATGGTCATCTCGACCGATCCAGTCAGTCTCGCGATGAACGTGTCGACCCGCAAGATCATCACCGCGACCTTCACCAAGCCCATGAACGCGGCCACCATCAACATGACGACGTTCGTGTTGACCCAGGGCGGGACGATGATACCGGGCACGGTGAGCTACTCGGCCACCGGAACCATCGCGACCTTCTTGCCCAACAACGATCTCGCCGTCAACACGATCTACATCGCGACCATCACGACCGGGGTCACCGACTCGGCCGGCAATCCGATGTTGTTCCCCTACGCGTGGACGTTCACGACCGGCACCTGCGGTCTGATGACGGTGGTGCTGGGGAATGCCACGGGCTACGCCGTGCTGGCCGGGATGACGGTGACCAACACGGGAGGCACCAGAGTCACCGGCGATCTGGGCGTCAGCCCGGGTACGGCCGTGACCGGATTCCCGCCTGGCGTCCTCATCGGGACGGCGCACGCGGCCGATGGCGCGTCCGCCGCCGCCCAGGCGAGCCTCGGCACGGCGTACGGCTCGGCCGCCGCCCGCATCGACTGCGCTCACCCGCTGACCGGCGAGATCGGCGGGCAGACCTGGACGCCCGGGCTATACAAGGCGACTGGAGCGATCACGATCTCGGCGGGCGAGGTCGTGCTCGACGCCGAAGGCGATCCGAACGCGGTCTTCATCTTTCAGATGACGACCACGTTGACGGTCGCCACCGGACGCCAGGTCCTGCTCGTCAATGGCGCGCAGCCGTCGATGATCTTCTGGCAGGTCGGGACCTCGGCGACGCTTGGCTCGTCGTCAGCAGTTCAGGGAACCATCATGGCGGGCGCATCGATCAGCATGGGGACCAACGCCAGCCTCGTCGGTCGCGCCCTGGCCATCAATGGCGCGGTGACCCTGGACACCAACGACGTGACTCTCCCGTAACGCTCGGATCGAAAGACAACCATGACGACGAAGACGACGACCGCGATCCGGCGAGCGCGACGACAGCTCACCGGTCGCATGGGCCTTGCGGGTTCCTGGCTGCTGGTGGGGTTGCTGGCCAGCTGCGCAAGCAGCGGCTCTGGTAGCCCCACCGACGGGAGCTCGGCGGCGGATCTCAGCCCGACCGCCGACCTGGCCCCGGCGACGGAGGCGGGTCGAAACCCCGACGCCACCGCCGACGCCACTGACACGCCCGTCGCCGCCGACGCCCCCGCGGGCACCGACGTGCACGCGACCGCCGACACCAACCCGGCGACGGATGGCCCGCCCGCCGACAAGGGGGACACCAGCGACACGCGGCCCGCGTCCGACGTCGCCCCGGCCACGGTGCCGACGATCCTCTCGACGGCGCCGGTCAACGGCGCGACCGCCGTGCCCTCCAACAGCAACGTCAGCGCCGTCTTCAGCGAGGCGATGGATCCGACCACGCTGACACCCACGACATTCAGGCTGACTCAGAGCGCGGGACCTGCCGTGGTGGGCTCGGTGCTCTATTCGCGCGGCACGGCCGTGTTCCTGCCGGCCGCGCCGCTGCCCGCCAACACCTCCTTCACCGCGACCATCACCACGGCAGCGCGCAGCGTGCCCGGCGTGGCGCTGGCGGCGGCTCGATCGTGGACCTTCTCCACGGCGAACATGGTGGCGCCGGGGCTGCCCGTCGACCTGGGTGGGGCCGGCAACTTCGTCATCCTCGCCAAGAGCGCGATCTCGACGGTGCCGGCCTCGGCGGTCACGGGCAACATCGGCATCAGCCCGGCCGCCGCCACCTTCATCACGGGGTTCTCGCTGACGGCTGACGCGACGAACGTGTTCTCGACGTCGTCGCAGCTGACCGGGATGGCCTACGCCGCCGATTACACCCCGCCGACGCCGTCCAACCTCACGGTCGCGGTCGGTAACATGCAGACCGCCTACACCGACGCCGCGGGCCGCGCGCCCACCGTCACCGAGCTCGGCGCCGGGAACATCGGCGGCATGACCCTGCCGCCGGGGGTCTACAAGTGGGGCTCCGGTCTGCTGATCCCGACCGACATCACCCTCGCCGGGAGCGGGACCGCCGTCTGGATTCTGCAGGTCGCCCAGAATCTGACCCTGAGCGGCTCCGTGAGGGTCCACCTCACCGGAGGCGCGCTGGCCAGCAACGTCTTCTGGCAGGTCGCCGGCCTGGTGGATCTCGGCACGGCCGCGCACGCCGAGGGCGTGATCCTGGCGCAGACCTCGATCACGCTGCACACCGGCGCCTCGATCAACGGTCGCCTGCTGGCGCAGACGGCGGTCAGCCTCGACGGCAGCACGGTCGTCGCGCCCGCGCCGTAGCCGACGCCGACGTTGACGGTGACTGAACATCCGTATAGCGTGGCCATCCGATGCCGTCGCCGCCCGACCTGGCTCACTCCACGATCGCGGGTCACACCTTCGCGCTGCGGGACAGGGCCAGCGACATCCTGAACCTGCGCGTCGCCCTGGACGGTTCGTCCTTCGCGGCGCTGATCCGGGCCCTGGGCAGGCTCGAAGGGGTGCGGGTGACCGAGCGTCCAGAGCGTCCAGATCACGCGCGCCGCTACCTGGTGCACGTCCTGGGGTTCCAGATGATTCTTACGGCGCCGGCCGAGGAGGGCGACTTCGCGCTGGCGGTGGTGTCGCGTACGGCGCAGACCGCGCTGGCGGTCGTGTCGGATCTGGGGAGTGTCCTCGAGCGCTGGATGAGCGCGCCGGCGGCGCCGCCGCTCGCCGAATCAGAGCCCGAGCCGGAGCCGGTCAGCGGGCCGAGAACGTCGTCGGGGCTCCACCGATCCGCGCTCGCGCAGGGCAAGCCGCTTGCGCGCAGGACGGAGCTGCGGCGCAAGACGCCGCTGGCGCGAGGATCCTTCAAGAGGCGCTGAGCGACAGTCGGATGCGCGACCGAACGCCGTTGCATCGAGCGCGCGGTCCCGGTTCACCTGGCGCCGGCAGCGGGCGCCGGCAGGGATGATCGGAGGTGAGTGAGCAGGCCGCCGGTCGGCGCGCCATCGTCCTCGGGAACCAGCGGGATGCGGTCGCGCGCCGGATCGAACGGCCGCGCCGCCAGCTCACGCGCCGCCGGCCGCACCTTGGCGTCGGCCGGCAAGCCCCACTTCTGGCAGAACACGCGCCAGCTGTCCGCGGCGGCGCGCCGGCGGTGATCCATCCCCAGAAGTTTCCAGGTCCCCGCGCCGTGATGGTGGACGAACGCATCGAACGCGATCGCCAGGCGGTAGCCGGCGCGGAAGGCGCGGATGCAGAAGTCGTCGTCGGTGTGGATCGCCGATCCGAAGCGGGGATCGAGCCCGCCGATGCGGCTCACGACCTGACGCTCATGACCAGGCAGATCCCCGACAGGGGCATGGTGATCGCCAGCTCGTTCGCGTGGTTCACCGCCCAGGGCTCGGCGAACGCCAGAAGCTGGTCGACGTCGCGGTAGGTGCGCATCCCGACGCTCTGGTCGCTGGCGCACGCGTTGAACGCCGGGCCCGCCAGTCCCACGGACGGATCGAGCGCCATCAGCGCCAGCTGGCGACTGAGCCACCCCGGCGCTGACCAGCTCGGTCTGCGCGGCGGTGACGCGGCCGATGACGGGGCCGCCGGTCTCGCGGTACGCGCGCCGCCGGAAGGGGCGGGCGGGCGTGGGACGGTCCCGTATGAAGTTGCCGTAACGCTCTATCTCGGACATTGATGTGTAGCAGCCACATGAAAATGTCCGGTTTGTGCCAAGTAGAAATGTCCGGTTGTGGCGGCTGGAAACGGCACGGTGGCCTGACGAATGGCAACCGAGCTGGTCAGCATGAGCCGCAAGGAGATCGACCGACTTGATGTGATCCGGCGCGTGGTCGAGCGCCGGCTGACGCAGGTGAAGGCAGCGCAGCTTCTTGGACTGGGGCTGCGTCAGGTCGGGCGGCTGTGTGCAGCTTACGAGCGCCACGGGCGCCGGTCCGAATCCAAAAGGGGAGCCAATGGCCACTAAACGTCTCGATGGTCTTATGACGTGGCGATCGTCGTTCGTTAGTCACGATCGATCGGTTGCGGATCGGTTGCGTTTCGTGCGGGGGTTGCGGCGGCCTGCGAAGCCAGCCGCACGTTGCTCAATCGTGACGCTGCTGTTTCTCGCCCTGCCAGCGTGCCAACAGCCCGCCCCAACAACCGAGTCGTTGCAGGTAGGACGCAGCGCGCTCGCCACCCCGTTATTCGTTCAGGTGGCCTCGTCGGTGCCGCAAACGCCGGAGACGTACGTGCCGGTCACCTATGGGGACGCCCAGACCGCCGGAAACTTGAACGTCGTCATCGTCGGGTGGAACGACACCACCGCATCCGTGAGATGGGTCCTCGACGAATCGGGAAACAACTATCAACTGGCGATCGGACCGACGCGAAGTGCTGACGGCGTGAGCCAATCGATCTACTTCGCAGCAAATATCGCGGCTACCGGCCTCACATCGAGTGGCCAATGGGTGATGCAGATGGCGGCCTTCCACGCCGCCGATATTACACCGCCGCCCACGCCGTCCAACCTGGTGGCGACAGTCGTTTCATCGACCGAGATCGATCTCTCATGGGCCACGGCGCCCGACGACGTCAATATCAACAGCTTCTTCATCGAGCAGTGCCAAGGCGCCAGCTGTTCGTCATTCGCAGTCGTCGGAAATACCACCGCTACCTCCTTCGCGAATACCGCTCTGTCCCCCGGCACCAGCTACAGCTACCGGGTGCGCGCAGTCGACGGGGCGCAAAATCCCGGTACCTACTCGTCGATAGTCAGCAAGACGACCAGCAGCGGCTGCACGTCGAACAGTCAGCGAGGCAGAACCAGATGGCCTCCACGTTCGGCGAGCAAGGAAAGGCGCTGCTTCTCGACTGCCGGTCGCTGGCGCACGAAGCGGTGGAGCTCCCAGCGGGGCTGAAGATCGTGGTGGTCAACAGCGGCGTCCGCCACTCCCTCGCCTCGTCGGAATACAACAAGCGCCGCGCGGAATGCGGCGAAGGCGTGCGGATCTTGGCGTCTCTTCGCCCGGGCGTCCGCTCCCTGCGCGACGTCGGCCCCGACGACGAAGCGCGGTTCTTCACGGCGCTCCCCCCCGTGGTGCGCAAGCGGTGCCGGCACGTCGTCTCCGAGAACGCCCGGGTGCTCGAAGCCGTGAGCGCGATGCGTTCAGGCGATATCGCCGGACTCAAGATCCTGACCGCCGCATCCCACGCCAGCCTGCGCGATGACTACGAGGTGAGCTGCCCCGAGCTCGACATCCTCGTCGAGCTGGCCCTGGCCCTCCCCGCCTGCCACGGCGCCCGACTCACCGGGGCCGGGTTCGGTGGGAGCACCGTCAACCTGGTGGAGACCGCCGCCGTCGCGTCCTTCTCCGAGTCTGTCGCCGCCGGCTATCGGAGCCGCACCGGCCGCGCCGCGGAGGTCTACGTCTTCGAGCCCAGCGCCGGCGCCCGCATCGTGTAGCCAGCGTCGCTGCCTGAGCTCATCCCGCAGTCGGCGCCTGGCGGGGGAGACGAGCGGTGAAGGTCGTGCCGCCTTCGGCCGTCGAGATGACCTCCAGCGTCCCCTCGTGCGCCATGACCACCTGGAAGGCAATGAAGAGCCCCAACCCCAGCCCGGCGTTCTTCTTGTCCTCAACGAGCCGGATCATCGGCTCGAAGATGCGGGGCAGGGCCTCCTCGGGAATGGGCGGGCCACCGTTGTGAACCTTCAAGAGGACCTCGTCCCCGACACCCAAAGCAACCAGGGTAATTGGATCCTCAGTGCCCCCGTGCTGGATCGCGTTCCGAATCAGGTTGGACAGCACCTGGGCGAGGCGATCGCCGTCCCACACGCCGTGGAGGTCACCTTCAGTCGAGAACCGCAGACGGGTCGGACACTGCCCTTCGAGCTCCGCGAGCACCTGCCGGCAGAGCGGCTCGAGATCGATCGGTGCCCGAGTCATCGGGATCTGCTTGCCGAATCGTGTACGCGTCAGGTCGAGCAGGTCGCCGATCATGCGGTCCATGCGCCGCGCGCTGTTCAGGATGCGCGTGCAAATGACGCTGACGCCCTTGTCGGTGCCTCCCCGGAGGCTCTCACGTTCCTGGCGCGACATCAGCATCGTCGCTCCCAGGATGATTCCAGAGAGTGGATTTCGGAGATCGTGACTCAGAATGCCGACCGATTGGTCCCGGTAGCGTTCCGTGGTCTGCGTGAAGCTGTCGACCGCCTCGGTGAGCGCCTCATCGATCGATTCATTGAATCGCGTAACGCCACTGGGATCGCCTCCTATCTTCTCCCACAGCCGCAAGACGCTGGCGCGCAAGGCACGGTACTCCGCCACCATCTGTCCCAGCTTGAAGCCGATCTCGATCCGCAGCGTGGCGTGGATCTTCCCCATCTCGCCCAGGCGGTGGGCCTGTCCGCGCCCTTTTGATTTCTCCGCCTGCTCGGTTGCCGTCTGACGGGAGTTCATGTCCCGGATGATCGCGGTCAGGATCTCGTCGGCGTGATCGCGAAGAGCCAGCGCGTTCAGACCGCCCGCCGCAGGCAGCAAGGTCCGCGCGAAGGACTCCCATTCGGCGACGATGGTCCGGCGCTCTCGGTCGATGAACT
>CAZNCQ010000036.1:0-38312 GCA_964571275.1 uncultured Myxococcales bacterium
GTGGTCAGCGTGTCGCGCGCGGGCCGCGCCACCGTGGCGGCCGCGCGGCCCGATGCGTCGCGCGACGTGCGATCGAGCCGCTCGCTGATCGCGGTCAGCTCCGCTTCGACCGACGCGGCGTCGCGCGGGCGCGCGTCGCGCTCCTTGGCCAGCATGCGGGTCAGCGTGGCTTCGAGATCGGCGGGCAGCCCCGGGCAGAGCTCGCGGATCGGCAGCGACTCGTCGAGGCAGATCTTGGCGAGCACGGCCATCGCCGTCGGGCCCGAGAACGGCGGCTGGCCGGTCAGGCACTCGAACAGCACGCAGCCGAGCGAGAACAGATCGGCGCGCGCGTCGATCTCGGTCTCGCCCCGCGCCTGCTCGGGCGCCATGTACATCGGCGTGCCCATGATGCCGCCGGCCTCGGTGATGCGTCGCGGGTCGAACAACCGGCGCGCCAGGCCGAAGTCGAGCAGCTTCGCCTCCTCGAGGCGCCCGTTCGGCAGGAAGAGGTTGCTCGGCTTGATGTCGCGATGGACGATGCCGCGCCGGTGCGCGCTGGCCAGCGCGTCGGCGAGGCGGCGGCCGAGGTCGACGCTCTCACCGATCGTGAGCGGCCCGCCCGCGAGGCGATCCGACAGGTTCTCGCCCTCGAGCCACTCCATGGCCAGGTAGTGCTCGCCGAGCGGCGTCGACCCGTGAGCGACGTAGCGAACGATCGCCGCGTGGCTGAGCTCGGCCAGCACCTCGGCTTCTTGGCCGAAGCGCCCGGTCTGCTCGCTGCTGCGCCCGTGCAGGATCTTGAGCGCAACCAGCGCGCCGGTGTGCCGATCGAGCGCGCGGTAGACGGTCGCGGTTCCGCCCGAGCCGACCTGGCGTTGAAGCTCGAACCGATCGAGAGATCCGGGCGGAAGCACGGCGGCAGAGGACGGTCGCCTCAGGCGAGGCGCTCGTTCACGCGCTCCTTGAGATAGGTCGTCAGGTACTTGAGCTGCTCGTCGTCGATGCCGAACAACGCGCGTCCGGTCTCGACGCTCGCGGCGGTCTCGTCTTCATCCATGGCGCCGACGTAGACGCCTTCGATCTTGGTGATCGCGTTGGCCAGGCGCACGGCGTTGACCAGCGCATGCGGCTCGGCCGGCTCGTAGTGGCCACCGCTGCGGATGCTGTTGCGCACGAGCTCGGGCAGCTCCCACTTCTCGGCCAGCGCGACGCCGATGCGGCGGTGGCTGCCTGAGATGATGCGCAGCCAGGCCGCGGGCATGATCCAGTTGCGCGTCTGCGTGCCGCGCAGGCGCTTCTCCGACTCCAGCAGCATCGTCGCCACCACCGGCTTGCCGACGTCGTGCAGCAAGCCGGCCAGGTACCCCTCGTCGGGGCGGCCGCTGCGCGCGGCACGGATCAGATCGCGCGTGAGGATCGCCACCGCCAGCGAGTGCGCCCACAGGCCGCGGCAGAGCTTCGCGATGTGCCGGTCGGTCGACTCGAACATCTGGCGGGCCGCGCTCTCGATGAGAAAGATCTGCAGCTCGGAGGCGCCGAGGCGAGTCACGCAGTCGGTGATCGATCGAATGGGCGCGCTCGGAGCCCGCGCGGCGACGTTGGCGAGCCGCACGATGCGCGCAGCGATCAGCGGGTCGGTCTCGATCACATGCGCGACGTCACGCAGTGAGAGATCCGGGTTGTCGAGGAGACCGAGGCACTTCGACACCACCACCGGCATCGTGGGCAGCACCAGATCATCGGACTCGACCCGTTTCAGCACCGCCGCCTGAATCCGATTGGCGATGTCGCCGTCGTCTACGGGGGGGCCCACCCCTACACAGTATCATGCAGCCCGTGCGTTCCGAAGCGGATGCGCCGCCGTCACGGATGCCGGTGTGGCCGAGGGTGCGCCTTCACCCGTGCGGTGTGCGCGGCACCGGAGCGCTCGTCCCCGCTCGCCGTCCGGATCGAGGAAGCTCGACGGAGATCACCGAGTCGCCGCGAGCCGCTCCGCCGCCTTCCGTCTTGTCACCTTCCGTCTTGTCACCTTCCGTCTTGTCGCCTTCGGGCGCCGTGCCGGGCAATCGCAGCGAGCCACCGAACGCGCTGGCGATCTCTCGCGCCACCCACAGCCCGACGCGCCCCTCACCCGCTTGGGGCCGAGCGGCGTGGTCGCTCGCGCCTGGATCGAAGACGCCGCCTTCGTCGTCGCGCGGTCGAGGCGCGCCCCGGTAGCGAACCGAGATCAGCGCGGCTCCGCCGTCAATGCCGAGCTCGAGGTCGACCGGATGGCCCGCGCCGAGCCGCGCGGCGCTCAGCAGCAGATTCGTGAGAAGCTGCTCGAGGCGACGGCGCTCCCAGCGGCCTTGAATGCGCGATTCGGCGTGCAAAACCACCGGCGATCCCAGCGCAGCCATCCGATCGCGGTTCCGCAACACCGTGGTGCGCGCCACATCGCACAGGTCGACGTCTTCGGCGGGCATCAGCGCCCGACGGTTTGTGAGTCGAGAGACCTCCTTGAGTTGCTCGACGACGGCTCCCAGGCGCTTGACGTGCCGGACCAGCGTCGACGAAGCCGTGCGCTCGTCGCGCCCGCGGCGTTCGTACGCCGGTGCGACGCCCGCCAGCGCCTCGATCTCCGCGGTCAGCCCGGCGACGGGCGCGGCGAGCTCGCGCGCGAGGTCGTCGAGGAAGCGGTCGCGCATGAGGATCGCATGCTCCAGCTCCTCTGCGGCCTGCGCGCGTGACTGGTTCTCCGCCGACAGGCGCGACGTCTCGCGCGCCAGCGACCGGGTCATCGCCAGCGAACGCAGATCGTCCGCCGACGAGCGGCGCAGCTGATAGAGCATCCACTCGACGCGCTCGGCGTCGCCGGCCAGCGCGATGTCGGGCTTCTCGTAGTACGAGTTCCGGCACACGCGGCCGCCGACGATCGCCGTCGGGTGAGCGCGAAGCGCGTCGGCGATGCGGCCGGGCGGCGCAGCTGGACGGTGGTAGCGGCACAGCGCCGCGATCGGCCGGCGAGCGAACCGTTCGTTGAAGCGGATCTCGTAGGAGAAGAGATCGGCCCAGGAGACGCCGCGATCGCGCACCGCCGACAGCTCGCCGCTGCCGCGCAGGCCGATGAAGCCGTCGGCGAGCGCGCCGGCGAGCAACTCGTCTGCCAGCGCGAGCGTGTCGTCGGGGTCGAACTTGCCGCTGCGAAAGTAGACCTCCTGTGGGGTGCGCACGAAGAGCGCGCCGCGATCGAGCGCCCGGCTGGCGTTGACGCCGGCGTCCGAGAGCGCGCTCAGCAGATCTTCGCGCCGGTGGGTGTCGGTGATGTACACGCAGCGTTCGCCGCGCGCGAGACCCTCGGCGATGAAGGGGACGACGGCCGAGGTCTCCTCGTCGGTGTCATCGTAGGGCAAGCACAGGTGGTCGCCGTGGCGGAGGTTGCCGAGGTCGCGCGCGAGGTGTTGGACCATGGGGATCCTTGCTGGAGGACGCGGAAGTTGAGCCGTCTCACAGTATCAGTTTCCTGCGTCAATTTCGAGCATCCGCGCCTGAGCGCAGCGGCCCCAGATCGCCGCCAGCGCCGCGACGTCATCGGGGGTGATCCCGACGGTCGTGTTTCCGGGGTTCATCAGCGACGGGCGCACGTCGGGGCTGATGTGGACGAGGCCGAACGCGTGCCCGATCTCGTGCGCGATCGTGATGCGCAGGGGATCCACGGTGGACAGGTCCTGGTTGATGAAGATCTGGCCCGCCTGGTTGTCGTAGAGGCCGTGGAAGGGTGGGGCCGCGACCTGAAACACGAGCGGCACGCGGGGCATGGCGGTCGAGACCTGAGCGGTCGAGATCGGCGTGGGGACATCACCTGTCGACGCGATCGGGTCCGCCACGGTCGTCGAGACCAGCGCGGTGGCGGCGGCCTGGTTCCACATCGAGAGCGCATCGGTCACGCCCTGCGCCTGCACACCGGTCGGTGCGGCCACCAACCCGATGTCGAGCGGCGCGCAGGCGTCGAACGTCAAGCCGGTGCCGCTCGCGGTGTCGTCCGCACAACCCACGAGGTGCGAGAGCGAGAGGAGCGAGAGCAACGCCAGTACGGGCCGTTTCACGCGAGCCGGGACGATACCGGACGCGTCGGGTCTTCACCTAGAAAAATCGCGCCCTGCGCCGGTCGTCACCACGAGCGAGGCTGCGCCGACCGCTCTGTCGGGGCGTCAATGCGCGCCGGTTTCGTCTCGCGCGGCCGCTGCGCGCCGTCCGCGCTCGGGCGCCCCTCGGTCCGGACTGGATTGTGAGCACTTCGACGATGGCCAGTGTTGAACGATGAGTCCACTGCGCGCATTCGGGTTGGTTTCCGACGCGCAGTCGCAGTCGAGGAGCTTGGGAAGGGAGGCAGTCATGAAAGTCAGCACGAGTGTTTGGGTGGTGGCGTGGTCGTCGTTGGTCTTCATCGGCGCCGCGCACGCGCAAGGCGCTGCGGCCGGGGTCGTCGTGCCGGTCGCGGTACCGGCTGCAGTGGCGATTCCCGTGGGCGCCGTCGCGGCGATGCCCGTGGTCGTCCCGACGCAAGAGGTCCCGGCCGAGGCGGCACCGGAGGCGCCGGCGCCCGTCGTGGTCGCGCCGGCGGTCAGTGCGCCGGCCGTGGTGGTTCCGGCGGTCACGACGCCGGTCGTGGTTCCGGTGGTGACGACCCCGGTGGTCGCCGCCACCGAGACGGCTGAGCCTGCCGGCACGGTCACGACGACGGCACCGCCGCCGGTTGCGCCGCCGGCCGCCGCCCCGGCCGCCGCCCCGGTCTCGCCGCCCGCGCCGGATCCGAAGCCCGGCTTCAACGATCCGTTCGCGACGCCGTCGGTGACGCCGCTGTGGTCGACGGGCGGCAGCGCACCCGCCGCAGCGACGGTGACCGCGCCGCCGGCCCCGGTCGAGGCGGGCGCGGCGCCGCTGCCGATCTCGCCGCAGAGCCCGTACGGGCCGCAGCATCGTCCGCGCCGCCCGCAGGACTATCAGCTGGGCGTGGGCATGATGTTCGGCGGTGGCGTGACCGACTTCGCGTCGCCGACGGTCCGCGAAATGACCGGGACCGGCGGCGCCTGGGACGTGCGGCTCGTCTTCGGGCAGCGCGAGGTGCTGGCGCTCGAGACCGCCTACGTCGGCAGCGCGCACTACATCAGCGCGAGCGGGCTCGACACCGACGCCATGCTGGTCAGCAACGGCGCCGAGGGCGTCCTGCGCCTCAACATCCCGGTGATCGACCACGGGTCGATCATCGAGCCGTTCGGGTTCGTCGGGCTCGGGTGGTCGCGCTACGAGCTGACGCAGACCGCGTACAACCGCTCGAGCATCTCGACCGTCGACAACGTGATGGAGGTCCCCTACGGCGCGGGGCTCACCATGGGATCGGACGGCTTCCTGGTCGACATCCGGTTCACCTATCGGACGACGTACTACGACAACATGATGCGCCTGGCGTCGTCGACGACCGGCGACAACATGCGCCTCGACAGCTGGTCGCTCGGCGCGCACATCGGCTTCGAGTTTTGAGCGAGAGCTAGAGATAGATAGCGGCACACAGTGGCGGAAGCTCGACGGTGGTCGTGACCGGGTCGAGCTCCGCCGGTGGTGGCGCCGCGGTTCCTCCGTAGGCCGCGGCGTCGGTGAACAGAGTCAATCGAAGAACGCGCGGGGCACCGACGGGAACCGCGCACGGCGTGTCGGCGAGATTGACCAGCAGCAGGACCGAGCTCCCATCCGGGTCGGACCGTTCGAGGCTGAGCCAGCGGTCCGACTCGTTTCCGCAGCGAACGCGCGTCAGATCCGTGCGTCCGTTGGTCAGCGCGGGCGTGCGGCGGCGAAGCGCGATGAGGTCGCGGTGAAACGCCAGCGCCGCCCGATGCTCGGCCCGGTCCAGGCACGACCAGTCGATGCGCGAGCGCGCGAATGTCTCCTCCGCCTGAGGATCGGCCCACGCAGCCAGTGCTTCGGCCTGGGCGAAGTGCGCGAACTCGGCGCGCCGGCCGCGGCTGACCGCCTCGCCGAGCGCGGGGTCGGTGTGGCTGGTGAAGTAGAGGAACGGCGTCGTGGCCGCCAGCTCCTGCCCCATGAACAGCAGCGGGAGGTTGGGCGCGCAGAACAGCAGCGCGCTCGCTGCGCGGCAGGCGCCCGCGGGCGCGAGCTGGCCGAGGCGTTCACCGCGGGCGCCGTTCGCGATCTGATCGTGGTTCTCGAGGAAGATCACGAGCCGATCACCCGGCACCGCCGCCGACGATCGTCCGTGCCGCCGCCGCCGGTGGTGCGAGTAGCGGCCGTCATAGACGAAGCCCTCGGCGACCGCCTGGCGCAGATCATCGAGGCGCCCGAAGTCCGCGAGATAGGGCGCGACGCCCTGGCGTCCCTGCGCGAGCAACATGAACGCTGCGTGGTGGAAGTCGTCGCTCCACTGCGCGTCGAGCGCGTGGCCGCCCGCTTCGCGCGGCTCGACGATGCGCGGATCGTTGAGATCGCTCTCGGCGATCAGCGCCAGCGGCCGGCCGATCGCCGCCGACTCGGCAGCGACCGCCTGCTTCATCTCGGCCAGCTGGTGGCGCGCACCGGAGTCGAAGATGCCGTGGATCGCGTCCAGGCGCAGGGCGTCGACGTGCAGCTCGGTCAGCCAGTAGAGCGCGTTGTCGATGAAGTAGCGGCGCACCGGATCGCTGTCGGCGTCGTCGTAGTTGATCGCGTCGCCCCAGGGGGTGCCGTAGCGCCGCGTGAAATACGGGCCGAAGTCGCCGAGATAGTTTCCGTCGGGGCCGAGGTGGTTGTAGACCACGTCGAGGATCACCGCGAGTCCGTGGCCATGGCACGCGTCGACCAGTCGCTTGAGCCCGTCGGGCCCGCCGTAGCTGGACTGGGGTGCATAGAGGTTGACGCCGTCGTATCCCCAGTTGCGCGCGCCGGGAAATTCGGCGACCGGCATCAGCTCGACGCTTGTCACGCCGAGCGCCACCAGGTGAGGAAGCCGGTCGATCGTCGCATCGAAGGTCCCGGCCGGCGTGAACGTGCCGACGTGCAGCTCGTAGGTGATGAAGTCGGCGGCGCGGCGCCCGCGCCAGCTGGCGTCGGTCCAGGCGAACGCGCGTGGGTCGACGATGCGGCTCGGGCCGTGCGGCCCGCGCGGCTGGTGGCGCGACGCCGGATCGGGGCGGTCGCCGCGCCCAGGGACCAGGAAGGCGTAGTCCGTGCCGGCCGGGGCGTCGGCGGCGTCGACCTCGACGGTGAAGACACCGTCGTCCTCGGGAGCGTCGCCGTCGTGCCGCGCCATCGGGATGACCCGTTCGCGCGCGCCGCCGAGGCGCAGATCCAGCCGGTCGCAGCGCGGCGCCCACACGCTGAAGCGCGTGCGCCCATCGGCCTGGACGTTGGCGCCGTGGCGCAGCTCGAAGCTCACCGCACCGGCTCCAGCAGCGCGAGCGGAAGCTCCGCGAAGACGTCGCCGAGCAGCAGGCGGCCCTGGCCGTCGGTCTCGACCGTGCGATCGCTCAGCACGTCGCGGTAGCGCCCGCGAGGCAGCGGCTCGCTCAACGGAACCGAGGTTTCACTCCAGAGCGCCGCACCCACCGGCGATCGGGCCTTGCCGTCCCCGGGCAGGGCCGCGCCGACATCGACGAAGAGGCGGCCGGCGACGACCACCGCCGTGTTGCCGTCGGTCGTGCGACGCGCGAACGCGATCACGTTGCGCCGGCGCGCCCCCTCGGCGCCGAGCGGTACGTAGGCTCCTTCTTCGAACAACGAGCGGTGCGCGCGGCGAAAGCGGAGCGCGGCGCGCATCACGAACATCTTCAGCGCGCCCGCGTTCGGCGCGGCGCTCGCCAGCTCTGCGAGCTGGGCGCGGATGAATCCACGGCGGTCGCCCTCGTCCAGACGCTGGATCGCCTCCAGCTGCGCGCGCCGCTCCGCGTAGTCGACAGGCCGCCGGTTGTCGGGGTCGACCAGCGACAGGTCCCACAGCTCCGTTCCCTGGTAGAAGTCGGGGACGCCCGGCGCGGCGATCTTCAACAAGAGCTGCGACAACGAGGCGAGCGCACCGGCGCGCGCCAGGGCGCGCCGCAGAGCCGCGACCTCGCCGAGAAACGGGCTTTCGCGCGCCGGATCCAGCACCGCGCGCACGAACTCATCGACGGCGCGCTCGTAGGCGTCGTTGGTGTTGATCCAGCTCGTGTGGAGCTTGCCTTCCTTGATGGCCTTCTTCATGTACGCGCTCATGCGGTCGATGAACCCGGCGCCCAGCTCCACGCCACCTCGGTCGAGGGGCGTCGCGGGCCACGCGCCGAGCAACGTCTGATAGAGCAAATACTCCTCGTTGGCGTCGGGCACCAGCGCTTCGTCGACCTGCCGCCGCTCGGCGCGGTTGAGACGCCGCCAGCGACGGAACGCCGTCGACCAAACCCGCGGCATCTCCGACAGCGCGCTCACGCGCGCGCGCACGTCCTCGCCGCGCTTCGTGTCGTGGGTCGCGCTCGCCGACAGCGCGTGCGGCCAGCGCGCGGCGCGCGTGGTGCACCAGCGATGAAAGCGCTCGACGTCGCCGGTGACCGGCGCCAGCTGGCCGCCCACCTCGTTGAGCGAGGACAGCGGGAAATAGCGATAAAACGCCGTGTCCTCCATGCCCTTGGCCATCACCGGGCCGGTCAGCTGCTGCAGGCGCAGCAGCAGCTCGCGTCGCTCGACGCGGTCGGCTTCGGAGATACCGTCGGGGTCGCGCAAGAGCCAGATGTCGGCGATGAAGTCGAACAGCGACGCGCTCATCGATTGATTGCGCCACTTGGCGTCGCGGATCGCCTTCAGGATGTGGTGTCGATCGGCCGCGCTCACCTCGACGGCGCCGGGCCGCACGTAGCTGCGATAGACCGGGAAGCTGGCGATGACCTCGCGCAGCGCGGCGTGCAGGCTGTTGAGCGTGAAGTCGCGTGACCAGCGGTGTTGCTCGGAGATGCGGTCCAGCCGCCGCGCCAGCGTGTAGAGCTCGCTGGGCAGCGAGCCGTCGAGGATCAGCCTCTTCGTGCGGTGGAGCAGATCGTCCGTGGCGTTCGCCGGCGCCCCGACCGCACGCTGATAGTTGCGCGCCAGCGCGCGCCCGCCGTCCCCGTCTGTGTAGACCGCATTCACCTGATGGAGGAAATCGTAGCCGGTCGTGCCCTCCACCGGCCAGTCAGCCGGCAGCTCCTCGTCGCCGATCAGGATCTTCTCCACGACCAGATAGAACGGTGGCAGATCGTTCGTGCGCCGCATCTCGGTCAGGTAGCCGGCCGGATCCAGCAGGCCGTCGACGTGATCGATGCGCAGGCCGGTGACCTTGCCCGCGCGCAGGAGGTCGAACGCCTTGGCGTGGATCAGCTCGCGCACCGAAGGGTCCTCGACGCGGATCGCCGCCAGGTCGTTGATGTCGAAGAAGCGGCGGTAGTTGATCTCCTCGGCGGCGACGCCCCAGAAGCTCAGACGATAGGCTTGATCGGCGAGCAGCGCCTCGAGCGCATCGAAGCTGTGCGGGTCGCCGCGCCGGCCGTTGATCGCCGCCAGCGCGCGGTCGAGCGCAGCGGCGACGTCGGCGCTCGACGACACCAGCGCCGCGATCCGGCGCTTCACGATCTCCTTCTCGCGCTGGCGCTCGCGCACCTGCTCGTCGCCGACCTCCGACCGCTTCGGCAGGTGCTTGACCGCGGTCAGGATGCTCTCCAGCTCCAGCAGATCGGGCGCGTCGTCCGGCCCGCGGCGCCGCAGATCGGCGATGATCGGTTCGAGGATCGGGCGGATCGTCCGCGGTCCCAGCGGCAGGCGCGTCTCGAAGTAGCGGCAATGGAACGCGCCGCCGTCGTGCTCGATCGAGATCTGCTGCTCCTCGAGCACGCGGCCGTACTGATCGCCCAGCACCGGCAACAGCACCTTGTCGGTGAGCTCCGCTTTGGGCGGATACCAGTCGATGTCGAACAGCCGCGCCGACGGCGAGCTGCGCGCGTTCTCGAGCACGTCTTGCCAGTAGCGGTTCTCCGACGAGGCGATGCACATGTGGTTGGGCACCACGTCCATGAGCAGGCCCATGCCGCGCGCGCGCAGCGCCGCCGCCAGCGCGTCGAGGTCCTCGTCGGTGCCGATCTCCGGGTTCAGGCGGGTCGGGTCCACGACGTCGTAGCCGTGCAGGCTGCCCGGCCGCGCGGCAAGAAAAGGCGAGGCGTAGATGTCGGAGATTCCGAGGGCGTCGAGGTAGGGCACCAGCGCCGTCGCGTCGCGCAGCGTGAAGTGGCGATTGAATTGCACGCGATAAGTCGCGATCGGGATCCGCGGCTCAGGTTCGGTCACTTGGCGCAAGTTGGGGGCTAACGACCGAAAAACAACCCGCTTATCGGTTACGGTTCTGATTTCGCGGGCGCGGAGCTCGGCTCCCCCGGCGTGGTGGCGGACGTGACCTCCGTCGCCGGTGTCGTCACTATTTGCGGCGCGGCTGCCGAGGGCGGCGGAATCGGAACGGCAACCGGACCGGACGGCGCCGCTTCGCCCATGCCGGCAACCGGCGGCGGCGATGGCAGCGACGGCGGCGACGGGAGCGCCGGCGGCGCTCCGAACAGGCGGACCTTCACGTTCTGGGCGGCGGTGACCACGCGAGGCGGCAGGGGGTAGACCCAGCCCTTGACGGCGACGAAACCGAGCACCGCGACCGCCGCCAGCCCGATCACGATGGGCCGGTAGGCGAGCCGCGGGACGCGCGGGATCGTCTGAGTGATCTCGCGTTCACTCCAGGGCTGACCGCTCGCCGGCGTATCGAGGGCCACGAGCGGGCGCGGCGCCGCGATGGCCGGGGGCGATGCGATCAGCACCGGCGGCGGCGTCACCGGCGCGCGCGCGTGGTCGGCCGCTTCCTGGAGCGCGTCGGAGAAGTCGAGGATCGTCGGAAAGCGCCGCGCCGGATCCTTGGCCAGCGCCCGGCTCAAAACTTGTTGCACCCGCCAGCAGTCCCAACCCACGAGGCGGTCGAGCGCCTGCGGCTCTTCATGCACGATCTGGTGGAGCAGCGACACCGCGTCCTCGCCGGTGAAGGCGTGCTGACCGGCCAGCATCTCGTATGTGATCGCCGCCAGCGCGAACTGGTCGGCGCGCGCGTCGTTCGTCTTGCCGCGCCCGCCCGCCTGCTCCGGCGCCAGGTAGTGGGAGGTTTCGACGACGTTCGAGCCGAGGACGATGTGCCCCGAGGCGCGGCCCGGCGAGACGCCGAAGTCCAGCAGCTTGACGAACGGATGCTCGGCGCGCAGAGCCGGGGCAGACAGGGCCTCGCCGTCTGGGGCGCCCGTGTCTTCGACGTCGCACAGGAAGATGTTCGACGGCTTGAGATCGCGGTGCATGATCCCGTGGCGATGAGCGGTCATCAGCGCCGACGCGACCGCCTCGACCATCGGCAGCGCGCGCGAAAGCGGCATCGCGGCGCCGTCGGCGAGCTCGCTCTCGAGGCTGCGCCCGTCGAGATACTCCATCACGAAGTAGGGCTGATTCTCGTGGGTGACGTTGAAGTCGAAGATCTGCACGATATTGGGGTGGCGCAGCTGCGACATGACCTCTGCCTCGCGGCAGAAGCGCGCGTGCGCCTCCGGGTGCGACAGCAAGCTACGCAAGAGCACCTTGATGGCGAACCGGCGGGGCAGGCGCGTGTGTATCGCCTCGTACACCACGCCCATACCGCCGAATCCCACTTGGCGGACCAATCGGTAGGTGTCGTGTAGGACCAGCGCCTGCTCCGGCTCGGCCGACTCTCGAGACTGACCCGGACCGTGGGACGATGTTTCCATGCTTTGCGACCTCGCGTTGCGGGTCGCAGCAAACGTAATCACGAATTGGAAAGAGCAAGCCTCGGGCGATTCACCGGTTGGCGGGCGAGTTTTTTGTCGTCGGCAGGAGACCCGGGGTATCATTGCGATTCACGGACTGATTCACGCGCGTGTTCTTGTTGGGGGGAGCCACGCGGAATGGAAATCCATGGGACCAGGTACCCCTGCCCGAGAGGGCGCGCTCAGGCGAATACTGCTCGTCGAGGATGATCCGGACATCCGGATCTCGCTGCAGACGATCTTGACGGAGGAGGGCTTCGAGGTCGTCGCGTGCAGCAATGGCCGGGAAGCGCTGTCGCGCCTGGGATCGATGCCGGCGCCCGATCTCATCATCCTGGATCTGATGATGCCGGTCATGGATGGATGGCAGTTCCGCATCCAGCAGAAGAACGACCCGGCGATCTCGCAAATCCCCGTCATCGCGATCTCCGCCGACGCCAGCTCGAAGGCGGCGGCCATCGACGCGGCTGCCTATCTGAGCAAACCGTTCGATCACCGCGCGCTCATGGGCGCGATCGAGCGGGTGCTAATCGCGTTCGAGCGCCGCAAGCTGCATCTGCGACTGTCCGAGGTCGACTCACAGAGTCGCACCCTGGAGGAGATGGAACGGCTCAAGAGCGCGTTCATCAGCAACATCAGTCACGAGATCCGCACGCCGCTGAACGCGGTGCTCTCGCTGTCGCAGTTGATGCGCGACGGATCGGCCGGGCCGCTCACGCCCGAGCAGACGCGCTATCTCGATGTGATCCAGCGCAGCGGTCAGAGCGTCCTCAATCTGCTCTCCGACATCATCGATCTCGCCAACCTCGAGACCAAGAATCTGGAGACGCGGTCGGAGGAGATCGCGCCCGGCGCGATCGCGCAAGTGGCGCTGTCGTCCTTGCTGCCGCTCGCGCAGAGCAAGAAGCTGAGCGTGGCGATCGAGCTGCCCGAGACGCTGCCGCACGTGCGCGCGGACGGGCATCGGCTGGGCCAGGTCATCTCCCACCTGTTCAACAACGCGGTGAAGTTCACCGAGAGCGGATCCATCAAGATCTCCGGCGAGCGCTGGGGCGACTTCGTGGCGCTCTCGGTCTCCGACACCGGCATCGGCATTCCGGAGGATGCGATGTCGCGCATCTTCGAGGGCTTCTACCAGGTCGACTATCGCCCGGGGCGGCGCCACCAGGGGACCGGGATCGGGTTGACGCTGGTCGATCGGTTGGTGCGCTTGATGGGCGGCGAGATCACTGTGCGCAGCACGGTCGGCGCGGGCTCGACGTTCACGTTCACGGTGCCGGCGGCGGTGTGACGCGCGGGCCGGTGCGCGCGTCGCGTCGGATGTCGCGCGCCGACGTTTTGGCGCGTTGTCATCGACTGTGTGGATTCCAGTTTTGCTGGACGGATCCGCTTGCCGCCGTTACCGTAGTTTTTGTCGCGTTCGCCGTCTCCGGCTGAGCGCGCTTGCTGCTTCTCATTAGTCCCGCCCCGCGACCTGGGCCGACGAGCGTTGCTCGTCGGTGGTCACGCGCAACTAGCCTAGCGTCCAGACCACGACGGGAGGTTCAGATGAAGACGGTCTTGCGCCTCGGGATCGCGTCGGTGATCGCCGTCGCTGGCTGCACGGGTCAGATCGGCGCCGCGCGCGCGCCGTCGAGCGGCGGCGGAGGCTCGGGTGCCGGCGCGGGCGGCGATCCGGGTTCGACGACGCCACCACCGCCACCCTTCGAGGCGGCGACCGCCGCGTCGAGCGTGCGCAAGGTGAAGAATCTACTGACCGGCATGACGCCGACCGATGACGAGGTCGCGCTGGCGACCGCGCAGGGCGCACAGGGGTTGCGCACGCTCATCGACGGGTGGACGGCGGATCCGACGCTGCAGGGCCTGTACCGCGACCGGATGCTGTCGTTCTTCCGCAACACGTTCCAGCAAACGGGCTTCAATCCAGCCGAGGACTTCAAGCCGCAGCTGCTCACCAACGGCGGCTTCGATTTCGCCGCCACGCCCGGCGACGACATCTTCAACAGACTGGTGCAGAACATCCAGGACAGCTTCGCCATGACCGCGTGGCAGCTGATCGCCGACGGGCGGCCGTTCAACGAAGTGCTCACCACGACGCGCTTCATGATGACGACGGCGCTCAAGGCGACTTACTTGCAGATCGAGATGCCGCGCAGCCAGGCGGCGTCCACGATTGCCTGGAAGGTCGACGAGAGCGGCACCGACGTCCCGATCGAGCAGTTCGTCGATCCGACCAGCCCCAACTACCTCACCTTCGGCGACGTGGCGCCGACGCTGAACGCGGGAAAGCCGACCATCGTCTGCCGTGGCACGGCCGGCATGGTGAACGCGTTCAACGGGTTCGCGACGCTGTTCCAGGTGCTGCTGGGCCTGATTCCGCAGTACTCGACGACGGCCAACAGCGTCACCACCGACGTCTGCGATCGCCACGCCTCGCGGCCGTACTTCACGCTGTCCGACGTCAGCGACTGGCAGTGGGTCAACGTGCGCGCGCTCGCCGCGGGCGAGACGCGCGTCATGCCCTACAACCTGCCCGCGCTGCGCCAGGCGACCGAGCTGGCGCTGGCGTTGCCGCGCGTCGGCTACTACACCACGCCCGCGTTCCTCGCGCTGTGGAACACCAACGACAGCAACCAGCACCGCGTGACTGCGAACCAGACGCTGCTGATCGCGCTCGGCGCGTCGCTGACGCCGGCCAACGCCGTCGTGCCGCTGTCGGCTGCCGGGCTCGACCCCAGCCACGCGGTCAGCGGCACCGAGTGCTACGGGTGCCACAAGACGCTGGATCCGCTGCGCCAGTTCTGGGGCACACAGCTCGATTTCAACGACCGCAACGATTTTCCCGCCAAGGCTGGCGGCGGCCTGGCCGCTGACCCGCGCCCGGCGATGACCGGCGGCGCGCTGGCGTTCGGCAACGTCAACGCCACCGGCGCCGACATGATGGCGCTGGGGCCGCTGCTGGAGCAGGTGGTCGATTCAGCCGATCCGAAGCTGCCGGTGAGCCGGTTCGCGATCTCGATCGCGCAGAAGCTGTGCTACTTCGCGAACTCGGCGCCGTGCCTCGAGACCGACCCCGAGTTCCGGCGCGTCGCGCAGCTGTTCGAGACCGGCGGGTTCAACTTCCCGGCCCTGCTGCGCGAGCTGCTGTCGTCGCCGCTCGTGACCGGCGCGTCGCCGACGGCGACGGCGACGGCCAACGGATTCACCATCAGCATCGCGCGCCGCGACCAGCTGTGCGCGGCGCTGTCGAACCGCCTGGGCAAGCCGGACCTGTGCGGCCTCGCGGTGCCGATCCCGTCGAGCGCGCAGTCGGCGACGCTGAAGATCGCGAGCAGCATCCCCGCCGATGCGTTCAGCCGCGGCAGCGAGGTGCCGATCGCCGCCTCGAGCCCGACGCTGTTCTACTCGTCGGCGTCGGAGCTGCTGTGCGAGAACATCGCCGCCGCCGTCGTCGACGCGACGACCGGCACGATCTACACCAGCACCGCGGTGCCGGCGGCGATCGCCGACATGGTGGAGCGCGTGATCGGCTATCCGCCCAATGATCCGCTCTACGCGGGCGCCGTGCAGATCCTGCAGGACAACTACGACGCCCACGTCGCCGCCAAGGCCAGCGCGACGAACGCGCTGCGCTCGACGTTCGCGCTCGCCTGTGAGGCGCCCACGACCCTGTCGCTCGGCCTCTGAGAAAGGATCACAAGGATGATGCTCAATCGACGCAAGACGTTGCTGGCCGGTCTGTTCGGCGCCGAGTACATCGGTTTGCGCGCGCTGGCGACGGGGTTGCCGGCCTGGTTCATCGCGCGCCCGCGCGCCGCGAGCGCCCAGGACATGCAGTGCGCGATCGATGCGCGCGACAAGATGCAGTACCTGGTCATGAGCACGTCGAGCTCGGGCGATCCGCTCAACTGCAACGCGCCCGGCACCTACGAGGCGCCGGAGATCATTCACCCGTTGCAGCCGACGGTGGCGGCGACGACGCTCAGCATCGGCGGCCGCAGCTACGGCGCGGCGCTGCCCTGGGCGGGCACCGACGTCGGCGGCGCGCTCGACCCGGCGACGCTGGCGCGCACCGGCTTCTTTCACTACTCGACGCGGTCGACGGTGCACGGCGACCAGCCCAAGGTCATGAAGCTGCTCGGCGGCACGAGCCGCAGCGAGATGATGATCTCCGCCTACGCCAAGCACCTGGCGACGTGCTTCGGCACCGTGCAACCGGAGCCGATCGCCGTCGGGGCGCGCGGCAACGCCAGCGAGCTCGTGAGCTTCGCGGGGCGCACGCTGCCATCGATCTCGCCGACGCAGCTGAAACAGCTGCTGACCGGCACCAAGAACAGCCCGCTGCAGGCGCTGCGCGCGGTGCGCGACGCCTCGATCGACAAGCTCAACGCGCTGGCCAAGACCATCGGCAACAACGTGCAGCGCCAGTTCCTGGACGCGATGGCGCTGTCGCGCACGCAGGTGCGCGAGCTGGCCGACGCGCTGGCGACCACGCTGAACGCGATCACCGCCGACGACACCAAGGGCCAGGGCCTGGCGGCGGCGGCGCTGATCTCGGCCAACGTCACGCCGGTGGTGACGATGCACATCGCGTTCGGAGGCGACAACCACACCGACACCGATCTCGCCGGCGAGGCGGCACAGACGATCACCGGCGTGCAGGGGATCCAGCAGTTGATGGACGCGCTCGGCGGGCTGGGCCTCACCGACAAGGTCACGTTCGCCACCATGAACGTCTTCGGGCGCAACCTGAACGGGATCGCCAAGACGGACGGGCGCACCGGACGCGATCACTTCGGCAACCACGCGGTGTCGGTGCTCGTCGGCAAGAACATCGCGCCCGCCGTGATCGGCGGCGTGGTCAAGGGCTCGACCGGTATCTACGCGGCGTCGGACATCGACTCGGCGAGCGGCATGCCCGTGACCGGCGGCGACATCCCGGTCGCGCAGAGCAACGTCGCGCTCGCGCGCACGCTGGGCGTGGCGCTGGGCATTCCGTCGTCGCTGCTGGACGGCGATCTCGCGGCGAACGCGGGCGGCAAGGTTGTCAATCCTGCGCTGACCGGCGTCTCGGGCTGAGCGCGGTCCCGCTCGTGCGGGCCGGACGACTGTGGCCTTGCGGAGTCGTCGGATCGCACGCTTAATGTCTGCAAGATGAGGTCGAAGGGGACGTCGAAGTCGATCCGAATATTCGCCTGGCTTTTTCTTGAGTGCGCGTTGCCGCTCACCGGTTGCCGGAGGCTCATCCACAAAGCGGAGCCACCCACCGACGAGGCGTCACCCGCGCCCCCGCCATCGGCGGCTGCTCCCAGCGCGCCCGCGGTCCAGGCGCCCGCCGCGCAGACCAAGGGGCCTGTGACACCACGGACAGAGATGCCCAACGAAGCGCGCATCCTGTCTTCGGCGTTCTCGGCGGTGGCCAAGGCCCTGCGCCCGAGCGTCGTGCGCATCGACGTCGAGATCCGCCAGATGCCGACGCGCGGTGGCCGCGCCAGCGGCGCCGGTCAGGACGTGCCGCCGTTCTTCCGCCACTTCTTCGACTTCGGCGGCGGCGACGATCCGTCCGACCAGACCCAGCGCGGCACCGGCTCGGGCGTGGTGCTCGACGGCAACGGCAACATCGTCACCAATCGCCACGTGGTCACGGGCGCCACCACGACCACCGTGATCTTCAGCGACGGGCGCGAGTTCTCGGCGCGCACGATCGGTATGGACTCGGAGACCGACGTCGCGGTCATCCGGCTCGACAAGCCGCCGCGCGATCTGATCGCCGCGCGCCTCGGAGACTCCGACGCGCTGGAGGTGGGCGAGTGGGTGCTGGCGGTCGGCAGCCCCCTGGGCCTGGACCAGACGGTCACGGCCGGCATCATCAGCGGCAAGGGGCGCGTGGGGCGCCACGTGCAGATGTCGGGCGGGCGCGTGCGCCAGTACATCCAGACCGACGCGAAGATCAACCCCGGCAACTCGGGCGGTCCGCTGGTCAACCTGAACGCCGAGGTGGTCGGCATCAACACGTTGATCAACACCGGCCCCGGCGGCGCCTACGGCTTTGCCATCCCCGTCAATCAAGTCAAACGGGTCGCGCAATCGTTGATCAACGAAGGGCGCATTCGTTATCCGTACCTGGGCGTGCTGGTCGGCGATCTGACCGAGCTCGATCCTGCGCAGCGCGCGAAGCTGGGCGCTGGCTTGCCCGCGAACGCGGCGCTGGTCAGCGAGGTGACACCCGCCGGGCCGGCAGCGAAGGCCGGACTGCGCTCCGGCGATCTCATCCTCGACATCGACGGGCACAAGATCGAGGGCGCGGGCGACGTCATCGACTACGTCTCGACGCGTACGATCGGCGCCGCCGTGACCGTCAACTACCTGCGCAGCGGGCAGCGCGGCAGCGTGTCGGTGGTGCTGGGCGAGCTCCCGTCGTCCGACGCGAAGAGCGCCCCGTCGGGCGCGAAGCTCGGCCTGGTGCTGCAGACGCTGACGCCGGATCTCGCGGAGTCGATGGGGCTGGATCCGGCGGCCAAGGGCGCGGTGATCGCCGAGGTCGCGCCGGGCAGCGCCGCCGCGCGCGCCGGTCTGGAAGAGGGCGAGATCATCCTCGAGGTCGACCGCCACGGGGTCGCCACCGCCGACGCCGCGACATCGGCGTTGCAAGCGCCGCGAAAAGCCGGCCACCTGCTCCGCGTCCGCGGCGGATCCGGGACGCGTTTCGTGACGATCGGCACTGACTGATCGCACGGTTGGCGAGCGCCGGCGCTCGATAGACATCGCGCGCCGCCCCGAATACACTGCCGGGCCCAACGATGAGATTTCGAGGGAGCCGGGCGGTGGTCTTGGGCGCCGGTCTGTCAGCGGCGGTCGCCTTGTCGGCGTGCGGGTCGGTGGCCGACAAGTCCGACGCTGGCTCGGGCGGGACGACGGGAAGCGCCGGCTCGACGGGCAGCGGTGGTGCCGGCGCCGGCGGCGGAGCGACCGGCAGCGGCGGCAGCACGCTCGACGCGGGCACCGGCGGCGCCGTGGACGCCGGTAACGACGCGCCCGCGGCCGCGTGCGACCTCACCCAACCGTTCGGCACGCCCGCGCTGGTCACGTCGTTGAACACGGGCTTTCAGGAGATCGACGTCTGGCTCACCGACGACAGCCGTACGGCGCTGATCGCCAGCAACCGCACCGACATCGGCGGCCTCGGCAGCTACGACATCTACATCGCCTCGCGCCCCGGGCCGACCGGTGACTTCGGCGCAATGACCGCGCTCGCGAATGTCAACAGCGCCAGCTCCGATCGCCGTCCGGTGCTGTCGCCCAATCGGCTGACCTTGTTCTTCTCTTCGAACCGCCCCATCGGCGACGGTGGCACCGGCACGAACATCTTCGTGGTCACGCGACCCAACGCGCTGGCTGACTTCGGCACGCCCGGCCCGCTCGCCGGCGCCAACTCGGCGGCGACCGACTATCCCGACAGTCTCACGTCTGACGGGACGCTGCTGTACCTGGACAGCACGGTCGGTGCCAACCGCGACATCTACGTGCGCGATCTGACCACCAGCAATCCGCCGACGCCGGTCGCCGAGCTCAATTCATCCAGCGCGGAGGCGTTTGCGGTGATCAGCAGCGACGGCCGAACGATCTACTTCGCGACGACGCGGCCTTTGCCGGGGGCGGTTGGTGACGCGGCGGTCAAGACCGACCTGGACGTCTGGGTCGCGCGCCGCGCCGGCGCCGCCGGCACGTTCTCGAACCTGGCGCCGGTCACCGAGCTCAACACGACGTCCGAGGACGCGCCCAGCTGGCTCTCCCCCGACGGCTGCACGATCTACCTGTCGTCGGACCGGAGCGCGCCCGCCGGCGACCGCCACATCTGGGCCGCGTCCAAGCCGGCTAACTGACGGACCCCCCTCCGCACCCACACCCCGGGCTTGCGCGAGGCGCGGGTTCCCGTCATAGAGTGCGCGCCCGCATGTTGTCCGCCTCGGTCGCGCTGCATTTCCGCATCACGCTGTCCCACGTCGACCGC
Organism: uncultured Myxococcales bacterium; assembly: GCA_964571275.1. GTDB lineage: Bacteria > Myxococcota_A > Polyangia > Fen-1088 > Fen-1088 > DASRQZ01. The sequence continues at coordinate 19,822 of CAZNCQ010000036.1, forward strand.
GCGATCGATCGCGTGCAGAGCTTCGTGGTCGAGAGCCACCGCTCGGAGACCATGGAGCACCTGATGCTGCGCGTGCTTGCCTGGTGCCTGTTTCATGACGACGAGCTGCGCTTCGGCCCGGGCGCGCTGGCGCACGGCGCAGCGGATCTGTGGGCGCGCGACACCGCCGAGCGGCCGACGGTCTGGATCGAATGCGGCGACGCCGACGCAGACAGGCTGCGAAAGATGGTCCAGCACAGCCGCGGCGTGCGCGTCGGCGTGCTGTTCTCCGAACGCGAGCGGCGCGATCACTTCCTCGCGCAGCTCGCCGGTCTGCGGCGCCATCCGCCGGAGCTGGCCGAGATGGGCATCTGGCTCGTCGATTCCGAGCTGGTGGCGACGCTCGCGGGTAACGAAGCCGGGCGGCAGCGCTGGGCGGTGACGATCGTCGGCGACCACCTCTACGTCGAGACCGAGGCGGTGACGGTCGATTGCGCGCTCGAACGGAGCACGCCGCCGCCGCCCGAGGCCCGGTGACCACGGCGCGGCTGGCCGCGGCGTTCGCCGCGTTGCTGTTCCCGCGCCCGCCGGCCGGCGGGCCGCCCGCGGTCGCAACGCCGGTGACGCTGGAGGACGCGATCGCGGGCGTGCTCGCACCGGGGCCGCGAGGCGCGCCGCTGGTGTTGGGCGTGGGCGAGCTGCACCAGACCGTCGACACTGCCGGCATCGCGTCGTCGCTGTCGCGCTTTACCCGCCAGGTCTGGCCGCTGATCGCAGGGCGGGTCTCCGATCTGATCGTCGAGACCTGGGTCACCGACGGTGCCTGCGGGAAGGCCGAGGCCGCGACAGTCGGCGACGTGGCGCGCACCACCCTGCGGCCAGCGGAGACCGAGGACGAGATCGTCACGTTGCTCACCCGCGCCCGGGCGTCGGGCGCGCGGCCGCACATCCTGAAGGTGAGCTGCGCCGAATATCGGTTGCTGGCGCCGCCCGAGGTTGGCGGAGCTCGCAAGCCGGTCGACTTTGAACGCATGCTCGCGCTCATCGAGCGCAAGCTGGAATCCAAGCTGCTCGAGGTGCTCGCGGCGCGGCCGCCGGCCGACGCGGGCAAGTCGATCGTGGTCTACGGCGGCGCGCTTCACAATGATCTGCACCCGGATCCGGTGCTCGCGCCGTTCAGCTATGGCCTGCGCGCCTTTCACGCGACCGCCGGGCGCTACCGCGAGCTGGATCTCTACGTGCCCGCGTATCTGGAACGGAGCGCCGCGATGCACGGCGAGGCGTGGTTTCCCCTGTGGCGGCGCGCAGCGGCGCGCGGCCGTATCGTCGTCATTCAGCGCAGCGCGGATTCCTTCGTTCTCGTGTTCGCCAGGGATTGAGCGCCGCCGCGCCCGTCACTTGTAGTCGATGTCGACGATCGTCAGCTCGCGCATGCCGGCGTGCCATTTGACGGTGACCGTGTCGTCGGGACCGCGTCCCAGCAGCGCGCGCCCGACCGGCGAGCGCCAGGAGACGTCGCCGGCGGCGCCGTCGGTCTCGTCGACGCCGACGACGCGGTAGACGATCGTCGTGCCGGCGTCGTCCTCGACCGTGACGGTCGCGCCGAAGAAGACCTTGTCGCGGCGCTTCTGCTCGCGCGGGTTGACCACCACCGCGACGTCGAGCCGCTTGGCGAGGAAGCGCAGCCGGCCGTCGATCTGGCGCAGCTGCCGCTTGCGGTAGATGTACTCGGCGTTCTCCGAGCGGTCGCCCTCGGCGGCGGCGTCGGAGAGCGCGCTCACGACCTCGGGCCGCTTCTTCGAGCGCAGGAAATCGAACTCCGTCGACAGCTTCCGGTGGCCCGCCGGCGTGATGTAATTCTTCTCGGGCGGTTTGGCAGGCGCGCTGTCTTGCTTGGCTCGGGCCATCTCGATCCGATGAGACTGCCAGATCCCGTCCCGAACGCGCATTTTTTGAGGCGCGCCCGGGCACCCCTGTGTACGATGCGCCCGACATGAGGCGTATCGCGGTCTTGACCAGCGGAGGAGATGCCCCGGGCATGAACGCCGCGATCCGGGCGGTGGTGCGCATGGGCGTCGACAGGGGCTGGGAGATGTTCGGCGTTCGCAACGGGTACGCCGGCCTGCTCGAACCGCAGATCGAACCGCTTGGCCCGCGCGACGTCGGCGGCGTCCTGCAGCGCGGCGGCACCTTCCTGGGCAGTGGCCGCATCCCGGCGTTCAAGAACGAAGAGGTGCGGGTGGTGGCTCTGCGGCACCTCGGCGAGCGCAAGATCGACGGACTGGTCGTCATCGGCGGCAACGGCTCGCAGGCCGGCGCGCTGGCGCTGTCGCGGATGGGCCTGGAGGTGGTCGGCGTCGCGTCCACGATCGACAACGACCTGGCCGGCTCGGAGGTGACGATCGGCGTCGACACCGCGCTCAACATCGCGCTCGAGGCCATCGATCGCCTGCGCGTGACCGCCTCTTCGCACAAGCGCGCCTTCCTCGTCGAGGTGATGGGCCGCAAGTGCGGCTACCTGGCGCTGATGGCCGGCATCGCGGGAGGCGCCGACGCCGTCGTGCTGCCCGAGGCCGACATCGACCCCGATGAGCTCGCGGACCGCTTGCACGGGGCCCACGCGCGCGGAAAGTTGCACGCGCTGGTGGTGGTTGCCGAAGGAGCGCGGTACAACGCTCAAGGTTTGGCGACCCACTTCGAGACGAATCGCGAACGGCTGGGCTTCGACCTGCGCGTCACGACGCTCGGTCACGTGCAGCGCGGCGGCGAGCCCAGCGCCTTCGACCGACTGCTGGCGACGCGGCTCGCGGCGGGCGCGGTGGACCACCTGGCGGGCCGCAACCATGGTCGCCTGATAGGGCTCATCAAAGGCGAGATCCGCTCGACGCCTCTCGAGGACGTCGTCGGACAACCGAAGCCGCTGGATCTCGGCCTGCTCGAGCTGCAGAGAACCTTGGCCAAATAGGTGTGGACGTCAAAGTGAACGTCAACATCAACGCGAACGGCCCCGGCTCCGGTTTCTTCGATCGCTTCACGGAACGCCAGATGGCGTTCGGCGTGATCCTGTTCGGCCTGCTGCTGTACCTGCCGCTCGCCGGCACGTACGGCCTGTGGGACCCCTGGGAGACGCACTACTCCGAAGTCGCGCGCCAGATGACCTACCGGGGCGACTTCATCAGCCTCTGGTGGCCTGGCTCGCCGCGCGACATGGACGTCTTCTGGTCGAAGCCGGTGCTGTCGTTCTGGCTGATGAGCATCGGCATGCACATCGCGCGCGTCGGCCTGCACGGCGGCGATCCCGGCGAGATGGCGCTGTCGTATCGCGCCGAGTGGGCGGTGCGCACGCCGTTCGTGCTCACGGGCGTCCTCGGCATCTATGCGATCTACCTGGTGACCGCGCGGTTCGTGAACCGGCGCGCGGGCGTGCTGGCGGCCGTGGTCGTCGCCACGTCGCCGATGTACAGCCTGGTGGCGCGGCAGGCCATGACCGACATGGCGTTCGTCGGCCCGATGGCGATGGCGCTGGCGCTGGGCGCGATGGCGCTGTTCGACGACCGCGACGAGTTGCTGCCGCGGCGCGGGCGCGGCCGATTCACCTGGCCCCACCATGGGCTCTTCTACGGCACGATCGCGATCTTCGCGCTGACCACCATCCCGCAGCTGATCATCGATTCGTACCAGCTGCGCGTCGAGGTCCCCTGGCACGGCGGCGTGCTCAAGATGTACGGCGCCGTCGCGATGATTCCTTATTACCTCGGCTTCCTCGCGTTCGTGGTGCTCGCGGCGCGCACGCGCTACAAGGCGCCGCTCTACCTCTACATCGCGGCGATTCTTTGCGGGCTGGCGGTGCTGGCCAAGGGCCTGGCGGGGCTGGGGCTGCCGCTGATCGTCTTTCTGGCGTATCTCGCCTTCACCTGGAACTGGCGGCGGCTGCGGCGCGCTCAGCTGCTTTACGGCGTGGTCGTGTCGCTGGTCGCGCTGATTGTCGTGGGAGCGCCCTGGCACCACGCGATGCTGATCCGCCACGGTCTCCCGTTCTGGAACGAGCTCTTCGGCGACAACCACTGGCGGCGCATGGTGCTCGGCCGGCACGGTGACCGCGGCACGTTCGAGTACTTCCTGCGCGAGCTCGGCTACGCGATGCTGCCCTGGGTCCCGGTGGCGCCGGCGGCGCTGGCCTGGGCGGTCATGCGCGAGGGGCGCGGGCGGTCGAGGGAGATGCCGTCGCTGGCCGCAGGCGGGCCGGCGGACGGCACGGCGGTCGACGCCACGGCCATCGACACGGCGGCGCGCGAAGAGGCGGCGGCCGAGGCGCGGCGCCAGGGCATCATCTGGCTGGGCGCAATCTGGTTCGTCTCGGCGTACGCGCTGGTGTCGCTGTCGATGACCAAGTTCCATCACTACGTTCTGCCCGCCATACCGGGGCTGGCGATCGTGATCGGCTGCTTCCTCGACGACATCATCGAGCGCGGGACTTCCCGGCGCGCGGCGGCGGTGGCGCTGGTCGGGTTGCCCTTTCTCTTCCTGGTCACCGTCGATCTGGTCGAGGCGAAGAGCGCGGCGCAGCGGTTCCTGTGGCTGTTCTCGTACGACTATGTGCACAACCCACACGGCCGTCCCTGGCCCGAGAGCCTGGACTTCTCGGGGGCCATCATCGGCTTCGTCGTGGTGTTCGCGCTGGCGACGCTCGGTTTGATCGTGAAGCGCGTGCGGCGCGTGTCGATCACCATCCTGTGCGTCGCCGCGGTGTTGTTCACCTTCTACCTGCTCGACGTTTACATGCGCGCGGTCGCGCCGTTCTGGTCGCAGAAGGAGCCGATCTCGACGTACTATGAGAAACGCCGCTCGCCCGAGGAGCGCCTGATCGCGTACCAGATGTACTGGCGCGGCGAGACCTTCTACACGAAGAACGAGATCTACGAGGGCCCGCCCGAAGACCGCACGGTGTTCGATCAGGACGGCGCCGACGAGAAGCTCAAGACCTGGATCGAGCACCACCGCGGCCACCGCCACTTCTTCCTGTTCGAGCGCGGCCAGCAGTCTCATCTCCAATCCCTGCTGCCGCCCGAGTCGCGCGCGAGCTTCGAAGTGCTCGACAGCCGCAACAACAAGTTCTCGCTCGCCAAAGCTGACTTGTAGTCGTCGGCGATGCCCCATCCCGACACGGAGGCGCGGCTCGAGCGGTTTCAGGAGCAGGGCGGTGTCGTCCCGGAGCGGGGCGACGAGCGCGATCTGCTGATGGCGGTGCTCGACAGCGGCAGCTTCTTGCCCGGGTTGATCTTCGCTGCTGACGCGCCCGCAACCTGGCAGCGGCTGGTCGCCGATCCCTGGCTGCGGCAGCCCAAGCCCGCGGCGATCTTCTGGACCGAGGCGTGCGCCGCGGTCGATGGCGCGCACGACTTCGCCGATTTCAAGCGGCGGCTGCGCGTCTACCGGCGCCACGAGATGCTGCGCCTGGGCGCGCGCGAGATCGGCTGGGGCACGACCGAAGAGGTTGCCGCCGAGCTGTCGGGCTTCGCCGACGCTTGCCTGGAGCTGTCGTTTCGGTTCTGCGATGCGGAGCTGCGCCGCGAGTACGGCGAGCCGATGACCGAAGAGGGCCCGGCTTCGTTCGTGGTGGTGGCCATGGGCAAGCTCGGCGGCGAGGAGCTCAACTTCTCGTCGGACGTCGACGTCTGCTACTTCTACTCGTCGGACGCGGGCCAGGCCGGCGAGCGCTCCCTGCACGAATACTACAGCGAGCTGTCACGCCGGATCACCGCAGCGATCGAGGAGGCCACCGAGGACGGAACGATCTTCCGGGTCGACCTGCGCCTGCGCCCGGAAGGCCGCTCGGGGCCGCTCTGCAACTCGTTCGCCGCCGCCGAGCGCTACTACGAGACGTTCGGGCGCACCTGGGAACGCCAGGCGCTGCTGCGCGCGCGGCCCTGCGCGGGCGACCACGCCTTCGGCGGCCGCTTGCTGGAGATGCTGGAGCCTTTCACCTATCCGCGCAGCATCGACCCGGGCATGGTGCACGACATCCGCGAGCTGCGCGCGATGTTTCGCCCGCCGCCGTCGGCGACCAGCGACGGATCGTTCGACGTGAAGCTGGGCGCTGGCGGCATCCGCGACGTCGAGCTGGTGGTGCAGACGCTGCAGCTGCTCCACGGTGGCAAGCGCCGCGATCTGCGCGAGCGCACCACGCCGCGCGCGCTGCACCGGCTCTGGATCGCGGGCTTGCTGAGCGATCGCGAGGCTCGCACGCTGGTCGCCGCCTATCGGTTCTGGCGGCACGTCGAGCACCGCATCCAGGTCGAGGAGGGGGCGCAGAGCCAGCGCATCCCCGGCGAGCCCGACGGTCGCGCGCGGCTGGCCGAGCGCCTGGGTTGGCCCGATCTCGCGGCGTTCGACGCCGCGCTCGCGCAGCAGCGTGCGGCGGTCGAGTCGATCGCGGCCACGTTCGACGACCCCTCGCCGGCGTTTCGCCCTGAGATCGCAATCGCCCTCGACCCGACCCGTACGCGCGAAGAGGTCCAGCAGGCGCTGGCCGCGCTCGGCTTCGAGGACGCGGAGGGAGCGGCCGACGGCCTGGACCTGGTGCGCGCGCGGTTGCCGCCGGCGTTCCTGGCGCAGGCGTCGTCGTCGCCCGACCCCGACCGCGCGCTCTCGCACTTTCGCGATCTGGCCTGGCGCGCGTCGGTCGGCCTCATGACGCTGTTGCGCGACCACCCGCAGCTGCTGCGCATGCTGGCGACCCTGTTCGCCGCGAGCGATCGCCTGTCGGAGTATCTGATTCGCTACCCCTCGATGTGGGAGTCGTTCACCGAGAACCTGGGCGCGACCACGCGGTCGGCCCCCGAGCTCACGGCGGCGGCGGCCGGGCGCATCGCGCGGCTCGACGCCGAGCGGTCGAGCGCCGATGGTGAAAATCCGGACGAGGGTGAGGACGACCGCGAGGAGCTGGGCATGCGCGAGCTGCGCCGCTTCCAGGCGGAGGAAGTGCTGCGCGTCGGCCTGCACGACGTCTCCGGCTCGCTCGAGCCGGGGGCGGTGTCCGCTCAGCTCGCCGGCATCGCCGAAGCGTGCATCGTCGAGAGCATCGGGCTGGCATTGCCGGCCCTGATCGCGCGCTACGGAGAACCCGCCGCGGGGCTGACCGTGCTGGCGTTCGGCAGCCTGGGCGCGCGCGAGATGCGCTACGGCTCCGACGTCGATCTCGTGTTCCTGTACGCGCGCGACGGCGAGTCGTCGACCGGCGTCTCGCACCAGGAGTGGTACGCGCGCGCCTCGCAGCGGCTCATCGGATCGCTCGAGGCCATGCTCGAGGAGGGCCGCCTCTATCACGTCGACACCCGCCTGCGGCCGTCGGGAGAGCAGGGGATGCTGGTGACGTCGTTCAAGTCATTCGAGCGATATCACCACAAGGAGGCCGCCGGCTGGGAGCGCGTCGCCTTGCTGCGGGCTCGCGTGGTCTACTCTTCGGAGCCCGACGAGGCGCGCGCCGCGCTGGAAGCGATGCTCGCCGGCATCGCTTACGAACGGCCACTCGACGAGGAGCGCTTCCGCGCCGACCTCGGGCGCGTGCGCAAGCGCGTCGAGGACGAGCGCAGCAAGGTCGTCGCCGGTGCGCGCCACCTGCGTTTCGATCCCGGCGGCATCATGGACGTGGAATTCCTGGCGGCGCTCGGTCAGCTGAAGTTCGGCGCCACCGATCGCGTGCTGCGCACGACATCGACGATGGCCGCGCTGGAGCGGCTCGTCACACTTGGCTGGCCGGCGACGGTCGTCGAGGACTACGCGTTCTTGCGCCGGCTCGCGCTGCGCCTGCGGTTGGTACGCGGGCGTTCGGAGGACGTCATCAATCCGCGCGACATCGCGCCGCTGGCCCGGACCCTGGAGCGCGCGCCGGAGAAACTGGCGGCGGAGCTCGATCGACGGATGCAGCGGGTGCGGGCGCTCTACCTGACGATGTTTCCGTAGCCCGTCCGTTTGGACGTCGACGTCGACGTCGACGTCCACGAACGGAGCCAGTTGACGCTCAGTCCTCGGCTTCGCTCTCGGCCGCGATGCCGTGCAGCCTCAGCTTCTCCCACAGATTCTTCCGCGAGATCCCCAGGATCTCCGCCGCCTTCATCTTCTTGCCGCCGGCCTGACCCAGCGCGCGCAGCAGGTACTCGCGTTCGAACTCCTTGAGCGCGCTGCCGAGCGATCGCAGGCTGCCCGTCGAGCTGCTGCCGCTCGATTCGCCGGCGCCGGCGATGCCGGCGGGCAGGTGCTCCATCTCGATCTCGCTGCCGCTCGACAGCACGACCGCGTGCTCGATGGCGTGCGCGAACTCGCGCACGTTGCCGGGGAACGGGTACTGCGACAGCACGGCCCACGCGCGCGGCGAGATCGTCGGCGCCGGTTTGCCGGGCGCGGTGAAGCGCCCGAGGAAGTACTGCAGCAAGAGCGGCAGATCGCCGCGGCGCTCGCGCAGCGGCGGGATCTCGATGTCGAGCACGTTGAGGCGGTAGTAGAGATCCTCGCGGAAGCGGCCTTCCTTGATGCGCTCGCGCAGGTTGCGGTGCGTGGCCGAAATGATCCGTACGTCGACGCGCGTCGACTCGTTGGTGCCCAGCGGCTCGACGGTGCCCTCCTGCAGCACGCGCAGCAGCTTGGCCTGCGCGGGCAACGGGACCTCGGCGATCTCGTCGAGCAGCAGCGTACCGCCGTCGGCGGCCTTGAAGCGCCCGTCGCGCCGCTTGACCGCGCCGGTGAACGCGCCGCGCTCGTGGCCGAACAGCTCCGCCTCGAGCAGCGTCTCGGGGAAGGCGGCGCAGTTGACCGCGATGAACGCGCGTCCGCGCCGTGAGCTGCGCTCGTGCAGCGTTCGCGCGACCAGCTCCTTGCCGGTGCCGCTCTCGCCGGTGATCAGCACGGGCGCGTCGCTCTGCGCGATGGTGTCGATGCGGTCGAGCAGCCGCAGCATCGGCGGGCTGCGCCCGATGATCGCGCTGCCCGACTTGCGCTGCGACAGCTCGGCGCGCGCCTGCTCGAGCTCGCGCTTCAGCGCGCGCTGCGCCGCGATGCGGTCCATCTGCACGATGATCTCGTCGACGTCGAATGGTTTGGTCAGGTAGTCGTACGCGCCCTCTTTCAGGGCGGCCACCGCGTCGGACACCGCGGCGTGCGCGGTGATGAGGATGACGTCGGTTCCGGGCGACTCCTGGCGCACGCGGCGGAACAGCGTGAGCCCGTCGACCTTGGGCAGGCGGATATCGCAGATCATCACGTCGAACACGTTCGACGAGATCATCGTCAGGCCTTCGGCGCCGTTCGAGGCCAGCGTGATGCGGTGCCCGGCGTCGCGCAGGGCGTCGCCCACCAGCATCCGAAAGTCAGGCTCGTCATCGACGAGCAATATGTCGAGCATCTTTGTGACTTCCACCTGGGTTACGGCTAACACGGACCACTGGCGTCCGGACAGTCAAATAAAGATGGGCCGAACGCGGGCTTCCGCCAAGGTCAGACGCGCTAGTGAATCCCGAGCTGTAGCGCCCGGGTCACGGCGTTCACGACCTCGCCCGGCTTGACCGGCTTCGAGAGGTAGGCGTCACAGCGACCACCGGCCGGCGAGGCGCGCTCGGCGCGGTCTCCGGTCGCGGTGAGCGCGATAATCGGAATATCGCCGCAGTCGGGCAGGTGCCGGATGTCGGCGCTCACGTCGAGGCCCGACGTGCCAGGAAGCTCGACGTCCATCAGGATCAGGTCAGGCGGGCGTCGACGGCAGATCTCGATCGCCTCCTTTGGAGTCGCCGCGGTCTCGATGGCGACGGGCAGCGACGCCAGGACTTGCTCGATCGCGAACAGGTTGTCGTCGTCCTCCTCGATGAGCAGCACGCGCGCCAGCCGCTCGACGGGCGGTGGGGGGTGAGGCGGCCCAGCCATGGTGCGGGCCGCCAGCGCGCGCGCCAGGTGCGCCGTGAGCTCGTCCCCAGTGCCCTCGCCCTTGCGTACCACCGCCGCAACCGTCGGACCCAGCACCTCGCGCTCGCTGCGGGTCATGTACAGCGCCGACAGCACGACGAATGGGATCGCCGAGAGGTGCTCGTCGGCGCGCGCCGCCCGCAGCACGTCGAGCCCGGTCATTCCCGGCATCACCAGGTCGAGCACGACCGCATCGAAGTGCCCCTCGCGCAGGTTGTTGAGCCCATCCTGGCCCGACGACGCCACCGACACGCGGTACCCGGCGGCCTGGAGCAGATCTGCGACGCGCTGGCGCTCGAGCTCGTCATCTTCGATCAGCAGCACGTGTGCCGGACTGATCGGCGCGCGTGTCACTGCCAGCTCGGGCGATCGCAAAGCAGCGTTCCCGTCGGTAGCTCGTGGCAGGGACAGCGAGAACGTCGTCCCCTCACCGGCTGCGCTGTCGACGACGAGCGTGCCGCCCATCAGCTGGGTCAGCTTCCCCGCGAGGATCATCCCCGGGCCCGGCGGCCGGTCGGCCGGCTGGGTCAGGAAGGTGTCGAACTCGGCGTGCCGCAGCTCGGGGCTGGCACCGGGGCCGGTGTCGCTGACGCGGATGATGACGCGGCTGTCGTCGCTCTCGCCCGACAGCTCGACATAACCGTTACTGGTCTCCTGGACGGCGTGCTCGACCAGCGCGGTCAGCACCTGGCGCAATCGATCTTCGTCCGCGTGCGCCAGCGTCGGCGCGCGCGGGGGGTTGAGGTGCACGGGCAAGCCCTTGCCGCGCGCGCGTTCCTCGCTGGCGGCACCGACGCCGCGGATCAGCGGCCGCACATCGACGGCGCCCATCTGCAGATCCATGCGGCCCGCCTCGATGTGCGAGATGTCGAGCACGTCGTTGATCAGGCCCAGCAGCGTCATGCCGCTGCGCTGAATCACCTCGACATATCGGTGCTGATCGGGCGCGAGCGGACCGGTCGTGCCGTCGGCGAGCAGCTGCGAGAGCGTGATGATGGAGTTCAATGGCGTGCGCACCTCGTGACTCAGCTTGGAGATCATGAGATTGCGCACGCGCTCCGCGGTCGCGAGCGCGCGGCGGCCGGCCTCGACCTCGGCGCCCCGGCGCTCGAGCGCGTCGCGCTCAGGCTGCGCGACCTGCGCGCGCATCGAGGGGGGTGGTGCCGTTTCGTTCAGGGGAGGAGTCAGCGCCGGCGCTCGTCGCCGCAGCGCCAGGAACGCACCCAGCGCGCCCAGGACCGCAGCCACGAACGCGATCCCGATTGTCGTCAACGCCCAGCTCATCGAGTGTACTGACCATGTGTGCATCGTGGACTCCGTCGTCAACGTCGACGGTCGACAAGTCGCGGGCCGGCCTTACATTGCCGCCACCAACACGCCGCCCACCGCGGAGCTTGGAGGCGGCAGGACCTCGGTCAGACGGCCCGGACACCCTGCGGCCCGCTCACTTTACCACGTAACCTGCGTCGCGCGTGACGTGAGGGGCAGGGCGCGTTCAGGTGCGCTGCGACGGCTCGGGCGACGATCGCGGCAGGCGCACGGTGAACCGGGTCCGTTCGGGTTCGGAGGTCACGGCGACCGAGCCGCCGTGCCGCAGAGCGATCTCGTTGACGATGTAAAGGCCGAGACCGACGCCGTGGCGCGTGGCCACTTTCTGATCGGCGCGCTTGAACGGATCGAAAAGCACCGGCAGCAAGTCGGGTGCGATCGGCGCCCCTTCGTTCGTCACCGAGACCTCGACGGGATCGCCCTCGGCCGCGATGTGCACCTGCACCGGTCGGTCGCGGCGCCCATGCTGGAGCGCGTTCACGATCAGGTTCGACAGCGCCTGGCCCAGGCGATCGGCGTCCCAGCGGCCCGAGGTGCGGCCGCTGGCGTGGAGCTGCAGCTCGGGCGCGTCGGGGACGGCGCCGCGAACCTCGTCGAGGATCATGCGGCAGACGAGCTGCAAGTCGGTGTCCTGGCGGTTGATCGGCATTCCTCCAGCGAGCCGATTCGATTCGAAGTCGAGCAGCTGCTCGACCATGCGGTTCATGCGCTGCGCGGCGCTGCGGATGCGCGAGAGCAACGGTGGGTCGTTGCCGCGCCTTTCGAGGTACGAGGCTGTCGTGAGGATCGAGCTCAACGGGTTACGCAGATCGTGGCTGACCACTGCCAGGAACATCTCGTGCAGCCGGCGCGCCTGCTCGTCCCGCAAGCGCCGCTCTTGCTCGGCGCGCTTGCGCTCGTCGATGTCGACGGCGCTGCCGACCCAGCGCAGGTCGCCGTCGCCGAGGTCCGTCGGCACCACGCGCGCCAGATGCCAGCGGTACACGCCGTCGTGCCGCCGCAGCCGATACTCGAATTCGCACGCCTCGGGGGTCGCGCCGGCGTTGGCGTGCGCCCAGTTGCGCGCGATGCCCGCGCGATCCTCGACGTGCACGAGCTCGGGGATCTCGCCGGGCAGCGCGAGCGCGTCCTCGAGCGACATGCCGGTGTACGTGACCCAGCGCGCGTTGAAGTATTCGTGCGTGTGATCGGGGCGCGTGATCCACACGATCTGCGGCATCGCGTCCGCCAGACGACGCAGACGATCTTCACTGAGCATGCTCGCATCGGTGGCGTTGCCGCCGGCCGAGTCGGGTGATCTCCTGTTTTGAGCCCCCCCTTCCACGATCATCCATGAGCGTACTCTGCCGCTCGAGCAGCGGCGAAGGAATCGCACCAGGCCCGGAACTTCGTTCCTGCGAGCGTGGGCAGGACTCCGCTGAAAAGTGAGCTTTTTTGCTCAGCAGCGCGGGACGTGTCTCAATCGCCCCATGGAATCGTCGATGGAGACACAATCGGAATCACGGTCCGGCGAGGAGGCGGGGAGGCCGGAGGTCGATTCCCTGCTGGCGCGCGCCAGTTCACGGCCTCCTTCCGAGGAGGTTCGCGCTTCGCTGGCCGCGATACAGGCCGCGCGCGCCGCCGCGGAGCTGAGGCTGCAACGCGATTCGCTTCGCGTGCGCCTTCTGACGATGGCGCTCCTCGCGCTCGTGGCGGTCGGCACCTTCGCGCTGGCCGGTCACCTGCGGGCGCGCCGTCGCGCGGCGGCGGCAGCGCGAGCGTTCGCCGCAACGATCGTCCCGTCCGCCCTCCCATCGCCGGCTCCTGCGCCGGCGATCGCGCAAGGGGTCGAGGTGGCGGCCGTGGCAGCGCCGGTCGCCGACGAGATCGCGACGGTCACGCCGGCCACGCAATCAGCCACCCCGGAGGCGCTCGCGGCGTGTCGGGAGGCCTATGATCGCCACCGCTGGCATGCGGCGGCGGACGCGTGCGCCGACGCCTTCGCGACGGCGCCGCTCGACGCATCGCTGGCGCTCAAGGTCGCGCAGGCGCAGCACGCGCGCGGGCACTACGCCGATGCCGGAGTCTGGGCGCGGCGAGCGATCGCGCTCGAGGACGTCGACCCGGACGCATTCGTGATCCTCGCCCACGCCGAACGGCGCGCGCGCCACCCGGCCGCTGCTGCGAGCGCCTATCGCCACTACCTGATCCTCGCGCCGCGTGGCTGGCACGCCGCCGAGGCGCGGGCCGCCCTGCGCGGCGCGCGCGCGGAGAACCGCGTGCGTTCCGCTTCCCGGCCTGGAGCGGATCCGACGCGGCCGGCGGAGCCGCTCGCCCAAGACGGGTAAGAAGACGGTTAAGAAGACAGTCAGGAAGCTATCCGAGCGGGTAGCCGTTCGCGCGGCCGTTGCGCATTTGGGCGGGCGCAGCGCCGAGGGGAGTCGACTCGGCGAACATCATCTCGAGCATGGTTTGTGGTCCGCCTGGCGCGGGCCCGGGCGGCGGGCCCGGCATCGCGCGCGGCGGCGGCGCGCCCGTCGTGGTTCCCATGGTGGCGGCCTCGGGGAAGGCCACCGAAGCCAGGTGAGGCATCAACCGGTGCGCGGTCGCGACCAGCGCCGCCAGCACGATCCGCTGCAGCTCGGGCGGGCTTGGCCGGTGGCCAGCGCGCTGCAAATTGGCCAGCTCGGCGGCGGCGTGGCAGGCAGCCGCGTGCACGTAGCGCACGAAGCGCCGCGCGCGGCGCAACAGGTGGCGGTGTCCCCGACGGGCGGGCGCGGGAGCGCCGCCGGTCTCGGCTTCGAGTTCGCCGCCGATCAATCCCTTGAAGAGTCCGCCGAGAAACTGCTCCTGCACGTAGTTCTCGGCCTCGAGCTCGCCGCCGAACAGCTTGCCGATGATGCCGCCCAGGAATTGCTCCTGCTCCGCGCTCTCGAGCTCGCCGCCCATGATCCCTTTGAGGATGCCGCCCAGGAATTGCTCTTGCTCGTAGGACTCGGCCTCCGCTTCATTCTGGAATTCGGCTTCGTTTTCGTATTCGCTGGTCTCGAGCTCGCCCCCGAGCAGCCCCTTGACGATGCCGCCCAGGAAGTACTCCTGCTCGTCGCGCGGCTTGCGCTTCTTCGATCCGCCGCCAAACAGTGAGCCGGCCAGGTTCTTGAGCAGGGGACCGGCGATATTGGAAATGAGCGGCGCGGCCATCGCCAAGAGCGGCAGAAAATGATCCAGCTCCTGCTCGCTCTGGATCTCGAGAAGCTGGCGCGCGAGGGCGACCTCGCGCGCTGGGGTCATGGTCCCGAAGGCGCTGATACGGTTGGGCAGAGTGCTCATGAAGAGCTCCTTTCTCGACGGTGAGCGCGCGCTCATTGGAAGATGAAGCGCGCAAAAATTGTTGCCGGTCGACGTTGTCCGTTCGCGTGAGCAGCCGGCGTGCCAATGCGTTGGCTGCGCGATCTCGCGCGGGCGCGTGCGCAGGCGCTCGGCGCGCGCGCCGCTCGAGCGAAGCGAGCTTCGGACCGTCGCGCTCGTCGGCGCCTCGAACGAAGGCCGCTTCGCTGTTTCGCCGCCTCGTTCACGTCGTCACCGTCGAGATCGCGGGGCTTTCGCGCTGGCATCGCGGCTGCAATGAGGGGAATCGCGAGGGCGACGCACGCCGAGCAGGCGGCCCACCGACGCAAACACTTCTCTCAAGGAGCGATGAACATGCACGACATCGACAGGACCATGGGCCGAACCAATCTCGAGTCCTACGAGTTTCAGGCGGAGAACGAGATGGGCGAGTTCGAGAACGAAGGAGAGGTCGCCGGCGAGAACGAATTGAACGAGCTGGCGAGCGAGCTCCTGTCGGTCACCAACGAGCAGGAGCTGGAGCAGTTCCTGGGTGACGTGTTCAAGAAGGTCACCGGCGCCGTCGGCAACTTCGTCAAGTCGCCCGTGGGCCAGCAGGTCGGCGGCATCCTCAAGAACGTCGCGCGCACGGCGCTTCCGATCGCGGGCCAGGCGCTGGGCAACTACATCGCGCCCGGCGTCGGCGGTCAGATCGGCGGCCAGCTGGCGTCGGGGATCGGCTCGATGTTCGGCCTCGAGCTCGAGGGGCTGAGCCACGAGGACCGCGAGTTCGAGATGGCGAAGCAGTTCGTGCGTCTCGCGGCCGACGCCGCGCAGGCCGCGGCGCACGCGCCGCCCGGACAGAACCCGGCGGCGATCGCCCAGCAGGCGGTCGCGAGCGCGGCGCAGAAGTACGCGCCCGGTCTGCTCGAGCCAGCGGGCGGCGGCCAGCCCGGCGGCGATTTCCACGGTGGTCCGGTGGCCGCTCCGGGCACCTCGGGGCGCTGGGTGCGCAAGGGCAACAAAGTCATCATCTACGGAGTCTAGTCTTGGCGTCGTCGGAACCATTCGCGCTCTGGAATCTCGAGCAGGAGGGGCGCGCGCTGCTGAGCCGCCTTTTGCGGCTGCAGTCGTTCGCGCTGCAAGAGACGATGGTTCCGGCGGCCAGCCTCAGCGTCGAGGCGCAGGCGGCGATCGAGCGGTTCCTGGTGCGCGGCCGCAAGTCGCTGCGCCAGCAGATTCATCGCTTCGTCGACTGGATCAGGAGCCCGGCGGCGCGGGCGGCGTCGGCGGCCGAGGCGCAGCGGCGGTTCACGCTGCTGCGCCTCCGCTTCAACGTGGTCCTGTCGCACTTCGACATCTTCAGCGAGGCGCTGAGCCAGCGCTCCGAGGCCGACAACGGCGTCTGGCTCGCGGGGCTCGACGTGCTGTCGCGCGACGCGCTGGAGGTGCCCGGAGTGATCGATCCGCCGCCGGTGATCTGCTACCTGGCGCGCGGGCCGGGCGCCGCGATCCGGCGGGCGCGCACGCGCCTGCCCGGTGGCGAGTCGAACCCGGTCGCCATCATCCGCGTGCCACGCGAACGGATGATCGGCACCGGCATCGCGTCGTCGCTGGTGCACGAGGTCGGACATCAGGGCGCCGCGCTGCTCGACCTGGTCGCGTCGTTGCGCGCGGATCTGCTGCGCCCGCCGCATCACATCGCGTTTGCCGATGGGGCTGACGGTGGCGGCGTCGATGCGTCCGTCGGTGCGCCGCGCGTGAACGCGGCCTGGGCCTGGTCGGTGTGGCGCAAGTGGATCTCGGAGATTGTCGCCGACTTCTGGTCGGTCGCCCGCCTCGGCGTGACCGCGACGTCGGGGCTCATCGGCGTGGTGAGCTTGCCGGCGGCGTTCGTCTTCCGCATCGACCCCGACGATCCGCACCCGTCGCCGTACCTGCGCGTGAAGCTCAGCGCGGCGCTGGGCAACGCCCTCTATCCGCACGCCCACTGGGGACGCCTCACGCGCATGTGGGAATCGTTCTATGACCTCGGGCGCCTGCCACCCCCGCATCGCGCGCGCTTCGTGGCGCTCGAGGCGGCGATGCCGGCGCTGGTCGAGCGCCTGCTCAACCATCGTTCACCCCGCCTGCAGAACGCGACGCTGGCGCAGGCGCTGTCCGCTCCCGAGCGCCGGCCCGAGCACCTGGCCGCGCTGTATCGTACGTGGCAAGCCCGCCCCGCGGAGCTGGGGCGGGCAGCGCCGACGCTGGCCTTCGCGGCGCTGGGCCAGGCGCGGCTCGACGGACGCCTCACTCCCGAGCTCGAGAGCGAGCTCTTGGCTCGGCTGCTGAAGCACTGGGCCTGGCGCGCGACGGTCGACGTCGTCGAGGTGTGCGCGGGCGCGCGCCACCACCTCCCGCCGTCGCCATCGCCGAATTGGCTTCGTTCACCGGTTGCAACCGCCCTCGCGCCGCCGGCGGTCGCGGCCACCCACTGACCTAGAAGACCCGAGATAGGAGGACCCGTCCCATGGCACACAATCTCAAACCGAGACCGCACTTCGACACCAAGGCCGAGAAGAAGCTCCAGGCCGCGATCTTCACGGCCGACGAAAAGGACGAGGGCAGCAAGAAGCGACCCGAGTTCTCGTACACGCCCCAGCAACCGCTGCACTGGTGGTACAGCTTCGACAACGGTACGAACTGGAGATCGATCCCGCCGTCGGCGCTGGTCGAGCTGGACGGAAATCTCCGGATGGTGAAGGTCCTCGTCGAGCAGCTGGAGCCGTTCGGCCACCAGGGGTCGGTGACGATCGCGGTCACCGAGAACGCCGAGAACTGGCCCACCGCGGAAGAGGTGGTGGTGTTCCAGGCCGCAACGCTGCCGCCCGCCGTCCCGTTTCACCTGGACGGCGGCGACCCGCGCGGCTCCGGCGAGCCCACGCGCTCGGTCGACGTCAGCTTGAACCGCTCGCGCGTGCCCAATACCAAGGACGAGATCCTCTGGATCGTGATTCGAAACTGCTCGAACGCGCTCAGCTTCTCCGCCTACCAGGACTTCATGGACGGCGTGTTCTCGAACCCGCGCTTCAGCCACGCCGCCGGCCATGACCGCAAGCGCGCGTTCGAGCAGCTGGACGTGCCGATCGATACCTTCGTGTTCAACAGCGTCGACACCGACCGCGTGCTCAAGGTGGCGACCGAGCTGTTCGTGATGACCCGTTGCGGGGTGCTGCGGACCGAGACGTTGCGGCCGAACACGCACGAGGAGGAGGAGCGCTTTGGCCATCGCCTGCCGGCGCTGTTCGAGCAGATGTGGCACCACTACCTCGAGCCGCTCGGCGGCATCGAGGGCCGGCAGGCGCGCATCCTGCCGTACCTGGATCTCATCCGGCGCAAGCTCGGCGACGTCGCGACCGTGCGGCCGGCGCTGGCCGGCACCGTCGACCAGCAGGCGGCGCTGATCCAGGAGAAGCTGATGCACCCGGTGCTGCTCGAGCTCATCTGGTCGTACTGGATGGAGGAGGGGATGCTGGTGCAGTCGTTCAACAGCATCACGCGCCGATTCCAGAACGTGCGCACCAACGGCGAGCGCGATCCGCTGGCGCAGCTCGAGCTGGATCCGCTGCGCCCCGCGAGCAACCTGATCTGGGGCTGGGTGCAGGACGAGCAGAACCGGCTCAGCGTCTTGCGCCGCGCGCACGAGTACGAGCACCACTACGGCTTCACGCTCCACGGCAAGGCGCTGGCCGAGCTGCGCGTCGCCGAGCGGCGCTCGAAGTTCCTCGAGGCGTTCCACAACCTGCTGTGGCGGTGCATGCAGTTCTACAACCAGGACGACCAGACCACGGTGATCGCCGACGCGTTCCCGGTGCTGAACGCGCTGAAGGAGACGCACTACCTGCTGGCGCAGGGCGCGTCGAACCAGTTCGGCAACCTGCCGT
>CAZNCQ010000037.1:0-36150 GCA_964571275.1 uncultured Myxococcales bacterium
CGTACGCGGGCGAGATCTCGAGCTTCGAGTCCACGATGCGGAGGTTGTGATTCTCCCGCGGTCGAAGCCGGAGACGATGGGGCAGCGGCGTCACCGCCGCACCAAAGCGATATTCCGTCACGTGGTCGATTTGGAGTCGCCTCATGGATTGGTCGGGCGAGTCTAGCGCGCTTCGGTGTTGTCATCACCGCGATCGAGCGCGCGAAACGTCGGCATCGGAAGCACGGTGCCATCGCCGTCGGCGAGGGCGCGCCGCCGCGCTCGAGATATCCGGGTCTGTTCATTCACAACGAGCGGTCGCCTCCTTCATTTCGACGGAGACCTTCCCGACCGCCCGCCAACTGAGGAGACGCCGTTCACGTCGGCCGGTCCGTACGCTTCTTGCACTGAACGATTCAGCCATGAGTGGAAACGCCGGTGGCGGGCGTGCGGGTGTCAGGACAACAAGGAGCTTGACCGTGGGAATCAAAGACGAATGGCTCGGGTTAGTGGCGTCGTTGTCGATAATGACCCTCGTCGGAGGGTGTTCTTCACGCATCGACGATCTGCTTCGGGAGGCCGCCAAGGGGCATCACAATCAAGGTGGCGAGCACGAACGTCCGCCGGCTCATCCGGCCGGAGGCTCGACCGGAACCGACGCCAGCGCGGGAGCCGGCGGAGCCCGGAGCGCCGATGCCGGCACTGCTGGTGCCGGGGACGCAGCCGCGGGCGGAGCGACCGGATCAGGCGGGGCTTCGGACGGCGGCTTGGCTTGCGCCACGAACGCGCTCACGACCTGCGCCGGAACCATGAGCGGCCCGTGGTGCGTCGATGATCATTTCTTCGCCGACGGCGATCCGGCGTTCCCGGAGTTCAATGGCGTGTGGTCCGACGGACCCAACGACACGTGGGCAGTCGGGGGCGAGCTCGCGGCAGACCAGGTGACGCTGGTGGGATTCGCCTTTCACTGGGATGGGTGCGCGTGGCTGCGGCCCCCGCTCCCGACCATCGCTTCGTTGAATAGCGTGTGGGGCGCCGCCGACGACGATGTGTGGGCTACCAGCGAGCAAGGAGTCCTCCACTGGGACGGAACCACGTGGTCCGCGGTCAATGTCGGAATCACGGGCAATTTCGGGCCGATCTCCGGAACCAGCACAACGGACGTCTGGACCGTCGGAAGCACCGGTTTTTTCCACTGGAACGGTAGCGTCTGGGCAATGGCGGCGCCCGGCGGCGGGCAGGCCGGAGGCGACATCTGGGCGGTCGCTCCCAATGACGTCTGGGCGACCGGCAACGGACCGAACGTCAGTCACTGGGACGGCTCGACCTGGACGGTCACGGAAGCGGCCGAGTTCACGAACTTCGGACTGTTCGCGATCTGGGCCGACGCGGACGGCGCCTGGTCCGTGGGCGAGGGCCAGCAGATCGCGCACCTCGCGGGAGATACCTGGACTCACGTGCAACCCCCGGGCGGAAGCTCGAGGGGCCTATGGGACGTGATGTCGCTCGGGGGCGACGTCTACGCCGTCGGTGACGCGGTGATACACGCGAGCAGCGGTTCAGCCTTCCAGGCCGACACCAATGTTCCTCAGGCCGCTGACTACAACAGCGTCTGGCTCACCCCGTCTCAGGTGTGGGTCGCCGGCGAGGGCGGCAACGGCCCGATCGTGGCACATCGCGCGCGCTGAGCAAGCTAGCGACGGCGGCGGCGAGTTCCTCACCGCACGAATGGGCTCGTGATGTCGATCGGCCGCGGCAGAGGGTGAGCGCGTTGCTGGGACGGGCTCACCCATCTCGTTGGGCCGCGGCTGCCGTTCATTCACAAACAAGCAGATCGTCTTTCGCACCTCGCACGTTGACTCGTACGGGCAACTATTTTTGCCTCGTGTTCCCGGATGCCGGAAGGGGCGTCACCGCGGAGGGCGGCGGATGCATCGACGCGTTCGCCGGTCGCTCGCTAGGCTAGAGGCCAAGCGCGCGCTGTTGGAATGTTGCCGGGCTGTTGGTCGATGTGAGTCCCGCGCAGCATCCGGTGGTCATCTCGAACGACACCGATGCCACGAGCTGAGACCCGTCGGAGAGCGTGCCATGCACCTGGCAAGTGACAGTGGCGCCCGGCGCCAGAGAGCCCTTGACCGTGACAGAGACAGCGCCCTCCCTGTCGCCCGTGAGCTCGATGGCCTCGCGCATGTCGGTCAAAGCGCCGGCTCGATTCTCACCTGTGCTTCCCGACGCCACTCTGGGACGGCGACGGCATTACCATTTGGCGAACGACAGCGTGAACATCTCCAACCAGGCGTCGGTCGCGATGTGGCCGAGCATTCGATCTCCGTGGCAGGCGCACTCGGTCCACTCGGTGTCGAGCTTGCCTACTTTCGCAGGCGTCACCTTGCATGCGAGCGGCTTGCATCCGATCTTCTCGAATAGAGGGCCGTAGAAGGTCTCCAGCTCGTGGCCCACGAGAGACGAGACAATGACCGCCGCGCCCTCCTTGACTCCCCTCGCGTCGGCGCCACAAAGCGTCGCGTTCGGCGGAAGCTTCCTGAGCCCCGGCGGAACACCGCCCCACGAGCCGGACGTGTAAGACTTTGCGTCAGGGGTTCCCTTCACCTGGTTCTCGTAGACGGTGCAGCTGGCCTTCCGGCGTTTCAACTCCGCCGCCGACGTCGGCAGCGACACCGCGGACCAGATTGCGACCGCGGCAACGGCGGACAGAGACAAACACCACCCGAATCTCTTGCTCATCCTCATGTCGACCTCACTGACTTCGAGAGACCCTCGCGTGTGCGCGCCACTCTAACATCGGGGACAGCGGGCCCGGGACAACAAACATCTCGACGCGGCTGTCCTCACCTACGCCTTCGTCGATCTTTCTTTGCGACTGAGCCGCGGAAACAATTCCACGCGCCGATCGTTTTACCCAAGCAATGAGCACGGGCGGTCGGAATGGATTTCACGAACGGCGTGACCGCTGTCGCACGGCGCGCGTCGCGGCGCGCGTGACAAAGGTCGTCGCCGCCGCGGCGCTGTCGGTCGCGGCGGTCGGCTCCGGGTGCGGCGGCGGCGGCGCTCAGCACTCGTGCGCGGCGGGCGTCACCTACCAGCGTTGCGACCTCCAGGTCGCCGCCGACCTCGTGAGCTGTAGCGCGGCGATGACCGCGTCCTGTCCGGACCCGACCGCCGATATCACGTATGCCGCGTTGTCGGCGTATCTCGGCCAGCACGGGTTCACGGCGACCGCGACCGGCGCTCTGGAGCTGCACCGCGACGGCGACCTTCAGTTGACGGAGCTCGACGTCTCGCTGGCGGCCGCGAGCGCGGGCGGCGGCGAGACCGCGGAGCTCTTGTACGACGTCACGCCCGGTGGCACGCCCGCGAGCGCCGCGGCCGTCTTCCAGGGCGGCGCGCTCACATACGGGCTTGGAGTGTCGAGCGACGGCCGCGTGGGGAAGCGCTACATCGACGCGCGCTCCATTCCGGGGGCCGCCGCCGCGCGCCCCGGCGCCGAGGAGATCGGGCTCAGAGGCGGGGCCCTCTCGTCCCCGCTGCACCTGTGCTCGGCGCTGTGCCCGCTGGTGACGCGAGCGGCGACCTGCGGCACGGTCGTCAAGGGCATCTGCGTCGAGATGGGGCTCGCCGCGGTCCCCTGTTTCCTGCTCACGAAAGGGATCTGCTCGGCCGCCGACCCGTCGAAGTTCTGCGAAGATCTGTGCGGCCGAACCTGCACCGACCAGCAGGTGAGCTGCGAAGGGGTGAGCTGCTGTGACCTTTGCCAGGACTGCACGGCGGACGGCACCTGCCTCGTGAACGACTCCAGGCTATGCGGGGGAGTCTGTTGCCCAACCAGCGCGCCGGAGTGCGTGGACGGCGCTTGTCGCGAGTGCCCGCGCGGGGAGATCCCGTGCGCGTCGGGGCCGGGCCTCTGCTTCACCGAGGATGAGAACAACTGCGGCACGTGCGGGCAAGCATGCGCCGCCGGCGAGCGCTGCTGCGGCGAGCGGTGTGTGAACACCGCCACCGACCCGGACAACTGCGGCGATTGTGGCAGCGGCAAGCCCGGCACCTCTGGTCCCGCCAACTGCACGCGCGGCCAGCTATGCATGGCGGGCCAGTGCGCGGCCTGCGGCAGCACGAGCTGCGCCGGCACCTGTTGCACAGGCAATGGCGGCTCCGAGCCGACGTGCGTGGACCTCGACAAGGACGACCAGAACTGCGGCGCCTGCGGAAACACCTGCGACGCCGGCAAGAGCTGCCGAGGCGGGCTTTGCGCCTGCAGCGACTCGGTCGGCTTCACCACCGACTGCGGCGGCGCGGGCGGTGCGGGCGGTGCGGGCGGTGCGGGCGGTGCGGGCGGCTCCTCGTGGACGGGGGCCGGCGACGGCGCGAGCAGCGCCTCGAGCAACGGCGATCCGCACGACGTGACGTTCGACGGCCTGCTCTACGACTTCCAGGCCGCGGGCGAGTTCCTGCTGGTGTCGGACGGCGCCGGCTACGTGGTGCAGGCGCGCCAGCAGCCCTTTCGGGGCTCGCAGACCATCGCCGTGAATACCGCGGTGGCCGCGCAAGTGGGGACCGATCGCGTCGGCTTCTACGTCGGGGGTGACTCGGTCCTGCACGTCGACGGCACACCGCTCGCCGCCGCGGGCTCTCTGACGCTGTACGGGGGCGGCAACATCGTCTCGCTCGGGGACGGGCGCTACGTCGTCACCTGGCCGTCGGGCGACCTCCTTGCGGTCCGCGTGGCGGCCGACCACCTCGACGTGTTCCCTTCCGTGCGCAAGGGGTTGGCGCGCACCATTGTGGGCCTGCTCGGCGACGCGGACGGCGATACGAGCAACGACCTCGCTCTGCGTGGCGGCGGCGTCCTCGCCAGGCCGATCCGCTTCGGCGATCTTCACCCTCGCTACGCGGACAGCTGGCGCATCACGCAGGCGGAGTCGCTGTTCGACTACCAGCCGGGCGACAGCACGGCGACGTTCACTGATCCGAGCTTCCCGTCAGCGCGTGCCAGCGCCGCGGTTCTCCCTGCCGCCGCCTACAACGATGCGCGCGCCGCGTGCGCGGGGCTCGGGGTGAGCGCGCCGGCCCTGCTGGACGCCTGCACGCTGGACGTCGCCGCCGCTCAGGACACGCGCCTCGCTTCCTCATACACCGACGTGCGCACGCCGAGCGATCACGTGTCGCTCGCGTACTACGCCGCCGACTTCGAGGCGGCGCCCGGCGCGGAGTGGTCGTCGAGCGCGGTGGCCCGCAGCGGCGGTACGTCCGGCCACCCCGCGACCAGCTTCCTCGGCCCGTTCGCGAACCAGACCGTCACCCTCACACTCGGCAACGCGCCAGCGCGCGACACCGTCTCCGTCGCATTCGATCTCTACGTCGTGGGACCATGGGACGGCAGCGCGACCTTCCGCGCGGCGACCGCCGGAGCGACGCTGATCGACACCAGCTTCTCGAACGGCGCCTCGCCCCAGGGTTACCCGAGCGCGGTCACCGACGGCGCCATGCACCCCGCCCGGACCGGCGCGACGGCCACCGATGCCCTCGGCCTGGTTGCGGCGGGCGCGCCGCTGCCGGACGCCATCTACCACCTCGACACGCAGCTCGCGCAGCCCTCGGCCGGTGGCGACGCCCTGACCGTGACGTTCGCCGTGTCGGGCGCGGCGAGCGGCGTGACCTGGGGGATCGACAACATCGAGGTCGACGCCTACGAAACGCCCGGCGCCACCACCAGCAGCGCCGGCGGCGTCACGATCCTGCACGGCCCGTCCGGCGCTCCGGCCACGGTCGGCTGCGCGGACGGCACGCGCGAGGCATTCGTCGACCAGGCGCGGTACCCGGGCATCGCCGGTTGCCTCGCCACCTGGTTGGGCGCTCTCAGCATGCGTACGCCCGCCACCGGGGCCGCGTGCGGCGATGCCGTGGGCCCCTGCGCCACTCCCGGCGACGCGTGCGCCGCGGGCTGGCATCTCTGCGGCGTCACCGGCGCGGTGTCCGACCTGCGCGCCGTGGTCTCCCCGCTCGAATGCGCGAGCGCCGGCAACGGCACCTACGTCTCGGCGATGTCCCACTGCGGCTCGTCCACCGATTGCGCCCCCGACACGAGCACGGGCGCAAGCTACGCCTGCTACCTCAATGGCTTTTGCTCCGAGTCGGTCTGCTGCGGCGACGGCTGTACCCACTTCGGGATCTGCACCGGCGGCGTCTGGCCGCAAGAGACGCATATCGCGCCGGACGGCTGCGGCTCCATGACCGCACGCGCGGGCCAGGGCGTACTCTGCTGTCGAGACTGAGATCCTGCAAGACGGTAGCGCGGAATTGCCACTGTCCCGGGAGTACGGCAACAGGCTCAGCGAGGCATCCTATTCGAGCCACGCGCCGATCCGGTGCGAGGCTGAACCCCGCTCTGCCGTCGGCGGCCGCCACGGGATCAGTACGAGAAGTAAGAGCCGGACGTGGAAAACCGAGGCCGCCGGCGGCTGGGAGCCACCGGCGGCTTGATTGTTCAGGTTACGGCGATTCGTAGAGAAGCGTTCCCAACGTTTCGAACCCGGACCAACCCGACGGGTTGTTGTAGAACTTGTGATAGAGCTGGCTCCCGGTGGTCAACGTCATGATATCGATGCGACCGTTTGCCCACGAGGTGGCCGACGGAGCGGATCCGATCGGCCCCGAGAGGTTCTCGAGCCCCGACCAACCAGCATTGTAGAACTGGTGATACAGGGTTCCACCGGAACCCGCGAAGATGTCGAGCCGGCCGGACGCCCATGAGGCGGCGCTGGGTGCCGTATCGAAGCAGCAGGACAGGCTCTCCCACAGCCCGGACCAGTTGGGGTTGTTGAACCAGGTGTGGACGATGTCGTTGCCGGTGCCTTTCGCGAACAGGTCGATGCGCCCGCTACCCCAGGAGACGGCCGCGGGAGCGGAGTTGACGCTGCCCCCCACATTTTCCCAGGCGAGCCAACCGTTCGTGTTGTCGAAGGCGCGGTGCCAGATATTGGTGCCCGATTTCGCGAACACATCCAGGCGTTGCGCTCCCCATGAGGAGATCGCGGGAGCGGAGTCGAAGCAGCAACCGAGATTCTCCCAGTTGGCGAAGCTGCCACCTGCATTCCACCAGCTGTGTGCGATTGAGCCTCCCACGTTCAGGACGACGACGTCGATCCTGTTCGTCGCCCACGACACGGAGGCGGGGGACGACTGCGCGGTGATCGCCGGCATCGCTTGCCACGGACCAAAGCCGGCATTGTACGTTCGATGGATGATGCTGTTGTCGCTCTTCCGTCCGAAGATTTCGAGCACGCCCGACCCGCGAGCGTTGACGGACGGCGCGCTCGCCAGGGTCAACGGTGTCGAGAGGGTCGTGATGAGCGCGCATTTTGGCGAGCCCAGCCCGGTGGTGAGATCGAATCCGGCAGTCGCGTTGAAGGTCGTCGTTCCACCGGGGATGCTAGGGTTCGAGCCGACGGTGATGTCGTTGAAGTTGGGCGCGTAGGTGCTGCTCGCGATCTTGTACAAGGCCGGATTGGCGAATCCGACTCGCGCCAGGCCATTGTTCGCTGCCTGTTGATTGACGAGCGCCATGAACCCGGCCCAGAGCGGCGTGGAGAAGCTGGTCCCCCCCCACAAGCTCTGTCCACCGTTGACATACAGGTCGATAGTATCCGAGTTGGCGGCGACGTCGGGCGCGTTGCGATAGGTAGTCGAACCACCATTGGCAGTGGTTGCCAATCCAACCTGATACGAGGGGATCGGCGTACCGACCCCGGTATTGTTGACGATGTTGGAGAGAATTCCACCACCGCTCTGCGGCCAGGTGGTTTCGGAAACATAAGTCGCTCCCGCACCGCTCATGTTGAGGTCGGTTCCGCCAACCAAGGTCACGTTGGGCTGGCAACGCATGTCATTGACGCCGCCAATCTGGCCCGCCGTGAATGCGCCGGCGTCCGAGGTGAGATTGAAGAACGACTGCCCCTGCACCGCCATCTGAACCAATGCATTGCGTGCGGTGCTGCTGATGTTCCCTGGAAAGTACGACGACGTCATCTGCCCGATCTCCGGGTGCGCCGCCATGTTGGTCAGGATCGCGTCGAGGCTGCCGCGAAACTCGACGATCTGCGCGGCCGGGGCCATGGAGAGCACCATCTCGATGTCTCCGGTGTCCTCACCGGAAGGTGCACAGCCGGGACTGCCGGCACAGCCGGCAGGGCCATTGATCGTCACGGCGGGGCCGGGCAAGCCTGCCAAGCTCCGATAAGTGGCGATGTCCGACGGCAAGAAGCCGTTTTGCAGGGAGACGATTCCCACCGTTTGGCCGCTGCCGTCCAGGGTTGTGCAGGACGCATAGGCGTGGCGGTAGTCTTTGCCGAAGATGGATCCACCGGCCGATCCTCCCGACGAGCCATGCCGGGCAACCACGAAGTTGTCGAGGCCGCCGATGTGCTCGACCGGCGTGACCAGGTCGAGGGAGGGCTCGCGATCGGGCCCAAAGAATTGACTGTTGTCCTCGCGACGTCCGTACTTTATCTGGATGTGGAGGGCTTGCTCGATGTCATCGACCTTTCCGGTCGCCGCGACAACCAGTCGATTCGCGTGCTTTTCGACCGCCAGGCCATGTGAGCTGGCCCAGTCGAGCACCCTCTGGTAGTCGACCGGCGCCGCGCCGAAGCGATCCGCGAACTGCTCGGGGGTCAGGTATTGCCGGAAAGATGGGCTCTCGGGATCGGAGACGTCCGCAGCCAGACGGGCCAAGCCTTCCTGATCGCGAAGGGGGAGCCCGATGGTCAGAGTCAATTCCTTCGCTTGCTCCATTCGATCGGAGAGAAGGCTTCGGAGCATGGGCGTCGCGACATGGCCGGAGAGCATTTGCCGGCCCACGGCGCCCAGCCCGATCGCTGGCCCCGACTGCACCGGCGAGCTCTCGGGGGTCGGGCTACTCGTTCTCGGATCTCCACATCCAGCGATCGCGACAGCGCCGATCGCGGAAAACATGGCCGTCCTGGCTCGATTTGACCTGAAGAGCCTGGAACGATTCGCATCGTTCAATTCTAGCGACGAGCTCGGTACGCCTATCTTCATCTCATTCTCCTTTTGCCAACCAGCGCGGCTTGGTTCCCAAGCCACTCACACAGACAACTCCATTACGTCCGACGGGCTAAAATTGGTTGGCTCGTACCGGCGAGCGACGAGTGAAAGAAGAGGTTGGCGATCTGCTTCTCGAATGGCAGGTAGCCGAGCTCGTACGTCGTGCCGTGGATGCGTGCCGTCGGCTTCGACCATCCAGCGACTCAGATAGTGGACCGCTTGACGGTGGTCCGGTGGCTCATCCAACATGCCCACGCATGGCGAGCGAGGCGCAGTCTGACGGCGTGTTGGCGGTGGCTGGCTGGCGGGTCGACAATCCGGACCAAAAGGAAGCGCGCTTTCCACCAGCCGCCGCTGATGTCGTCAAATCGGGGATCAGACGGCTGCTGAAGGCTCACAACATCGACGTGGTCGTCGCCTCCGCAAGCCCCGGCGCCGACATCCTGGCGCTCGAGGCGGCGACCGAGCTCAAACGACGCATTCGCATCGTATTGCCCGTCGAGCAGGATCTCTATCGGCAGAGCGCCTTGGTCGACGGCGCCGGAGATTGGAAACGGCGCTTCGATGCCCTCTTGAACTATGACCCGACCAAGCGCGAGGTCGTCGTCGTCGTCCCGGACACGAACGTGCCTGACGCGGGCGCTCGCGCTCATCGTCGGATCTTGGATGACGTCCGACAACTGGCTTCGAAAGCCAACGTGACTCCGCGGGCCCTTGCCATTCGGGACAGCCAGGTCAGCGAGATGACCGACACGACCAGCGACTTCGTTCAGCAGGCGTCCGTCAACGGGATCGAGATCCTGAACCTGACCACGAGACCGGTGATGGCGGCGCGCGGCTACATGGAAGGCCAGGCCGACCGCGACCCGGAGGACATGCTGGACCTTCGGGACGATCTGGCGCGAAGTGAGCCCGTCGTCGCCAGCCAGCTCACGCGCGAGTTGGCCCGGCGGTTCTTGCAAGGCAAGAAGCGCATGAGTTATCAGGCGGTCGACCGCCTCTGGAAGGCTTGCAAGGACGTCGAGGCGTTTGGCTTCGCGCGCCGCATCCTCAAGCGCCGGCGGGAAGGCACCGCCGACATCATGGGCGAGAAGCATTACAAGGACGCGCCTGGCGAGCTCAAGCTGCGCCAGCAACACGCGCTCTGCACCTCGAAGGATCCCGACCTGTCGGCGGCCATGCGGCATGACTGGGCGCTCGCGATCCTGGACGCCGACGCGACAGAGTCCAAGAACGATCCGGAGCACCAGGGGATCGCTGGCGGCATCTACAAGCGACGCTGGGAATGGGACAGCTCCCGGGCGAGCCTCGAACGATCACTTCATCACTACCGCAAAGGCATCTCCGAGGCCGTCCTCATCGGGGCCAAACCCGGCAGGCAATCCCTCGTCCGCGCCGATTTTTCCAATAGCGGGTACGTGGAAATAAACTACGCCTTCGTGCTGGATCTCCTCGCCTGCGTGGGCGCAGACGAACAGGCGAACTCCCGCTACAAGGCCGAGGCGCAGGCCATGCGGACCAAATTGATAGCTGCCCTCGCCCTGACCGACATGTGGTCCTGCGCCACCCTCGCCGAGGCTCATCTCGGGCTCGACCAGTTCGATGAGGCGACGGACGCCATAAAGCAATACATGACCCAGGACCCCGCATCCTGGGAGGTGGAGACCACGCTTCGCCAGCTGGTTCGCCTGGCACACGTCCGGGGGACCTCCGAGCGAGCCCGCGACGTCCTGGCCCCGGCGTTCGGCACCCTTGTCACTCCAGCACACAAGGCCGCCTCGCAATCCCTGCTGATCGGGCGCGTCGGGCTCGCCCTCTCCGGCGGAGGCTTTCGAGCATCCCTGTACCACCTGGGTGTCCTGGCCCGCCTCGCCGAATCCGAAGTGCTTCACCACGTCGAGGTTCTGTCCTGCGTTTCAGGCGGCTCGATTGTCGGCGCCCACTACTACTTGTGCCTGCGCGAGGAGCTGACCAAGAAGGGCGAGCAACTCGAACCCGAAGATTACGTGCGCATCGTGAAGCGCGTGATTGAGGAATTCGTCGCCGGAGTCCAGCACAATTTACGCACCCGGATTTTCGCGAAGCTCTCCGGCAGCTACGCGGCCGTGAGCGGAGACGATCGCCGGTACGCGCAGCGTGTCGGGGACCTTCTCCACGAGGCCTTCTACGCCAAGGTCGACCCCAACGGCTCGCGTATGCACGAGCTGCTGATTCAGCCCAAGGATGCGCCTCACGATTTTCATCCGGGGCGGCACAACTGGACACTCAAGAACAAGGTCCCGGTCCTGATCCTCAACGCCGCCACGCTGAACACGGGGCACAGCTGGCAGTTCACCGCGCGATCGATGGGGGAGTCACCATTCTCGATTCAGGCAGACGTCGATAGCAACCCTCGACTACGACGCGCCAACTACCATCAGCAGATCAAAGATCGCAGCGTCTTTCTCCGGGACGCGGTCGCGGCCAGCGCCTGCGTCCCTGGGCTGTTTGCCCCGCTTCAGCTCGACGGACTCTACCCTGAATACGAAGTGCGCCTGGTGGACGGTGGGGTGTTCGACAATCTGGGCACGACCAGCCTCATCGAGCAGGACTGCCAGGTCATGCTGGTCAGCGACGCCGCCGGTCAGCTATTTGGCGAAACGATGTCCACCGGCGGACACTTCCCGCCGTTTCTGCGCAGTTTCGGGGTCTTTCAAGAGCGCATTCGACAGACCGGCTATGACAACCTGATCAAACGAAAGCAGGCCGGGCAGATCCGCGGCCTGGCTTACGTGCATCTCACGCAAGGTTTGCGCAGGCCGGCAGTCAATTGGAACGGCTGCGAAGATCCCCTCCAAGCCAACGAGCAGCTTCCCGACGACGCGGGTGTTCGTTCTGGCACGGGTGACGGCGTGGACGGGGGGATTCAGATGGATCTGGCCCGGATGCGCACGGATCTCGACGTGTTCAGCGAGATCGAGTGCGCAGCCCTCATGGCGAGCGGCTATGCATCGATGGGCTCCCAGTTGAAAAAACTCGAGCTCGACCTTCCGCCGCTCACCGCTCCACGCCGGAATGAGCAGTGGTTCTTCTCCCGTCTGCTGCCCGTCGTCGGCGGCCAGGAGCACGACCCCAACGCGTTCGCGGTGCTAGGCAAGCATCTCAGCGTCTCTTCCTCGAGCATCGGTCGTTCGATGAGGCTGGATGTGGGCCTGAAGGTTGTGGGATCTCTGGTGGCCGTGCTGGTGGCAGCGATTTGCGGCGTACTGGTCTACACCTTCCGGCATCGCTCCATCGCGACGATCGGAAGCGTTGCCATGCTGAGCCTGGGATTGCTTCTTCCCCTCGTCTTCGGCAACTGGATCGGCATCGTGCTCGATCCTCGCCGGGTCTGGCGCGAGCCCCTGCGCAAGTTCTTGACCGCGATTCCCCTGACCCTGGTCGCGAAGATGGTCATCAAATGGATCGATCCGCGCTACGTCGAGCGCGGCCGCCTGGCAAAGGTCTTCGGTAAACAGCCCTGAAGAATTGAAGGCTCCCGCTCGTCCTCCGCCGATCGCCCCGGTCAGGCGAACGGGTCCCACGAAGGGTTGCCGCGCAACGTCGGCGTGGTCCAATCGATCCAATCCGCGAGCTCAATGCAGCGAAGCGCCGTTGGTAGCGCGCGTTGATCGCGTTGAAGAGCAACTCTCCACCCGCCGCTGATTGCGAGCGACGACGCGTCCTTGCTCGGGCCATCGCGCCGGTGCTAACGTTGGCACCCAGTGGACCGATGGTAGAGAAGCAATCGCCGCCGAACGCGCTGCTTCGGACCCCGGCTCGAGAGGGCGCTCCGTCGAGTCGCGCGCTGACCGTCGTTCCGAGCACTTCGTTGCGGCGCACCAACTCACCGAATCCCGCGGCGGTAGTCCCGTACCGCGCTCGACTATTTGCCCACGCGTCGTGGGCGATGCCGGGCGTCGCGTCCATCGGCATCTTGCTGGGATCGTTTGCGTACCTTCGACACCCTTCCATAGGTGGACCCTTGGTGGCAGTCGTGTGGGCATCGCTGATTCCGATGTTTTTCCGGCGGCGCTGGAATCGTCTCATTGAGCGCGTATCGATATGGCTGATGAGGACGGTGCGGAGCCGAGCGGAGCCGAGCGTCCGCATCACAGGTACGGTCTTCGCCAACGCCTGCTTTCCGACGGCTGCGGCAGGGCAGCCTGCGGTCCTTGCCCGGTACCAAGGCGGTGCCAGCGCTGACGAGACGCACGGCATCGACTTCCTCGTGGTCGCGGACAGCGGACCGCAGTTCATCGTCCACGTATCCGAACAGACGTTTCTCGACGCACGCCCGTCTCATGCACGGCGCGGTGAGCTTGCTGAGTGCTCGATTGGTCCGGGCGACCGCGTCGCCGTCGACGGCATGGTGGTCTCGGAGGTCGACGCGGGCGCCGATCGGGAGGGGCTCCGCGGCACGCCCTTGCGGCTCGCGCTCGTGGGGTCCGAGGACGTTCCACTCGTTATTCGCCTCATCTCTCCGGGTCCTCGTTGTAGATGAGCGGGAATGGTCCAATTGGACCTCACCCCTCCCGGCCGCATTCGCCGCCAGTCATGGTCGCCTCCAGCTTTGGTTTCCATCCTGCAGACAGCGCGGGAGCCGCAGCGGTCCAATCTCTTCCGAGCGCGCGCGTGGTGACTCCTGCTACGCGAAGTTAACATTGGCCTGTGGCCGGCTCGATCTTCAAGACCCGGATGTTCCACCGCCGCTGCGCGATGATATAAGGCGGCATGCGCCATCTCTTGAATATCCACACCGTGATTGCCGCCGGCGCGGTCGCGCTGGCTTCAACCATCTGCGCGTGCGCTCAGCTTCCCGTCGCAGTGCCGTTCGCGGCTCCTCCCGCGGCAACTCAGCCCGCGGCGCCGGGCTCTTTGGCGGGAACATGGATGGCGACTGGCTACACGTGTCCTGGAAGCAAACTGCCACCCGAAGAACAGATCAAGATCACTCAGTACGGAACCACGGTCACGGCAACAAAGGTCGTCGGTGACGACTGCGTGCCCTCGGGCGCGATGACCTGGCAGGGGACCGTGACCGGATATTCGTTCCCGGTCCAGGTGCAGGTGTCATCTGGTCCGAGAACGCCGCTTTACCTTCGTCCGGCGACGGTGACCCTCACTGGACCCGAGACGCTTCAAGTTTCGGCGGGATGGGTTCTGAACTATCGCCGCGTCGGACCCTAGATCCGCGCTGCGGCTGGGGACAGTTCCACTGGCTCGACACGCCCGCCGAACGTCGCGCTCCGAGCCTCAGCTTATCTGCGAGTGTCATGTCCTCGACCTGTCTCTGCTACCCGCGCAGGGCGCGTACTATACTCGCCAACATGAACATCCAGGGCGTAGTGGTCGCATTGGCGGGCAGGCGGGTGGATGCGACCGGGGCCCCTCCTCGACTTCCGCAGGCGAACATTCCGACCGTAAAACGGGCGATCGAAGAAAAATTTCGCAGTCTTTCGGTGGCGGCGCTGGTTTCCGCGGCTGCCTGTGGAGCTGACCTGGTCGCGATCGGGGTGGCGGCGGCATCAGGCGTCCCGTTTCGCATCGTGCTGCCGTTCGCCCCCGCCCGCTTTCGCGACACGTCGGTCGTCGACCGGGGCAGCGAATGGGGTCCTCTCTTCGACACTGCGCTCGCCAAGGCGCAGTCGACGGACGACGTCGTCGTTCTCGAGGACGGCGATGAAGCCAACGACGATACCTATCTGCGTGCCAACGAGGCGATCATCGATCAGGCCCAGGCGATGGCTGCCGGCAGACCGGTCGTGGCGATCGTGATCTGGGACGGCCGCCCGCGCGACGGCGTCGACGTGACCGCGGCCTTCGCCGCCAGCGCGCGGAAACGAGGCCTATCGGTTCAGGAGATCGGCACGCTGTAGTCCAGGCGGCGCCGCACGAACGGCCGATTTCCGACAAAATTTGCCGCTCGCGTGAATAATCGCTCACGTCGAAGTATCGCGCTTATGCGTAGCCGGTCCTTGAAACGGAGACCATCGGCATGAACCCATACATCGAGTTTCCCGGAGAGCAATCACTGCGCCCGCCCGGCGTCTTTGCGGACACGCGCTTCTTCTATTTCATCTTGCCGGCCGACCAGGATCGCCTGCGATCGCTTTGTCAGCGCTATCTTCGCAGCGGTTCGGGCGAGGGTCCCGCCTACGAACCGCTGGGGGTCGTGTTGCTGGCCTTCACTCATGTCACGGATCTGACATCCGGCGATCCTCAGCGCGGCACGATAACGTACAAGGACATCGCCTTCTGGGTGCCGGTGTGGGGGGGCAAGGTACGCCCGCTTTGCCTGTTCCCGGTGTTCATCTTCGTCGACGATTGCACGACCATGGTCACAGGGCGCGAGATCTTCGGTTTTCCGAAGCAGTTTGGCCGCTTCAAGATGCCGCTCCGCTTCGACGAGCTGGCGGGCGCGCCATCACCCGCCTTCAGCGCCGACGTCATCGGCACGCAGGCCCCCGGTGGCGTGAACGACTGGCTCAATCTCCTGACGATCAACCAGATCACCAAGAAGGACACGGACGATCAGAATGCGTTTTTTGCGGCGCTCGGCCGATTGGTTCTGCCAAAAGCGCTGCGCACGTTCACGGTTCCGGACTGGCTCTCCCATCTGACGTCGATCGGCGCCGTGGGTCTCAAGCAATTTCGGGACGCCAGCAGTCCTGCGTCGGCCTGCTACCAGGCGATCGTCGAGGCGCCCCTTTCGACCGAGAAGATCTTTGGGCGCCCGCGGTTCCTCTTCGACGCGTTCGAGTTGACGACACAAAAGGTCTTCAGCCATCCGATTCAGGACGTCCTGGGGCTTCAGCAAAGCCCGCAGCGCGTTCCCGTGGCCATCTATCTCGAGGCAACGACACGGCTCGACGATGGCGTCGTGGTCTGGCGCGGGGCCTGACGCACGCGCCGCTCCCTCCGTGTCGCCACGGCGGGTCTCGGGCGCGCTCAGGAGCGCGGGCCCGGCGATAGCGACGCGCGCTGGATGACGTCGATACGGATGCCTTCATTGGCCGGATAGACACCGAGCTTGCCGTTGAGCCGAGGCAGCTCGAGGCTCCCGGCGTGGTGGAGCGCGACCAATTGCCAGGCATTGTTGTACATCGCACTGCCCGAGCTGCCGGGTTTGGTTGGCGTTCGGTAGTGAATGTAGGTCTCGTCCGCGTCGAGAACCCGGTTGTCGTACAAAGAGAGCGACAGCGCGCGACCTTCCGGGTGTCCGATCGCGATCAACCGCTCGCGACCCTTCGGATCGATCTTGTCTTTTGACAAAGGCGCCGCCACTAGACCGACGGGGGCCGGGTGGAGGCGAGCCAACGTGGCGTCCAGGCGCGCCGAGCTCCAGAGGATCTCTCGAACCGCGTGGACCTTGGCGCCCACGGCGTCGGCGCGTTCGAGCTCGAAGCGAACGATCGCCTGGTCCCACGCGAGCGTCCCCCGCTCTCGCGGTGCTGGCTCGAGCACGTGCGCATTGGTCATCAAGATGAGCTCGTCGGGGTCGTCACACTTCAGGAAATCTCCGGCTCGCACCAGGAAGCCGGTCCCGCCCCCCTGCTCGAACCGATCGGTGATTCGCGCCACCAGACGGCACCGTTCGAGCCCCTCCTGGTACCAGGCGAACGTTCGCGCATCCTCGCTGCCCAGCTGCTTTTGAAGGTTCGAGCGCGGGGCCCGTAGCTGCGCGGCCGTGACGTCGAGGCGGCCTCCTTGCCGTTTCAACAGCTCCGCCTCCAGACGCGGAATGATGGTCATTCCCGGTTCTTTGTCGCGCGAAAGCTGCCAGACCTCGAGCACCTGGCGCAGCGGGCTCGCGATGTCGAAGGCGCCGATGTTCTTCGCGGCACCGAACATACGGAAGGAATCGATCGCGCCATCGTTATTGGCGAGGGCCAGATTGGCCTCCGCGGCGCTGGCGTAGTCCCAATACACCATCTTTCCGTTAGGCTTCTCCTCAATTCGCCTGAGCACCTCTTCGGACAGCTCCGTGGCGTTCAGACCGTCGAGCGCGCCATCGATCATCACGCCGTCCTTCTTCGCGCGCGCCGCCAAGGCGACGATGTTGACGGCGTGGTAACTGGGATCGGTGCCGATGCGATAGCCTTCTACGTAGCTCGCAACGGCACGCAGCAGCGCGTCGCCTGCGTCTGGCACACCTGGCGCGTTCACGTAGCGCTGCTTGAACAAGCGGCCCATGAGTCCGCTCACCTCCGACTTGTCGTCTTCCGTCAGATCGCGCCGGGCCTTCAGATCGCCGAGCAACGTCTGCGCGGCACCGAACATGCCCTGATCGATCAGCGCCTGCGCGTATTCGCGTCTCACCGCCGGCGTGTCGGTCCCGGCTTGGAGGAATGCGTCGGCGACCTGCTGAACGACATCAAAGTAGCGTTTCTTTCGCAGCCGAGACAAGACCTGTTTCGCG
This sequence comes from uncultured Myxococcales bacterium, assembly GCA_964571275.1. GTDB lineage: Bacteria > Myxococcota_A > Polyangia > Fen-1088 > Fen-1088 > DASRQZ01. The sequence continues at coordinate 17,501 of CAZNCQ010000037.1, forward strand.
ACGGTTGGACTGTCGGAGATGGTCGGCCCGGGAGCGGCCAAACGCTGCGACAGCCCGGCACAAAGCGCTTCGGTCGCCGGTCGATCGTCCTCGTTTAGCGCCGCATCCAAGCGATCGAGCGCGCCCTCACCCCACACATCGGCGGGTGGACCACCGGCAGGAAGGTCCCCCGTGGTCCCGCCATCTTCGCCTGGCGCCGCGACGTTCTCGCGATAGGACAGCACGCGGCTTCCTCTTCCGAGTGATCGCCAGACATAGTCGGCCGACTCGCCGATGATCTGGATCTTGGACGCAGCCGCCTCTCCCTCACACCGCGACACGATTCCACGCGCGGCCATCAACCCGGTCATCACGGTCGCTTCAACGCAACCCAGGTTGATGGGGTTCCGCGTCCAATCACCGCCCAGCGACAGATTCCTCCAAAACGGAAGCTTTGGATCGTTGGCCGCGTCGGGTGGCAGTCGATACTGCGAGCTATTCGGGAGGTTCAACGTGTAGAGCTCGGACGGCAGGACATTGGCGCGCGCATATTGGCTGGCCTTGAAGCGGGTGAGAGGGCTCCCCTCGCCCCTGCCGGCCCCCCACAGGAAGCGCCACTCGAATCGATCGGACTCCTTGAGCGCTGGCCAGAAATAGGTGCCGTGCTCGGTCAGGTGCGCGACGGCATTTCGGAACGCCCGCTCGTCGGCGGCCGCCTTGGTTTCGCCGTCAATACGATCGATGACACCGCAGAAATACGCGAGGCTCTTGACGTCGTCGTGGCGCCGCTTTTCGAGCGCGAGCGCCGGCGACATGTCGATGTATGTGTCGATCGGCTCGACGAAGGTCCCAAACACCGGCGGCGGACCGTCCCATTTCAAGTCCCTGAGACTGCCGCGAAACCAGACCTGGAACGCCTGCGTCGGAGTCGTGGCGGTCTCCGCCAGCATGCGGCGCCAGGTGGGCCCGATCTCGCGATGGTCGGCGAGACTGGTCGTGATCGCGCCGAGCGCCGCGACGGGGATTGCCAGCACCACTTCGTCGAAGTCTTCGCCGGCGCGGAGCACGCGTGGCTTTTCGTCAGAACCCACGCCGGTCAGCTCACGCGGCGCCTCCAGGTCGAGCCGACCGGCCTGGACCTCGGCGCGCAGCGCCTCGCCATTTCGAAGCTGCGCCCAGTCCGGCTCCGACGGCCAGCAGGGGAAGTCCGCTACCCAGCGCAACGGCGCGTACTCGCCGCCGTCGTCCTTCAATTGTGCCTGCCTGGTCAGGTGAACTTCGCGGATGACCGGCTCGCCGCGCTCGTTGTCAGCGCTTTGCAGGGCGTCGACGCGGTGAAAGAACTCGAAACGCACCTTCCGCCCGCGCAGAACCTCGTAGATCGGTGAAAAGACGACGTCGCCCATGCCCGAGGACAGCCGGTAGGCAAAGGCCCCCTTGTAGCCGAGAAACAGCTGGAGGACGCCGCGCAAAGCCGAGCCGGCGGCGATGCGTGGTTTGTTGTGGTCGCCATTTTCGAACGCGAACGCCGAGTTGTAAATAAAGCGCACGGTCGGATTGCTCATCAGGTACGTCGGATCCGCACCGTGCTTGGCGAGCCATTCCCGAAGATCGTATTGGTTCAGCTCTTGAAGCGCTTGCGACGGATCCCGATCGCCGTCGAACACGTCGGCGGAGAGCCCCGTCGCGACGGCAGCGAAGGTGTCGCACGCCAGGTAGAGGCGATGTCCTTTGTCACCTCTGTCCCACAGCCGGAGGAGGCGGCGGGCGTTGCGCAACGCCCAGGCGGTGAAGCGCAACCGCAGCGCGAATCGCGCATCCTCACCGAGCAGGCCCTCGTTCTTTGCGACCGCCAGTGACTCATCCAGCGCCGGGGCGGCGATGCCGTCGAGGGCCTGGCGCAAGAAGTCCTCGGGGCCGAGAGGCGCCGTCGTTCCCTCCAGCTCCGTTCGTTGCGAAACAAAGCGGCGAAAGACCTGCTCCTCCTTGGTCTCCTGGTCAGGCGCCACGTCTGGTCCGGCGCCAACGCCCAGGCTCTCCGCCACGCCGTCGCCGAGGCTCTTGCGGACCTCGGTGACGCTGGCGAGCATCTCGACGGCCTTCGTGAATGCCAGGCTCTTCTCGGGGGCGACCGGATCGGCGTTGCCGGGCGTCAAACCATTGCTGGGAATGTAAAGGTTCCACTTCGACCAGTTGTCTCCGCTCTCGGTGGAACGAAGCTCGTTCACCACGAAGTGCTCGTGGGGATAGAACGCTCCCTTCCCCGGCACTTCATCGATGACGTGATCAATCGCACAGGGCGCGCCGGTCGGCGACACCCAACCCGAGGCCCGAAGCGTGTCGTAACAACTGCGAAGCAGCCTGAAGGCGTTGTCGTAAAAGCCGAACCAAACGTGAATGCCGTGCTCCTCGATGCGTTCATCGAACGCGGCGTTGCGCCCGCTCGCGCCCTTGCCGCCCAGCCGCCAGCCCATCTGGTAGACGGTCACCTCGTATCGCTCTTCGAGCGCGGGATCCGTCAAGGCCAGCGCGGTCGACAGGGCCCCCGCGCCGCCGCCGAGCACGGCAACGCGGATCCGCGCCCCCTTCGCATCCGAGCGAATCATGACGCCCTCCAAACCACGGTTCCCACGTCCATGCGCATGGCGGCTCGAAAATGAAACGCAACCGGCACGCGCTGGGTGTCGGGCTGGATTCCCAGAGCGGCGGCAACCGGGTGGCTGTCGAGATCCATCAGCCGCAGATCGAAGCCATCGAAGACGATCTCCGGTTGACCGAGCGTCTCGACCCAGCTCAGCGGCGCTTCGACGATCGCCTGATAACACGCCGACGCGGGGCTGGCGATGTCTCGGAACTGCTTGATGCCGACGACCGGAACCGCCGCCAGGCGGGATAGCCACTCGGCCGCTCCTCCCGGACCCGGCAGGATACCCGGCGCGATCATGCGCTCGATGACGGAAGTCGCGCTCGCGACATCTCCGCGGGCGGCACCAGCAACCGGATCAACCGTCGCAATCGTGCGCCAATCGTTTGCGCCGCCCGCGGTCAACGTACCGACGACCTCGGCACGAAATCGCCCCCGCTCGTCGGCGCTCGCCTCGGCGATCGACCTTGGCATCTGAAAGCGGCCGAGCTGTTTGGGCAGACCGAACGCCTCGCGGCCGGTGATCAGCGCCGCGGGGCTATCGACGAAGATGAACGGGGGAAAGAGCGCGATGGGAGCCGTCGCCGCATTGGCGAGTGGCACCCAGAACGCGACGTCCGTGTAAGAAATCGTGCCCCAGTCCGGCTCCGCCGAGGTCACCGAGCCGAAATGCGCGAACGCCAGCAAGACCAACCCGAGCGGCGAGTAGGACGCCTGTCCCCGGGCCGGACCATTCAGGTAGGTCTGGCAAAGATTGCGCTGGACCTGATAGTCGGCCTTGAGGACGAAACAGAAAATGGAGACGTTCCGGAAGACACCGGGAGCGATCAGCGATTGTTCGGCGGGGAACGGTAGGTATGGTCGCGCGCTGGGCACGTCCTGCTGGCTCGGCATGTCGAATACTCCCGCTGGATGTCAGGCTCGTGAGGGGTCCGATCGGTGTGAGACCGCAGCCCGACCGGTTATGCGTATCGAAACGGACAAGTCCGACATTTCGGGTGAGTCGAGCCGCCCCCAAAGAGCGTCAAGGCTCGCTCAGGCTCCCCGAGTCCTCTTCTGCCAGCAATCGCGTCAAGCTGACTTCGATCTGACTGCGGACCATTCGGAACATCGAGCGCAGGTCCATATCGTTCAACCCGAGCGCCTCGGCCAACTGCTGGTGCGTCCCCTCGATGAGCTTGCAGCGCGCCTGCTCGATCTTCCTCGAGATGGTCGGCTGACTCACCCGGTTGATGCGCGCGATCACGGTCATGGTCAATTTCTTCGCAAAGCACATCTTCAAAAGGAGGCGATCCGCAACGGATAACGAGTGCAGCGCGGTCACAAAAGCCTTCCTTAACGCGGACTTCAGTTCCGTTGCCAGAAGCCGCGCTTCACCCCCGTTCGGTTTGACGATGTCGGTTTCCAGAATCTGATCCTCGATGGAGATGGGCGGTTCCTTATCACTCTGGCTCGCCAGGCGGAGCGCAACCCGTCTGACGACAACGCGAACCCAGCGGCCCAGGGGCCCACGTGCCTCGTATTGCGCGATCTTGGCCGGCTCATCTCCGACGGATAGAAACAATGTTTCGAGCGTCTTTTGGCGAACGTCGTCCGCGAACGAAGGGGATGAATTGAACGACCGCGTTCGGCGTTCGACGTCGGCCAGATAGCGGGTCATGAACGCGCTGATCGCGCCGGGAGCTCCATGAAGGCAGGCACAAGCCAGATAGATGTCCGCGTAAAGATCGTCGGGAACCTGCTCGCCGTCCTTGAAGCGCTGTCGCACGTAGTTAGCGAGGACAGCGCCGTCGACGGCAAGGGTCGGCCAGGCTCGCAAGCCAACGACCCCGATTCGTTCGACCTGCGCTTGAAGGCTGCCATCCGAAGGAGCCATCTCCCCCCCCCTTTGGTGCGATCGAATCTTTACCCAAGTCGCGGTGAGTTCGCAAACGGTCCCGCCGACAACGTTTACTATTTCGCCCGCCGGTCACCGCGACTAAGATTGTGCCGCTGGCCAGTGGAGGTCACGGCGTGCACCACCTAAACGAAGGGCTCGTGCTGAGACTTCTCGACGGCGGGCTGCCCCCCGACCTGGCGGGGGAGATCCACGGGCATCTAGATGACTGCCTCGACTGCCTCGATCTGGTGGCGCGAACGGCGGAGGACGAGCAGCGCGAGCGCGCGCCCGATCGCGCCGAGGCCCCCGAGCGGATCGGACGCTTCCAACTCAAGGAAGCCCTCGGGTTCGGCGGGATGGGGGTCGTTCGCGTCGGGGAGTGCCCGGAAACGGGAGAGCGCGTGGCCATCAAGCGCGTCCTCGAGGTCGACCAAAGCATGGTGCTGGCGCTGCGCCGCGAGATCCACGCGCTCGGCGAGCTGGATCATCCGGGAATCGTGCGGATCCGCGAAGACGGCGTCGCCGAGGACGGCTCCCCTTGGTACGCGATGGAGTTGATCCCCGGCGATACGTTGAAATCCCGCATCGAGCGCCTGCCGCCAAACCGCGCCGACATCGGCTTCTCTGGCTTGCGCCCCATTCTGGGCATCGTCCGCGATCTATGCGAGACCCTGGCCTTCCTGCACAGCCGCGAGCTGGTGCACCGGGATCTGACGCCGGCGAACATCGTGCTCCGGCACGACGACTTTCCGGTTCTCGTCGATTTCGGCCTCTCCCACCGTCGCGTGGCGCCGGGGCGCGAGTCGATTGACAGCTGGGCTCACGCCTCGGGAACCCGCCCCTTTGCGGCCCCCGAGCAATGGAGAGGCGATCTGGTCGACGCCCGCGCCGACCTCTACGCGCTCGGATGCATCCTCTACCAGATCACGACTGGGCGGCTTCCGGAGCGGCGGCGCTTCGCCCGCCACCGGACCGGTCAAGCCGCCCGCAATATCGAAGCGCCGTCGGCAACACTGCCCGACCTTCCGCCGGCGCTGGATGCGGTGATTCTGCGGCTGCTGGCGGTCGATCCCAGCGATCGCATCGGCTACGCGCAGGATGTGTCGCGCGCGCTCGAGAGCGCCGGGGTCCGCGATTCCCTGATACAGAACAACCAGCCGCCGCGCTCGTACGTCTATCGTCCCCGGTTGGTCGGTCGCGCCAGCGAGGTCGCGGCGCTCGAAGCGCTGGTGCAACGGTGCGCGAAGGGACAAGGCGCGCGGGCCTTTCTCGCCGGCGAAAGCGGGATTGGCAAGACGCGCGTCGCCATGGAGATCGCGGCGCGTGCCCGCCGCCACCACTTGGCGATCGTCACCAGCAGTTGTGCGCCGCTGGAAATGCGCAGCGCCGGGGGGTTCGCGGCCGACGTTCCCCCGTTGCAACCATTCCGCGCGTTGCTGACCGCCCTGGGCGATCGCGCGCGGCAAGGGGGCGCGGCCATCGCCGATCGCTTGTTCGGCGCGCGCGCAAAGATCCTGGCCGCGCACGAACCGACGCTCGCGAAGCTCCCCGGGCAGGAGAAGTATCCCGATCCCGCGGCGGTGGATGCCGACGTCGCGCGCGTGCGCTTGTTGATGGCGTTGGAGCAAACGCTGGCCGCGGCGGCCCAAGACCATTTCATGTTGCTGATCATCGATGATTGGCAATGGGCAGACACGCTGTCGATCGCATTCCTGGATTCGCTGCCGCCACGATTCTTCGAGCGATGCGGCGTGCTGATTCTCGGGACCTACCGCACCGACGAGATCGACCCTGCGATCTCCGCGCGGCTCGAGGCAATGAGCGACGAACATCGCGTGCTCACGCCGTTACCGGCCGGCGAGCTCAAGGTGATGGCGAGCGACATGCTCGCCTATCCCGATGTGCCGGAGTCACTGGTGGCTTTGCTGGCCCAAGAAGCGGACGGAAACCCGTTCTTTTTGACGGAATACGTACGGCTGGCCGTCGACGAAGGGTGGTTGACTCGCGACACGGACGGCGCTTGGAAATTGGTCGACCATCGGGCGGTGCGGCGCGCGTCGGTGTCGGGGTTGCGGGTGCCCCAGCCGCTGCAGGCCCTCTCTGACCGTCGCCTGGCGGGGCTCTCTGCACCCGCTCAGACCTTGAGCGGCTTCGCGTCGGTCCTCGGACGCAGCTTTCCGATCGAGCTCCTGAACGCCTGCCCCGGCGTCGCGTCGACCGAGATCCCGCACGCAATCGACGAGCTCTTCACGCGTCAGATCATCGAGGATCAGAGCGGGGCTGACTTTCGTTTCAAGCACGACCAGCTCCGTCACGCCGCCTATCGCGCGATCCCCGCGGCGGACATGAAGAGCTATCACCGGGCAGCGGCAGTGGCGCTGGAGGCCGTCGCCGAGAGAGAGGCGAGCCACCCAGTGGACGCACGGAGATCCGAGGGCGAGCCCGCGGCCGCGGGCCCACTTGGCCGCGCGGCGGCGCTCGCCCACCACTGGGGCATCGCCGGCGAGACCGTCATCGAGCGCCGTTACCGGCGCGTGGCCGGAACGCAAGCCTTCGCTCACGGCGCCTACCGAGACGCGGTCGTTCACCTGGCACGTTGCCGTCAATTGCCGGCCGAGGTCCCCGATCCGACGGCGGATCTGGCACTCGAGCGGGAGCTGGCCGAGGCGCACTTCGGGCTCGGCGATATCGCGGCCAGTCGCGCTGGTCTCGAGTCGGTGGTCGCGAAAGCCGGGTTTCCGATGCCCAAGGGGAACTCCGCCGTGGCCCGCGCCGCCGTCGAAGACGTCGTGAGCTACGCGCGAGGTACGATCCTCGCTCTGCGCGGACGCGCGCCGACGGCGAGCCGGAGCTTGCTGCTCATCCAGGCGGCGCGTGGCCACGAGCGATTGGCGCACGTGCTGTTCTTCGAGAACGAGACGGTCGGCGTCGCCGCCAGCTCGCTCCGCGCGCTCGCCGCCGCGGCGGGGATCGGCGATTCCCCCGAGCTCTCGCGCGCCTACGCCAACTTGTCGCTCGCGTTGGGACTCGTGGGCGCCGGGCCGATTGCGCGTATGCTGCAATGGCGCGCGCACGCTGTCGCCGCCCAGGTCCAAGACCTTGCGGCGGCCGCCTGGGCTCACGAGATGCAGGGCGTTTACGAGGCAGGAATCGGCAAGTGGCACGCCGCAGAGCACGCATTCACCGAGGCCGGCGAAGTCTGGCGCCGGCAGGGTGACCGGCGGCGCTGGGAAGAGTGCCTGACCCTGCTCGGGATGACGCGGTTTCACGCCGGCGAGACAGCGCGCGCCGCGATCATGCGAAACGAGTTGCTCGCTCTCAGCGATGCGGCGGGCAGCGAACAGACCCGAGGTTGGGCGCTGCTCGGTCAGGCTGAAGATCGCCTGCTGGTCGGCAATTGCCAGGGTGCGCTGGAAGCGCTGAAGCAGGCGGAGACTCTGGGGCCGGCGATTCGTCGGGTGGAGCGCTTCTGGATGCTCGGGCTCAGAAGCCGCGCTCACTTGTTGGTTGGTGAATCTACGGAGGCGGCGCGCCACCTCGATGCCGCGCTGGAGATCCTCGAAGGGGTCTTGCCGGTGGCGTTCTACGCCCTTGAAGGCTATTCGGGCATCGCGGAGACCGCGCTCGCGCTGGCGAGCACGGGCGACGACGGGCACCTGAGCAAGGCGGAGCTGGCGGTAAGCAAGCTTTCGCGATTTGCGTTCTCGTTCCCGATCGCCGTCCCGCGCGCTCGTCTCTGGCGCGGGGAGCTCTGCCGTCTCTCCGGCAACTCGCGCGCGGCTGCGCGACACTTCGAGGTGGGGCGCCGGCGCGCCCAAGACCTCGGCCGCAGCGGCGACGCCGATCGCCTGGGCGCACGACTGGCGGCCGTCGCCAACGCCTGATTTGTCGCGCGGCGATCCATTTCACGTGAATTTATCGCCGAGGGAGCGTCTCCCTTCAGGCGATGCCTCTTTCACTGTCCGAGTTGTTGCGCTGCGACCGATTGACACTCGTCCTCAAGAGGCTCACGGACCTCGAGGAAGTTTTGAAAGAGGAAATGGCCAAGCCGATGCAGGCAACGTCCGATCGGCAACGGACCCAAAGCCTGCTGCTGGCGGCGAGCCAAATCGGCGATCGGATCCGGCGTCCGTCGGTGGACCAGGAAACCGCCGGCGAGGCCGATCGAGCGACATTCCGACTGGCGATCGCTGTCCAGGCTCATTTGCGGCGGCACAACCTGGCGATTGCGTCCACGGACGGGGCGCGTGTGGCGCCGTCCACCCAACCCGAGCGCGTGTTCTTCGCGGGCCGTCCCGATGTCCGCCGGCGACTGGAGCGGATTTGCCGGGAACGCGGGCTCGACCTCGTCGCCGCTTTCGAGGGTCCGGAGTTCGACGCCACAGCCAGAGACCTCCTGCGCTCCTCCGCCGTCGCCATCCTCGACGTCGGTGGACGGGGTCCGTGTGACCTCGCTGATGGTTCCTACCAGCTCGGTCGAGCGATCTCGTTCGGCGTACCGACGGCAATTCTCGCGCGGCGGCGACAGCGGCTGCGGCTTCCGATCGCGGGGCCGTTGATTCGCCTGACCGACGTGGCGCACGATCGCGAGCGCTTGAACCTGGCGATCGACGGGGCGCTGTGCCCTCCCGCGAGATCGCTGGACGGATCGGAGATGGAGCGGACGATCGCGGCGCTCGACCGCATCGTCGAGAACGCCGGCCCGCTGGTCGCCGCGGCCATGCGCTCGGTCCGGCGAGCGAGCGCCAACGCCGAACCCGATCGTTTTCGCGACGCGGTCGAGGATTTGATTGGCATCCTCCCCGCCGCACGACGGCCCGCCATCCTGTTTCCAAGCTTGCCGCCCTCGTACCCCGCACCGGGCGAGCGGCGCTTGTTGCACGCCGCCCCCGGCGGCCAGCTCGCCGCCCAGGCCACCGGCCCGGTCGAGTCGGCCAGCGTCTCTCGCGGAGTGCGGTACGTCCGGTCCGCCTGGAGACCGCTGCCTGGCGCCGTCAACACGATCTGGGACAACATCGGGTCGGCGACGTTCTTGGTGGCGGAGCTCGCCGGTCTTGACCCGCTGGTCGCTCTCGCGGTGGGAATGGCAGACGGGCTGGGAAAGCCGACCCTCAAGGTGTTGAACAAGTCGACCCCCGGAAGCGAGATGCCCGCGAGGGCCCTACCGAGGGCCCTGCCGCCCGGAGACGTCCAGCTTTGGTCCGACGGCGCCGCGCTTCACGGCCACGTCAGCCGTTACTTGGACGCCGCGCCCGGCCCGTAGCGGGATTCCGATTGGTTCTCGAACGAGGGCCGATCGACCGGGGCGTAGCGACCGGCTCGGCCTTGCTTTGAACGAGCGCGAGCGGACAAGGTGACGCTTGCGCGAGCCGCCGGTCGTAGGTGTCCTGGAGGAGCACACGAACCTTGGCCTTGGCGCGAAACAACTGCGTCCCGATCGTATTGATCCGCGTGCGCAGCTTGAGGGCGATCTCCCGATGGCGGACTCGCTGAAAGTACGCGAGCTCGAAGAGTTGACGATCGCGGGCGGAAAGCCGGGCAACCGCCGCGCGCAGATCGCCGAGCGAAATCAGGTCCAGCGGATCGCGCTCGGCCGCCTCGGACGCCGGGGACGGCAACGTATCCGGCTCGATGCTCAGCGGCACCGGCGAACGCCAGCGATCGATGGCAAGGTTGCGCAGGATCGTGCCGACCCACGCCGCCACGCACGTGCCACTGCGGAACGACGCATAGTTGCGGATGGCGCGCTCGAGGGTGTCCTGGACCAGGTCGTCGGCAGCCGCGGCATTGCCCAACATGTGGATGGCGCGCGCGTAGAGCTGCGGGCGCAATTTCACGATCTCGCTCATGAATCCGGAACCGTCGCCGGGCGGTCCACAGCCCGTCGGCGAGTTGGGCGTGGGAGTCTGCGTCTCGATCTCTCGTGTGTGAACCATGTCTCTGTCGTAGGAGAGACAACGTCACGGGCGCCTATGCAGCCTTCTCGACGAGACCGACGAATCCGAAATTGCACTCGATTTCAGCGCTTCAGCACTGTTCGTGCGCAATCTCACGATAGCCCTCGACGTGATGAGGGGCTAGGAAGCGAGTTCGGGAGTTGACAGAGAACTTCATATCGGACTTTTGTGTGTAGAAGAAGCGGCCCCGCGAAAGAAAAAACCCCTTCGTCGTTATAGCGATGGCCGCGTACGGGCTGCCGCGCACCTACCGCACGAAGAGGAGGGTTGTGACGTGAAAGAGCTCCTAGTTTTCACCAGCCTCGCGATCGTCTTCGCCAAAGGAAGCGCTCCGATCGCGGCAACGAGGACGCAAGCCAAGGACCGTTCCCACGGCAACGCGGCGCTACCGGCGGCGGATCTGCTGCTGGAACCGTTCGAGATCGACGTTGGTTCGCTGAGGGGCAAAGTCGCCACCCTTCGAATCGACGAGCGCCGCGAACAGATCGCCGACTGGGCGGTCTACGGCACGCTCTATCAATCCGGGCTCCCCGCCGACGCGATTCGCACGGCGATGTACGACAAGGTCCCCTTCCGGCTGCCCTTGCTGGAAGAAGCTGCCCGATGGGACTACGGCCCCGGTCGTCGCGTGCTCCTCCCCAATGGACAGGTCTGGCTCTTTCACAGCGAGCACGATCCGTTCCCGGACGTGACTGTCGCGCGGCTCGCCGACCGAGTCCGCATGGAGATCGGCCAGCTCCCCGCGAGCGTGCGCGTGTTCTCATTCGAGTCGGATCTGGCATCCGGCTCCATTCGCGTCCGACACACCCGGGACGTGGGCAAAGACCAGCTCTTCTCCCCGGCTTTCGGATACCACGCGGCGCGTGTGTCGAGCGCGGCGCAGCTCTCCGCCTGGTTGAGCCGCGTGGACGACTTGACCCACGTTCGATTGTTGCCGGACGGCGCGGTCGAGCTGGCGGGGCGGCAATTCGACCAACTGCGGACGTCGCCTGCTGGATTTTCGGCGGTGGCGACTCTTTACCGCGCGCAAGCAACCATCGACGACAACCACAAAGCCATCGAAGCCTATCTGAAGAGCGTCGTTTCAGCGTTCAATGCGCTGATCCACAGCTACAACGCGAGCGCTCGCTCGGGTGGGTTCATCTTGCCCACGGGGTCGGCGTCCTCATACGCGGAGATCGAGCGATTGCTCGACGCTGCGCCCATCACTTCGGGACAGCGGGGTCTGTCGGCAGATGACCTCTGGGATTCGCTGGGCTTGTCACCGCGGCCGCGCCCCGGCCTGACTCGAGCGTTTGGTGGCGCGATGTTTGGTGCCAGCGAAGAGCAGATCGAATCCTTGCGCAAACGCGTCGAGGCGTTCCAGCTGGCGGTCGCGACGCGCGAGGTCGCCATCCCCGGCGCTGGGAAGCTTCTGCCGGAAGCCCCGGGGTTCTCGCTGGACCCGAGCTGGGACGTCGCGGGATTGAAGACCGATCTCGGTCTGGTGCTCTACCAGCCGAACACGTTGCTGCTCCGCGCGCGAGCGCTGGCAAAGCCCGTCACCTCCGACGACGAGATCGGCAGTCCGTCACTGGAGGCCGCGTTCGGACTGAACAAATCCGTGCCCGAAGGCCGAACGGTCACCCTGCCGCCCGCCTGGCGGAAGCGGGTAGAGAGGGTCATCGCGGTTCTACCGCGCACTGGTACCCAGCTCGACAAATCCGTCTTGCTGGACCTGGAGCGGTTGTCAGAGGACACGCGAAACAACGACAATCCCGCCGATGAATCCGCGACCGAGCTGATTCAGTTCGCCCTCAATAGCCACCGGATTCAATGCGCGCGCTACGACGGCCCCATGCAGGGGACGGAGGTAGCGATGAACCTTTTCTACACGGACTATCTCGCCAAGGTTCTTGCGGGTCTCGACTTCCACAACAAAGCACCGATCAATGAGGTGCTCGGCTTCGCCACGGTCCCGCAGACGGCGCCCGATGTGGAAGCGGAATTCTGGGCGGAGGACCTGGCGCGGCCGAGCACGCGGCTTTGGTTCGGCCCCAAAGCGGAGGGGATGACGGTCTCCCCGTCCGGAGACGAGCTCAACTTCGACCACATCGCGAGCCGCGTCTATTCGGCCGGCTCGCATCCGCTCTTTCCGGGCCGCGAACAGGCCGCGAGCGAGACGACTGGTCGGGTGCTTCGATGGTGGGATCGCCATTTCGACCAGATCGCCAACTACGAGCAGCAGTACCACCTGCAGAACCAGATCATGAAGTGGTCCGTCGTCACGGGTTGGCTGGAGTCGAAGCAGCGGCTTCGATTTCTGGCCGCACCGGCGGCAAACGGCGAAGCGGGACGGGAATTCGATCGCTGGTACCGGGAGCGAACCGACCTCCGGTACCGCGAGGCGCTGGCGGTTCGGCCGCGCTCGGAGTGGGCGAACGGGACCGAGTGCATCGACATCCTGCGATCGCGGCCATACATGAGCGACGGCCACTTCAGCGTGCTGTCGGGCGGCGTCTCGCTCGGGTCCAAGGGGACCGTCGAATCGGCGATACGCCTCAGCGATTCTCTGCCGGCTGCCCTCCGTCGCGGCGGCCTGTCCGGAGAGATCCACGCCGGCTCGTCGCACCTCAAGACGACAGGCGGCACGACGTTCGATCTACCTGCCGGCAAACCGACGTCGACGATCTCGCTCGCCGACAATCAGAAGCCGCGGGGCGGCGGTATCGAGCTCAACGCTCATCGAGTCGAGACGACGATCGCGGCAGGTCACGGTGAGGGCAGCGTGGCCGTCAACGTAGGCGGTCACGGGCTCGGCCAGCTCAAGGTCCGGCATACATCCAGCGGCGTCCGCCTCGACTGGTCGGACGGGATCATGATGCGCGCAGGGAAAGAAGCGTCTGCGCTGGCCAGGCGCGCTCAGTACGGCGGTTTGACCCGCAACGCGAGCGAGTTCGGGCTCCGACCGCAGGCGGGCTCGTACTTCATCAGAAAGGCCGACGGGACCGTCCAGGCGGTCATTTCGTCGGCCGACTCGGCGAAGGAGCCGGCCGTGCTGTTGAAGGTCGGCAGCGGCGAACCGTCGGGAAAGGCGCTGCTGAAGGCGTCGGAGGGCGACTGGATCAGTGGTCTGTTCGGATTGAACAAGGGAGGCAAGCCCAAGGTCGAGACCGCGATCGCGATCGCGGTGCCGCAGCAGACCGGCTCGCGGATGGTCGACAACCTCCCCTGGCAAACACTGCACCTCGAGGAGAGCAGCAAATCGAGCTCGGCGCCGACGGTCACGCGCGCGTTCACCGACGCTCCGCCCGGTATGGTCACGCGCCGTGCTCGCCTGCACACCGGGGACAGGCGGATCCCGGTGGTCGAAGCGTCGTTCACCGACAGCGGCGTTGCTCTACGACGGCCGGCCGGAGCCAATGCGCGGTCCGCGTTCAACGACCTGTTCACCAATCTCGGGTTGTCGCACACCGATCTCCGGCAGATGCTCGACGCCGCGCACGCCGGGCAGAGCGATATCTACATCGGGCGCGCGAGTGGGTCTGCGTCGCCAAGCCCTCACCCGGTCCCGGGACCTCCGGCGCCGGGGCTCGTCGACCCGGACGTGTCGATCCGCGCGGCATTTTCGAAGCTGCGCGACCGCGATCTCGATCAGGCGATCTCCTTCGCCACCGCCGCCGGCAAGGGGCCCCGTGGCCCCCCAGGCTCCGCGGCAATGGCACGCTACGAGCAGGCAGTGGAGAGCCTGCCGGTTTCGGACGGGGGCGATGCCAAGGTCCTCGCCGATTATCTGCGCGTCCAAGGGAGCCCCGACGGGTACGCGCTGCTGGCGCTCGACCGGCGCGGCCACGCGTTGCACACCGTCGCAACGATCCCCGAGCATCGCACACCCGTGTCCGCGGCCGAGGTCGCGAAGGCCATCGGCGACGGCGACGTCCAGGTGGTGTATGCGCAGGACGCGCCCGTGCTCGCGCACCTCGACTGGGATGCCTCACCGGGCGAGACCGGCGCGAAGGTCGTCGCCAATCCTTCGCTGCGCTGGGAAAAGATCGAGCTTCCCCCCGCCCTCGCCGGCGTGGAGCCCACGCAGCTGGTTTCCGACCGAGCGCACTATCTGCGGCGCGAGGTCACCAACCGCCGGGTGCACGGGGACGCCGATCGTCGCCGAAACGTCGCGTACATCGCGACGCAATCGTGCGACACGAACGGCGATGGCGTCGTGGACGCGGCGGAGCAGGCCGCTTGTCCCTAGGCCAAGCTTCCGACACGACGCTCGGCGGGTTGCTCACCCGCCTCACGGCCGCCGAGCAAGCGGGGAACGCGTCCCGCGTCCACGCGTTACGCGCTGAGATCTTCGAGGTCGGCGCGGCGATGCGCGCTCAATTGCAACGGAACGTTTCGCCGTCAACGGTCGACTACCTGCTCATGGCCGCGATGGGGCGCGACCTGGAGAGCGCCCGGATGAACGACGAGGCGCGCAAGGTGTACGACGGAGCGCTCGCGCACGCCGAGCGCCAGGGACAGCGCTACTGGCGCGCTTTCTTTCTCCTGCGCGCGGCCCACCTGGCAATGGACGAGAACGCCACCGACGAAGCGGGCCGGGGACTGTCATCGATGCTCGACACGTCGACGGCGGGTTGGGAAGCCGCGGCCTCGCGCCCGATCCCTTCGCCCGCAGCCGAACCCCCTCTCGCCGATCTGCGGGCACAGCGCCTCGCCGCTCTCGGACGATACTGGGCGCACGTCGGAGAGCTGGGAAGCGCCGCGCGCGTCTATCGCAGGGCGCTGGAAATTTTGAAGCAGCAGCCCGACCCGTTCCTTTTGGACGACGGCATCCGCCTGGCGCTGGGAGAGGTGCTCATGGATCGCGGGGCGGCGCGCGAGCTGCGTGCCCTGATCGACGAAGTGCCGCGGGCAACCGGCGCTGCGCCGTTCGCGTGGTTGCGGCTGGAAGCCGCGGCCGCTCACACCGGCGGACGATTCAGCGCAGCGCTCGCGTTGTGCGAAGGGCTGCGCTCCCGAAGCGCACCCGGACGCGAGTCATTTCGAGAGGCGACGGCTCGCCAACTCGAGATTCTCGTCACGCTCAATCGCTTGAGTGACGCGGTGGCGTTGCTCCCGACCGCGGGCGAAGGTCGATTGCTCGACCTATTTGCCGGCCGCAGCGCCTGGCAAGGCGAGCTGCCACCGTCGGTCGTCCGAATGCTCGCCTTGCCGGCCGAACCGGATCCGGGCGCCGCCGAGCTTCGGTGCGAGGTCGAGGTCGGCCAGGCTCGTCCGCGCGCGTTCGAACGGATGGCGCAAGAGTGGGCGATCCGGTCGCAGTCGCTGATGATCGAGGTCCACCGGAAGGCGCGTCCCGACCTGCTCGAGCGATTGGATGAGCTCCTCCTGTGGTCCGCGACCATCGACTCACCGCTCATCGATGCGGAGCGCGAGCTTCTCGCAGCGACGGTATCGTTCTATTGCAAAGGGGAAGACGTCGCGCTTCGCGCGGCCGAGGCAGAGCGCCTGTTCCTGGCGCTCGACATGCCCCACCGGGCGCGCGACGCGTGCCACCTGCTGGCGATGTTTTCGTCGGGGCCCGCGGCTGAAGAGGCACGCCAGCGCGAGGCCGGGTTGGTCGAGATGATGCGCGACCGACTCAGTCCCCAGGACTGGCGGATGTATCGTCTCAACAAATGGGACGCGATCGATTGGCAACTGCGCGAGCGGTCCGCCATTCCCGGCGCGACGGCCTCGCAGGCGACCACCCGCGCGCTCTGGATCGATCTCGATCGCATCTGGTCGGGCAGGACCGACGACGCGCTCACCCCCATGCGGGTCTCCGCGCGCCCGCAATGGCTTCCGCGGCGGACAGCAGTGGCGCACTACATGTGCTTGCCGGACCGCATCCTGATCGTCGTCGCTCATCGGCGTGGCTGCGTTCACCACGTCGTGCAAACTCCGCGAGGCGAGCTCTGGCGAGCCGTGACCCAGCTCGTCAACCTGTTGCAGACGGCACGCCTGCGGGCAACGGCCGAGGCCAGTGATCACCTGGGCCGCCGGCTCGGCCTGGACGTGGTGCTGTCGTCGTTGCCCGACGAGATCGATCGCCTTCTCCTCGTCCCGGACGATGTCCTGTTTCACGTTCCGTTCGCCGCGCTGACGATCAACGGCGCGCGGCTTCTGAACCGTCTCGCGATCTCGTTGCTGCCCGATCCCGTTTGGAGCGCCGGTCGCGATGCGGACGGCACGGGACGGCCACGGCGCGCCTTGGCAGCGGCCGTTCCGCATTCGCGCGCTCCTGGGCTGGACATGCCCGAGCTTCCAGCAGCCGAACGCGAGGCGCGGACCGTCACCCGCATCTGCCCGGGGGCCCGATCCCAGGTCGCAATCGACGCCACTTGTGCGGACGTGACCCGCGATCTCCCGCGCGTCGAGCTCGCTCACTTCGCTTGTCACGGGCGCTTCGACGACGGCGTCGTTGCCCGGTCCGGATTGGCGCTTGCCGACGATTGGATTGACCTTGCGAATGTCCAGGCGCTGTCGCTCGACCGCTTGCGGCTGGCCATGATCGCGTCGTGCTGGACCGCAAACGCCCGCGTCCTCCCGGGCAGCCAAGTCGTCGGTCTGCCGGCGGCCTTCCTTCGCGCGGGTACGCACGCGGTCATCAGTGCGCTCTGGGAGGTGCCCGCGGACGTCGGAGTCGAGATCTCCGAGCAGATCTACGCCCGGCTGGCGAAGCTGGGCGCGGCGCGAGCGCTCGCCGAGACCCAGAGATACCTCTCACGGCCGGCTGAGGATAAGAGCCTGCGACCGGTCGCGGACTGGGCCAGTATCCTTTGTCATCAACGAGCGGTTCGCCCACACATGCTCGGCAGGCTGGTCTTGCGCTGGCGTGCGTTCGTGCGCGCTCGGCGGACGCCGCGCGGTCAGACGTCCAGCTCGTTGACTCGACGCTGATCCGCGCGCGCGCGCTCGAGCTGCGTTTTCACGCAGGCCCGTCGGTCGCGCTCCATGCTTCGAAGCAGGTCCTTGACCGCCCCCTCCGCGTCGACACGGTGAAGAAAGTCCAGGATCTTCTCCTGAAGCGATTCGCCGCGGATCGAGCCCGGGTCCACCTCGAAATCGAACAGGTAAGAGCGAAACGACGCCTCGTCGAGGCAGCCGAACGCCACTCTCCGGATCTCGTAGCGGTTTGCGCCAGCGAGAAGCGCGGTCTGGGGCCCCTTGCTCGGACGCACGGCCGGTTCGATCTCGCGGCGGAAGAACTCCACCAGCTGGCGGATCCCGGCGTCGAAGTCAGCGACGAGATCGACGAACACCTTGTCGCGAAGCAATCTCGGCGGATCGACGGCCGCGATCAGCGCCGGAATGATCGTCGTGTTGCGCGAGGCCAGGCTGGAAGCCCATTCGCGCGTCACCCAGTGTGAAGCGAGCGAGGCCGGCGACACCAGCAAAAGCAGATACGAGGCGTCCTCCAGCGCGCCATTGATCGCCTCGACAAAAGAATCGCCAAGGCCAACTTCGCGCCGATCGATCCAGACGTCGAGGCCGCTCTTCTCGAGCGCGGTGACGATACGATCGGCGAACGCCGCGTCGGATCGCGCGTAGCTGACGAATATCTTGCCAATCGAGGCTGTCATGAACCGAGCCTGGCCGAACAGTGCGCGCGCTGCGCGCACCTTGTCAATCGACACGGTGGTGTGAGTCCGAGCCGCCCTCCTCGAGATCGACGAGCCACTCGTGCCAGCGGTCGCGCACGATCGCGGGCGCGACCTCCAGCTCCTCGACGATCTCGCGCAGCTCGCGGCCGGTGTCGACAGGTGGAACACACGGGCGGCGAGCCGGCCTTCGGACAGCGGTGCGGCCGAATCGCCGATCGGCCGCTTCAACTTCACGGCGGTGACCTCCACCACCCGTTATCCCGCTCCCGTAGGCGCTGGACCCCGCGGGTCCTTCAGAGCCCCGCGAGGCCGGGCTCGATGCGCGCGTAGCCCTCCTCGGCTGCCCAAAGATCCATCGACAGCGAGAGCAGATCATCGACCTCGGGGATGGCGCGCGCGTCGAGGGTGAGGTCGATCGACTTGACGTACGCGCGGCAGTTGGCGCAGGTCTCGATGCGCACGGTGGGGTGGCGCTCGCTCTGAAATGACGCGAGCTTGTCCGGCTGCTCCTCGGCGCACGACGGACAGCGGATGCGGCCCGCGGACCATTCCTTGCCACA